>NZ_JBIVZG010000045.1:0-1028 GCF_044759445.1 Streptomyces sp. NPDC101118 | reverse complement strand
CGCTACTCATGCCTGCATTCTCACTCGTGAACCGTCCACAACTGCCTTCCGGCGCTGCTTCACCCGGCACACGACGCTCCCCTACCCATCACAGCAGGCGTTGGCCCTATTGCTGCAATGACACGACTTCGGCGGTACGCTTGAGCCCCGCTACATTGTCGGCGCGGAATCACTTGACCAGTGAGCTATTACGCACTCTTTCAAGGGTGGCTGCTTCTAAGCCAACCTCCTGGTTGTCTCTGCGACTCCACATCCTTTCCCACTTAGCGTACGCTTAGGGGCCTTAGTCGATGCTCTGGGCTGTTTCCCTCTCGACCATGGAGCTTATCCCCCACAGTCTCACTGCCGTGCTCTCACTTACCGGCATTCGGAGTTTGGCTAAGGTCAGTAACCCGGTAGGGCCCATCGCCTATCCAGTGCTCTACCTCCGGCAAGAAACACACGACGCTGCACCTAAATGCATTTCGGGGAGAACCAGCTATCACGGAGTTTGATTGGCCTTTCACCCCTAACCACAGGTCATCCCCCAGGTTTTCAACCCTGGTGGGTTCGGTCCTCCACGAAGTCTTACCTCCGCTTCAACCTGCCCATGGCTAGATCACTCCGCTTCGGGTCTAGAGCGTGCAACTCAATCGCCCTATTCGGACTCGCTTTCGCTACGGCTTCCCCACACGGGTTAACCTCGCTACACACCGCTAACTCGCAGGCTCATTCTTCAAAAGGCACGCAGTCACGAGAGACCGAAGTCTCCGACGCTCCCACGGCTTGTAGGCACACGGTTTCAGGTACTATTTCACTCCGCTCCCGCGGTACTTTTCACCATTCCCTCACGGTACTATCCGCTATCGGTCACCAGGGAATATTTAGGCTTAGCGGGTGGTCCCGCCAGATTCACACGGGATTTCTCGGGCCCCGTGCTACTTGGGAGATGAGCAAGCAAGCCGTACAGATTTCAGCTACGGGGGTCTTACCCTCTACGCCGGACCTTTCGCATGTCCTTCGCCTATCCATACGGTTTCTGACTCGCC
>NZ_JBIVZG010000044.1:0-1034 GCF_044759445.1 Streptomyces sp. NPDC101118 | reverse complement strand
CGACTGGCTGCACTGGTACAACTACCACCGACCCCATACCGGGATCGGCGGCCAAACACCCGCCAGCCGCGGCACCAACCTGCCCGGACAACACACCTAGAGCGTGCCTCTTTGATCGGTTTGTCGGTTGATCGGATGTGTCCGTCCGATTAGTGATCACTGATGCGATGTGGGACCGGATCGAGCCGCTGATGCCGGCCGATCCGGTCCGCGGTCGGCGATGGGCCGATCACCGCCGGATCTTGGAAGCCATCGCGTGGAAGTACCGCACCGGCTCTCCCTGGCGGGACCTGCCGGACGAGCTCGGCTCGTTCCAGACTGCTCATAAACGGCTGATCAGGTGGGCCGTGGATGGGACTTGGGAACGCATCCTCGCCGCAGTTCCGGCAGCGGCCGACGCTGACGCCGAGGCGTACAAGCAGCGCAACGCCGTCGAGCGGTGCATCAACCGACTCAAGCAGTGACGCGACCTGGCCATGCGAACGGACAAGCTCGCCATCGCCTACCAAGCCGCACTCCACCTCGCCGCCATCCTCATCTGGACAGCCGCTTGACCGCCCAAGCGCGCTGCCCGCAAAGATGGCCACATGGACGATCTTGTGGAGTTCCTCGTCGCACGCATCATGGACGACAACCACGCCTATGCCTACGTGGCCGGCACCCTGGGCAGCGAGGCTCTTCTCGACAGCCACCTCCCCATGCTCGACCTGATCGAGCAACTGGCGAACGACTACAAAGCCATGGACCCCTCGGACTGCCGCTCTGCCGGGCTGGCATACGCGCTGCGAGTCCTTGGCCAGTCGTACGCCGAGCATCCCGCCTACCAGCCGGAATGGCGCCCATAGCCCTGCAAGGAGACAGGCCCTGGAGGCCGCCCGGCGTGGGGGTGTCCGCCGACCGAGGGTTTCCGGACCGGGGCGGGCCCTCAAGGGCGCTGCGCTGCGCTCCGCGTCGCTGCGCGATGACCCTTCGGGTCACCCTTGACCGCCCACCCCGGTCCGGAAGGCAAAATCCCTCGGCGGACAACCCCCGAA
>NZ_JBIVZG010000043.1:0-1862 GCF_044759445.1 Streptomyces sp. NPDC101118 | reverse complement strand
CTTCAGAACTAACACAGTGGACGCGAGCAACTGAGGACAAGCCCTCGGCCTATTAGTACCAGTCAGCTCCACCCGTTACCGGGCTTCCACATCTGGCCTATCAACCCAGTCGTCTACTGGGAGCCTTACCCTCTCAAGGAGGTGGGAATACTCATCTTGAAGCAGGCTTCCCGCTTAGATGCTTTCAGCGGTTATCCCTCCCGAACGTAGCCAACCAGCCATGCCCTTGGCAGGACAACTGGCACACCAGAGGTTCGTCCGTCCCGGTCCTCTCGTACTAGGGACAGCCCTTCTCAATATTCCTACGCGCACAGCGGATAGGGACCGAACTGTCTCACGACGTTCTAAACCCAGCTCGCGTACCGCTTTAATGGGCGAACAGCCCAACCCTTGGGACCGACTCCAGCCCCAGGATGCGACGAGCCGACATCGAGGTGCCAAACCATCCCGTCGATATGGACTCTTGGGGAAGATCAGCCTGTTATCCCCGGGGTACCTTTTATCCGTTGAGCGACGGCGCTTCCACAAGCCACCGCCGGATCACTAGTCCCGACTTTCGTCCCTGCTCGACCCGTCGGTCTCACAGTCAAGCTCCCTTGTGCACTTACACTCAACACCTGATTGCCAACCAGGCTGAGGGAACCTTTGGGCGCCTCCGTTACCCTTTGGGAGGCAACCGCCCCAGTTAAACTACCCATCAGACACTGTCCCTGATCCGGATCACGGACCGAGGTTAGACATCCAGCACGACCAGAGTGGTATTTCAACGGCGACTCCACAACCACTGGCGTGGCTGCTTCAAAGTCTCCCACCTATCCTACACAAGCCGAACCGAACACCAATATCAAACTGTAGTAAAGGTCCCGGGGTCTTTCCGTCCTGCTGCGCGAAACGAGCATCTTTACTCGTAGTGCAATTTCACCGGGCCTATGGTTGAGACAGTCGAGAAGTCGTTACGCCATTCGTGCAGGTCGGAACTTACCCGACAAGGAATTTCGCTACCTTAGGATGGTTATAGTTACCACCGCCGTTTACTGGCGCTTAAGTTCTCAGCTTCGCAACCCCGAAAGGTCACTAACCGGTCCCCTTAACGTTCCAGCACCGGGCAGGCGTCAGTCCGTATACATCGCCTTACGGCTTCGCACGGACCTGTGTTTTTAGTAAACAGTCGCTTCTCGCTGGTCTCTGCGGCCACCCCCAGCTCACGGAGTAAATCCGATCACCAAGCGTGGCCCCCCTTCTCCCGAAGTTACGGGGGCATTTTGCCGAGTTCCTTAACCATAGTTCACCCGAACGCCTCGGTATTCTCTACCTGACCACCTGAGTCGGTTTAGGGTACGGGCCGCCATGAAACTCGCTAGAGGCTTTTCTCGACAGCATAGGATCATCCACTTCACCACAATCGGCTCGGCATCAGGTCTCAGCCTTAACGTGTGACGGATTTGCCTACCACACGGCCTACACCCTTACCCCGGGACAACCACCGCCCGGGCTGGACTACCTTCCTGCGTCACCCCATCGCTTACCTACTACAGATCTGGGTCACCGGCTCCACCACTCCCCTTTGACCGAAGTCTCCAGGGCGGCTTCACGGGCTTAGCATCGTCTGATTCGATATTGGGCGTTTCAAAGCGGGTACCGGAATATCAACCGGTTGTCCATCGACTACGCCTGTCGGCCTCGCCTTAGGTCCCGACTTACCCTGGGCAGATCAGCTTGACCCAGGAACCCTTAGTCAATCGGCGCAAGAGTTTCTCACTCTTGTATCGCTACTCATGCCTGCATTCTCACTCGTGAACCGTCCACAACTGCCTTCCGGCGCTGCTTCACCCGGCACACGACGCTCCCCTACCCATCACAGC
>NZ_JBIVZG010000042.1:0-4867 GCF_044759445.1 Streptomyces sp. NPDC101118 | reverse complement strand
GGCCCGGAAGGCAAAGCCCTCGGCGGACACCCCCAGGAAGGACGCCCAGGGGGGACACCTCAGGCCTGACGGTGCCGGGTGCGATTCCCCGCACCAAGGCAAGCCCCCGCCCCATGGGGCGGACGCGACAGCGTCCGTAGGCCCGCTGCTCGTCTCGGCGGCCTCCGGGCCGTCTGTGCCCCTTCATAAGCCGCCACAGATCGCTACGCGCTCCCGCCGGCCCGGCGGCAGCCAGGCCGTCCGGGGCTGATGAGGGAACCCGCACTGCCATCGGTGCCGGGTCCGAGCCCTCCCGGCGTCTGGACCCGCGGATCACCTGCCCACAGTTCCGCTCAGCGGATCTCAACGCCAGGCAGGTGCCGGTTGACTCCTGCCGGGAGGCTGCGCCGTTGTTCTCCCGTGCCGGAGGGGTGATTCGTGCCGGGTCCGAGCCCTGCCGGCGCCTGGACCCGCGGATGACCTGCCGACAGTTCCGCTCAGCGGACCTCACGACCCGACAGGCGCCGGAGCCCTCGTGCCGGGAGGTCGCGGCGTGCTTTTCGTCATGCCGGTGGGCGATTCGTGGCGGGTCCGAGCCCTGCCGGCGTCTGGACCCGCGGATGACCGGTCGACAGTTCCGCTCAGCGGATCTCAGGGCCCCGGGAGGGGCGGGCCCGCGCCCGCCCCTCGTGTCTTGTGGCTCAGGCCGGGGACGACGCGCGGGTGCGCGGCATCAGTGGTGCCGTCCACGCGAGGCGGCTGCCGCCCGATTCCGGGCGCTCGATCGTGAACGCGCCGCCCACGCTGCGGGCACGGGCCGCCAGGTTGCCCAGGCCGCTGCGCCGGCCCTGGTCCGGGATGCCGCGGCCGTTGTCGTCCACCGACAGCACCACCTCGTCGGCCGTGGCGCGCAGGGCCACCCGTACCCGGGTCGCGTGCGCGTGCCGCGCCGCGTTGCTCAGCAGCTCCGCCAGGGCCGCCAGCACGTGGTCCGCCACCTCCGGGGCCACATCCGTGTCCAGCAGACCCTCCATGGTCAGCTGCGGGGCGAACCCCAGGGAGGAGGCGGCCTCCCCGACCGCCCGGGCGGCCCGGGCCCGCAGCCCCGGCTCCGAGGCCGGATCCGTCGCCCGCAGTCCGAAGATGGTCGAGCGGATGATCTTGATGGTTTCGTCGAGGTCGTTCACCGCACGCGACACGCGGTCCGCCGCCCCCTCGTGCGTGACCAGCCGCGCCGCGCTCTGCAGCGTCATGCCGGTCGCGAACAGCCGCTGGATCGCCAGGTCGTGCAGGTCCCGGGCGATCCGGTCCCGGTCCTCCAGCAGCGCGATCTGCTCCGCGTCCCGCCGCCGGTCGGCCAGCTCCAGCGCCAGCGCCGCCTGCCCGGCGAACGCCGTCAGGGGCTGGATCTCCGCGTCGGTGAACACCGGCCCGCCCAGGTCCCGGGCCAGCAGCAGCACCCCCCGGTGCCCGTCGGGACCCGTGCCCAGCGGCACCGCCACGGCCGGCCCCAGACCCATCCGCGACCACAGCCCGCCGGCGTACCGGTCGTCCTCGGCCAGACACCCCGACACCGCGGGCAGCCCGCTGGTCCGGCTCGCCCCCGCCAGCGTGCCCGACACGGACACGACGGCTCCGCGGCGCTCGTTCTCCGCCGCCCCGACCGCCAGCTCGACGATCAGGCCGTCCGTACCCGTGAGCGGCACGACCAGGTCGGCCAGGCGGGCCCCGGTGATCTCCCGGGCCCGGCGCGCGATCAGCTCCATCACGTCCGTGCGCGGCCCGTCCGACAGCAGCCGCTGGGTGATCTCGGCGTTCGCCTCCAGCCACCGCTGCTGGCGCTGCGAGGCCTCGTACAGGCGCGCGTTGTCGATGGCCACCCCGGCCGCGACGGACAGCGTCGTGATCACCGCCTCGTCCTCGGCGTCGAAGTCCAGCCCGCCGCGCTTGTCGGTCAGGTACAGGTTGCCGAAGACCTCCTCCCGCACCCGGATCGGGACGCCCAGGAAGGTCCGCATCGGCGGGTGGTCCGCCGGGAAACCGTACGAGGACGTGTGCGCCGCGATGCTGGTCAGCCGCAGCGGTTCCGGGTGCCGGATCAGCTCGCCCAGCAGCCCGTGCCCGGCTGGCAACGGCCCGATCCGGGCGATCTGCGTGTCCGGCAGACCCACCGTCAGGAACTGCGAGAGCGTACGGCCGTCCGGCCCGATCACGCCCAGCGCACCGTACTCGGCGTCGACCAGCAGGGCCGCCGCCTCCACGATCCGGCGCAGCACCTGCGACAGATCGAGCTCCCGGCCCACCGAAACCACTGCCTCCAGCAGGCTGTGCACCCGGTCCCGGGTACCCCGCACCGCGTCGATGCGGACCTGCAGTTCCTCCAGCAGCTCGTCGAGTCTCATCTTGGGAACCTTCGACAGCCCCTGGTCCGCCACGCCCACCAGCCCCTCCTGTGCACTTCACGCCGTGTGCCAGGGTATCGACGGCGAGGGGCGCCCGCAGGACGTTGACCGGCCGATGGGCAGAACGTGCTCCCGGGACGGGCTCAACGCCCCTCCAGCACCTCCAGCACCTCCGCCACCGGACGCCGGGGCGACGCCGGGCCCGGAGGACCGTAGCCGTACCGGACCACCATCTGCACGTGCCCCGTACCCTCCAGCGGATCGCGTACGGTGGGCCGGAGTTCGGGCCATTCCAGCGGCTGCGAAGTCATCGAGGTGACCAGCCCGTCCGCTGTGGCGCGCAGCAGCACCCGGTGCAGCGCCTGCCCCGCCCGCAGCCAGTCCGCGGGCCCGTCGCCCCGCGTCCCCAGCAGCGCGATGGCGGGCCGCCGCTCGAACACCGCCCAGCCGCGGTCCGGTACGTGCATGGCCCGGCCGAAGTCCCGTACGCCCGCACCCGATCCGGACCGCACCGGCCCGAAGGCCGCCGCAGGTACGCCGTCGGCCTCGCCCGCACCACCACCGCGCATCCACGCGGCCGTCTCGGCCCGCAGTCCGGCGTCCATGTCCTCACGGTGCTCGGCATCCTGAACCAGCGTCAGCACGGTGTCGGTGTGCCAGTCGTCCGGCACCGCCAGCCGGCAGCCCTCCAGCAGCGCCGCCGCCCGCAGGCCGTCCACGATCGCCGCCGGCACCTCCTCGTCCCGGAACGGGAACCGGCTCGTGTGCCGCGCGAGCAGCGCCGGACGGAGCGCGGCGAGCTCCTCCTCGGGTGCGCCTCCCGGGGTCAGCCGTGCCGAGGCGAACAGCCAGGGATCGGCCGGGTCGGGCAGCAGCTCCACGGCGCAGGACAGCCCCGCCCGGGCGGCGGACACCCGCAGCCCGAACAACGCCGCCCCGCACCCGAGGTGCAGCGCCCGGTGCTCGGGGTCGGCATGGGGAACGGCCCGGCCGAGGTCCCCGCGCAGGTCCAGCGTGCCGGACGCGTGCCGCAGCACGAACCGCCAGGGCTGGGCGTTGTGCATGGACGGCGCACGGGCGGCGTCCTCGACGAGCGCCACGACGGTGGCGAGGTCCGGAAGGGTGCTGACCATGGGACTTCCTCCTGCCCTGCGGCTCGGTACCCCGCGTCCAGCCTAGGCAGGGGGCCTCGCCACGTAATGGGCCGAACGGCCCACCCGAGGGTCCCCACCGGACCTACTTCACGCGCCCGCTCACACCTTCTTGACCACGCTGGACTTCAGCTGCATCGCACCGAACCCCTCGATCCGGCAGTCGATGTCGTGCCCGTCGACCCCGTCGACCAGCCGGATGTTCCGCACCTTCGTCCCCGCCTTGATCCCCGAGGCGCTGCCCTTGACCTTCAGGGCCTTGACCACGGTCACGCTGTCACCGTCGTGCAGGACGTTCCCGACGGAGTCCCGCACCACCCGCTCCTCCGCGGCCCCGGCCTCGCCCGGCACCCACTCGTGCCCGCACTCGGGGCAGACCATGAGGGAGTTCATCTCGTAGGTGTACTCGCTGGAGCACTGGGGGCACGGGGGCAGGGTCGCGGTCATTCGGTTTCCTGAGGACGCAGTCGTACGGACGCCTTCACGCTACGTCATCGCCGCCGGACGGCGACAATGGACGCAGGGCGCGAAGCGCCGGGCCCACCCGGCCCGCGCCGCTGGAGGAAGCCATGTCACACACGGTCGAATGGCAGGTCCGCCTCTCGCTCCTGGAGGACCAGGGCACGACCAGCGCCAGCCTGGAGGTCGACACCGGCACCGCCACGCTCACGGGCCACGGCACGGCCAGGTGCGCGCCCCAGGACACCGACATCCCCGCGGTGGGCGACGAGCTGGCGGCGGCCCGGGCCCTGGAAGACCTCGCAGTCCAACTGCGCCGCACGGCGTACGGCGACATGCAGGCCGCGGGCGCCCCCTCGGCAGGCTCGCTGAAACCGTACGCGGGCTGGCTGGACATGTCGGCGTCGTGAGACGGGGAGCCGGCGCCTGTCGGGTCGTGAGGTCCGCTGAGCGGAACTGTGGGCAGGTCATCCGCGGGTGCAGACGCCGGGAGGGCTCGGACCGGCATGATTCGCCCGCCGGCATGGCGAAAAGCACGCCGCGGCCTCCCGGCAGGAGTCAACCGGCACCTACCGGGCCGTGAGATCCGCTGAGCGGAACTGTCGACAGGTGATCCGCGGGTCCAGACGCCGGCAGGGCTCGGGCCCGGCACCGATGGCAGTGTGGGCTCCCTCATCAGCCCCGGACGGCCTGGCGGCCGCCGAGACGGCCGAAGCGCGTAGCGATCGGTGGCGGCTTATGAACGGGCACAGACGGCCCGGAGGCCGCCGAGACGAGCAGCGGGCCTACGGACGCTGTCGCGTCCGCCCCGTGGGGCGGGGGCTCGCTTTGGTGCGGGGAGTCGCACCCGGCACCGTCAGGCCTGAGGTGTCCCCC
>NZ_JBIVZG010000041.1:0-25908 GCF_044759445.1 Streptomyces sp. NPDC101118 | reverse complement strand
ACGCCCGGTTACATTTCGAACCCGGAAGCTAAGCCTTTCAGCGCCGATGGTACTGCAGGGGGGACCCTGTGGGAGAGTAGGACGCCGCCGAACAACCCGCCCTTTTAGCTCAGTCGGTAGAGCGTCTCCATGGTAAGGAGAAGGTCAACGGTTCGATTCCGTTAAAGGGCTCCAAGAGAAAAGGCCCCCGCCTGATGGCGGGGGCCTTTTTTGTTTTCCGAAGTCAGTCAGGGGAGGCGGGTCGAGGCTTCGGTGATGAAGGTGCGGACCGCGTCCTCGAAGCGCCGCTCGATCGCGATGAGCACTTGGGGGTCAGCCGCACGGGTGATCTCGCTGAGCTTCTCGGATATGCCCTCCATCAGCCGGCGCAGCTCCGGGTCGTCCGCGACCAACTGGAGTCGGAAGGCCGCAGTCTCGACCGCGGCGCCCAGGCGGTCACTGTCGATGTGGGCCGCCAGCAGGGCCTCGTGGTCGCGCGGCTCGTGCCGGCGGCGGAACCAGAGAGTGATCTTCGCGCGTTTGAGTTCCGTCACCGCGCCGGCGTACCCGCTGTACGCGGTGATGAGTTCCTGGCGGAGGCGTTCCGAACGGGCCACGTCCTCCGCGCGGCCGGCCGTACGCCGTTGGAACAAGTACGTGGTCATGGATCCGATCAAGGTGCCCGCTACGGCCACCACACTCGTGAAGACAGTTTCCACGGCGGTGAGTTGACCACACGGCGGGCTGCGGCGGCCAGGGTTTTCCCGGCGGGTCAGTCGCCCTGGCGGGGTTCCGGGACGCGGAACGCCAGGATGGCCATGTCGTCGGAGGCCGGCTCGGCGGCGAAGCGTTCCACCGCCCGGAGGACCCGGGAAGCGACGGCGCCGGCCGTGAGCCCTGTACACGTGGTCAGGACGTCCGTGAGGCCGTCGTCGCCCAGCATGCGGGTGCCTTCGCGGCGCTCGGTCACGCCGTCCGTGACGCAGAGCAGGACGTCGCCCGGCTCCAGGGTGAGGGTCTCCTCGTACAGCTCCAGGTCGTCCATGACGCCCAGCAGCGGCTGCGGCTCGGCAGCGGGCTCCACCTCGCCGTTCGGGCGCAGGCGCAGCGGGAGCGGGTGGCCGGCGCAGACCAGCTTCAGGGCCGCCCCGCCGTCCTGGAGCGGACGGAGTTCGCCGTAGAGCAGGGTCAGGAAGCGGCTGCGGGCGCCCTCGTCGAGGATCGCGGCGTTCAGGCGCTGCAGTACCGCCGGGCCGCCGAGGCCCTCGCGGGCCAGCAGACGCAGGGCGTGCCGTGCGAGGCCCGTGACGGCCGCGGCCTCGGGTCCCGTACCGCAGACGTCGCCGATGGCGAAGCCGTACGAGCCGTCGCGGATGGGGAAGACGTCGTAGAAGTCGCCGCCCACCTCGTTGCCCTCGCCGGCGGCGCGGTAGATGACCTCGACCTCCATGCCGGGGATGGCGGGCTGGCTCGGGGGCAGCAGGCTGCGCTGGAGCGAGCGGCTGATGGCCATGCGCTCCGAGTAGAGCCGGGCGTTGTCGAGGGCCAGCGCTGCCCGGCGGGACAGGTCCTCGGCCAGTTCGAGGATCTCCTGGCGGAAGTGCTCGTCGGCCGGCTTGCCCAGGGTCAGCATGCCGATCACGCGGTTGCGTGCCATCAGCGGCAGGACGACCGTCTCGCCGCCGACCGCCGCGGCCGTCGCCAGGGTGGTGCCGATGCCGGAGGTGTAGTCCGAGGGCGAGCCCAGGCCGACCGCGCGCATGGACGTGCGCAGGGCCGCGTCGTGAGCCGCCTGCGCCGGGGCGTTCCAGGGGCGGACCGTCTGGTCGGTGCCGGGCTCGGGCGGATCGATGCGCGACAGCAGGGACTTGAGACCGTCGATGAGCTCCTCGTCCTCGTGCAGGACGTACGCCAGGTACGGGTCCGAGGCCTGGTCGGCGATCGTGTAGACGGCACACCAGGTGGCCAGCGTGGGGACCGTCATCTGGGCCATCAGCGCCAGTGTCTGGTCCCGGTCGAGGGTGCCGGCCAGCAGGTCGGAGGCCTCGACGAGGAAGGAGAGCGAGCCGCGGCGCAGCCGCTCCAGCTCGCCCAGGCGGGCCGATTCGACGGCGAGGGCGATGCGGTCGGCGGCGAACTGGAGGCGCAGGGCCTCCTCGTTCGAGTAACGGGCGGCGGTTTCCGCGGCGACGCCCAGCGAACCGGTCAGCCTGCCCTCGACCTTGAGCGGCACGGTGACCGCCGAGCGCATGCCGGTGCCGTTGAGGAGCGGTACGGCGCCGGGCACGGCGGTGAGGTCCTCGTGGACGGCGGGCATGCGGGCGGAGCCGTAGCGGCTGGTGCCGGCCTCGACGGGCACGCGGGCGAACCGCTGGCGGGTGGAGGGGAGTCCGGTGGTGGCGCGGACCTCCAGCTCCGTCTCGTCGTCGGTGGCGAGGAGGAGGAAGGCGGCGTCGGCGTCGAGCATGTCCCGGGCGCGCTCGACGGTGCGCTGGAGGAGGCTGTCGAGGTCGTCGGGGGCCGGGGAGCCGATGAAGACCTCGAAGGGGTCCGTCGTGCGCGACTCCGAGAGCTGGGCCGGGTCGGCGGCGGGCGAGGCGGCGCGGGCGGGGGACTGGAGCACGGCGCGCTCGTTGTCGTGGACGAGCAGGCAGACCGTGGAGGGCTCGCCGGCCGCGTCGCGGACGCGCAGGTGCGAGGCGTAGACGGGGATCACGCGGCCGTCGGCGCCGCGGAGGCCGTAGCTGCCCTCCCAGCGGGACAGGCGCAGGGCCTCGGCGATGCCGGTGCCCGTGCCGGGGGTGTGGGGCCAGGCGGCGAAGTCGGCGAGGGGGCGGCCGGTGACCTTCTCGGCGGGGTAGCCGAAGATCTGCTCGGCGTCCTCGTTCCAGGCGGAGATGCGGGCGCCGGCGTCGATCTGGAGGACGGCGACGCGTACGCGCCGGTCGGCGACCGGCAGTTGTGCGTCGGGGATCGCGGGGCCCGCGGAGCGGGTGCCGACCGGGCGGGCCGGCAGGTCGAGCTGGAACCAGACGTGTTTGCTGGCCGATTCGTACTCGACGCCCCACCGGCTGGCCATGGCGGCGCACAGCATCAGCCCTCGGCCGCCCTCGTGGTCGGGGGAGGCGTAGGGGCGGTCCGGGTGGCGGAGGGGCACCTCGCGCTCGGGATAGCGGTCGGCGACCTCGACGCGGACGCCGTCGGCGGAGCGCAGGCACAGGACGTCGGCGCGGGTGCCGGCGTGGATCACGGCGTTGGTGACGAGTTCGCTGGTCAGCACGACCGCGTCGTCGACGATGTCGGAGAAGCCCCAGCCCTGGAGCGTGTCCCGGACGAACGCGCGGGCCGTGGCGACCGAACGCCCTACGGGGTCGAAGCTGGCAGCGGCCCGGGCCGTGATCACAGCGCTCCTCGATCGTGTCGCGATGCCCGGCTCCGCCATCGGACCATTCCTCCGTGCCCGGTCGTCTCGGAGCCACCGTCCCCTGCCGGGCGGACCGGGGCGGTTGGACAGTCGGATGCCAGGTTACTTACCTTCGCGGGCAGGGCGGGCGCGGACTGCTGGTATTCCACCCGCAGGGTGCGGGTCCCGTGCGAAGGTGCCGAAGTTTTATGGCCGTGTTCGGCCATGGTGAAACACTGGGAAGGCTTGGCAAGGGCAGACCCGGGTAGAGCACGAACCCTTTCGGGAGGGACACGGTGGAGTCTGGCGTGGCGGCGCGGAGGGCCAGTACGCGGGGGAAGAGCGGGCGGCCGCGGCGGGGCGGGACCACGGAAGTGGACTCGGCCGCGCTGAACAGGCTGCTGACCGCGCTCGTCTCCATGCGGGACGGGAACTTCCGCAAGCGGCTGACGGTCTCCGGCGACGGGGTGATGGCGGAGATCGCCGCCGTCTACAACGAGGTCGCGGACCGGAACCTCCACCTGACCGGGGAGATCGCCCGCGTGCGGCGCATGGTGGGCCGCGAGGGCAAGCTGAGCGAGCGGCTGGAGACGGGGGCCTGCGAGGGCTCCTGGGCGGCCGCGATCGACGCGTCGAACCAGCTGGTGGAGGACCTGGCGCGGCCGGTGTCCGAGGTCGGGCGGGTGCTGTCGGCGGTGGCCGAGGGCGACCTGGCGCAGCGGATGGACCTGCGGACGCAGACGGCCGAGGGGGTCGGGCACCCGCTGCGCGGGGAGTTCCTGAAGGTCGGCCGTACGGTCAACAACCTGGTCGACCAGCTGTCGGCGTTCACGGACGAGGTGACCCGCGTCGCGCTGGAGGTGGGCACCGAGGGCAAGCTCGGCGGCCAGGCCCAGGTGCGTGGTATGTCCGGTTCGTGGAAGGACCTGACCGACTCCGTCAACACGATGGCGTACCGGCTCACCGCTCAGGTGCGTGACATCGCTCTCGTGACGACCGCGGTGGCCAAGGGCGACCTCTCGCGCAAGGTCACGGTGCACGTGGCCGGCGAGATGCTGCAGCTGAAGAACACCGTGAACACGATGGTGGACCAGCTGTCGTCGTTCTCGTCCGAGGTCACGCGCGTGGCCCGCGAGGTGGGTACGGAGGGCGAGCTGGGCGGGCAGGCCCAGGTGCCCGGGGTCGCCGGAGTGTGGAAGGACCTGACCGACTCCGTCAACACGATGGCGGGCAACCTGACCGCCCAGGTGCGGGGGATCGCGCAGGTCACGACGGCCGTGGCCAACGGCGACCTGTCGCAGAAGGTGACGGTCAGCGCACGCGGCGAGGTCGCACAGCTGGCCGAAACGATCAACCAGATGACGGAGACCCTGCGGACCTTCGCCGACGAGGTCACCCGCGTGGCCAGCGAGGTCGGCGCGAAGGGCCTGCTCGGCGGCCAGGCGCAGGTGCCGGGTGCGGCGGGGACGTGGAAGGACCTCACCGACTCGGTGAACACGGTCTTCCGGAACCTCACCACTCAGGTGCGCGACATCGCCCAGGTGACCACGGCGGTGGCGAACGGCGACCTGTCGCAGAAGGTCACGGTCGACGTCGCCGGCGAGATGCTGGAGCTGAAGAACACCGTCAACACGATGGTGGACCAGCTCCAGTCCTTCGGTTCCGAGGTGACGCGGGTGGCCCGCGAGGTCGGCGTCGAGGGCGAGCTGGGCGGTCAGGCGCAGGTGCCGGGCGCGGCGGGGACGTGGAAGGACCTCACCGACTCGGTGAACACCGCCTTCCGGAACCTGACCGGTCAGGTGCGGAACATCGCGCAGGTGACCACGGCGGTGGCGAACGGCGACCTGTCGCAGAAGGTCACGGTCGACGTCTCCGGCGAGATGCTCCAGCTGAAGAACACCGTGAACACGATGGTCGACCAGCTGTCGTCGTTCGCCGACCAGGTCACGCGGATGGCGCGGGACGTGGGTACGGAGGGCCGGCTGGGCGGTCAGGCGCGGGTGGACGGCGTCTCGGGCACCTGGAAGGAACTGACCGACTCCGTCAACTTCATGGCCGGCAACCTGACCTCCCAGGTGCGGCAGATCGCGCAGGTGACCACCGCGGTCGCGCGGGGTGACCTGTCGCAGAAGATCGACGTGGACGCCCGGGGCGAGATCCTGGAGCTGAAGAACACCATCAACACGATGGTCGACCAGCTCAGCGCGTTCGCCGAGCAGGTGACGCGGGTGGCCCGCGAGGTGGGTACGGACGGCCGGCTGGGCGGCCAGGCGCAGGTGCCCGGCGTCGCCGGCGTGTGGCGCGACCTGACCGACTCGGTGAACGGCATGGCCGGGAACCTGACCGCGCAGGTGCGCAACATCGCCCAGGTCGCGACGGCGGTGGCGCGGGGCGACCTGTCGCAGAAGATCGACGTGGACGCGCGCGGCGAGATCCTGGAGCTGAAGAACACCCTCAACACGATGGTGGACCAGCTGTCCTCGTTCGCGGACCAGGTGACGCGGGTGGCCCGTGAGGTGGGCACCGAGGGCATCCTCGGCGGCCAGGCCGAGGTGAAGGGCGTCTCGGGCACCTGGAAGGACCTGACCCAGTCCGTCAACTTCATGGCGAACAACCTGACCTCGCAGGTGCGCAACATCGCCGAGGTGACGACCGCGGTCGCGATGGGCGACCTGTCGAAGAAGATCACGGTCGACGCGAAGGGCGAGATCCTCGAACTGGTCACCACCGTCAACACGATGGTGGACCAGCTGTCCTCGTTCGCCGAGCAGGTGACGCGGGTGGCCCGTGAGGTGGGCACCGAGGGCATCCTCGGCGGCCAGGCGCGGGTCCGCGGCGTCACGGGCATCTGGAAGGACCTGAGCGACAACGTCAACCTGATGGCCAACAACCTGACCGTCCAGGTGCGCAACATCTCGCAGGTGTCCGCGGCGGTCGCCAACGGCGACCTGACGAAGAAGGTCACGGTCGAGGCGCGCGGCGAGGTCGCGCAGCTCGCCGACACGGTCAACACGATGGTGACCACCCTGTCCTCGTTCGCCGACGAGGTCACGCGCGTGGCCCGCGAGGTGGGCACCGAGGGCCGGCTGGGCGGCCAGGCGCACGTACCGGGCGTCTCGGGTACGTGGAAGGACCTCACCGAGTCGGTGAACTCGATGGCGTCGAACCTGACCGGCCAGGTGCGGCAGATCGCCATGGTCACCACCGCCATCGCCAAGGGCGACATGACCAAGAAGATCGACATCGACGCGCGCGGCGAGATCCTGGAGCTCAAGACCACCATCAACACGATGGTCGACCAGCTGTCCTCCTTCGCGGACCAGGTGACCCGGGTGGCGCGCGAGGTGGGCACCGAGGGCATCCTGGGCGGCCAGGCCCGCGTACGCGACGTGGACGGGACCTGGCGCGACCTGACCGAGTCCGTGAACGAGATGGCCGGGAACCTCACCCGGCAGGTGCGCGCCATCGCGGCCGTGGCCACCGCGGTGACCCGCGGCGACCTCAACCTGAAGATCGACGTGGACGCGGCCGGCGAGATCCAGGTCCTCCAGGACAACATCAACACGATGATCGCCAACCTGCGCGACACCACCCTCGCCAACAAGGAGCAGGACTGGCTCAAGGGCAACCTCGCCCGCATCTCCGGCCTGATGCAGGGCCGCCGCGACCTGGACGACGTGGCCTCGCTGATCATGAGCGAGCTGACGCCGGTGGTCTCGGCCCAGCACGGCGCGTTCTTCCTGGCCGTGCCGTCCGGCGGCGCGCAGGAGATCGGCACCGAGGGCGGCCGGGACGGCGCGTACGAGCTGCGGATGCGCGGCAGCTACGCGTACGCGGGCAGCGCCATGCCGACCTCGTTCCGGCCCGGCGAGGGGCTGATCGGGACGGTCGCCGAGGAGAAGCGGACGATTCTCGTCGAGAACACCCCGCCCGGCTACCTCAAGATCTCGTCCGGGCTCGGGGAGGCGCCCCCGGCGCACGTGATCGTGCTGCCGGTGCTGTTCGAGGGCAAGATCCTGGGCGTGATCGAGCTGGCGTCCTTCCAGCCCTTCACCCAGATCCAGAAGGACTTCCTGTCGCAGATCGCGGAGATGATCGCGACGAGCGTCAACACCATCAGCGTCAACTCCAAGACCGAGGTGCTGCTCAAGCAGTCCCAGGAGATGACCGAGCAGCTGCGCGAGCGGTCGGCGGAGCTGGAGAACCGGCAGCGCGAACTCCAGGTGGCCAACGCCGAACTGGAGGAGAAGGCCGAGCTGCTGGCCCAGCAGAACCGCGACATCGAGGTGAAGAACACCGAGATCGAAGAGGCCCGGCAGGTGCTGGAGGAGCGCGCCGAGCAGCTGGCGGTGTCCATGCGCTACAAGAGCGAGTTCCTCGCGAACATGTCGCACGAGCTGCGCACGCCGCTCAACTCCCTGCTGATCCTGGCCAAGCTGCTCGCCGACAACGCGGACGCCAACCTGTCGCCGAAGCAGGTGGAGTTCGCCGAGACGATCCACGGCGCGGGCTCCGACCTGCTCCAGCTGATCAACGACATCCTCGACCTGTCGAAGGTCGAGGCGGGCAAGATGGACGTCTCCCCGACCCGGATCGCGCTGGTCCAGCTGGTCGACTACGTGGAGGCCACCTTCCGGCCGCTGACCGCCGAGAAGGGCCTGGACTTCTCCGTCCGGGTCTCGCCCGAGCTGCCGGCCACGCTGCACACCGACGAGCAGCGGCTGCTCCAGGTGCTGCGCAACCTCCTGTCGAACGCGGTGAAGTTCACCGACAGCGGCGCGGTCGAGCTGGTGATCAGGCCGGCCGGGTCGGACGTTCCGGTGGAGATCCGGGAGCAGCTCCTGGAGGCCGGTTCCCTGCGGGAGGCGGACGGCGAGCTGATCGCGTTCTCCGTGACCGACACCGGGATCGGCATCGCCGCCAGCAAGATGCTGGTGATCTTCGAGGCGTTCAAGCAGGCGGACGGCACGACCAGCCGCAAGTACGGGGGCACCGGCCTGGGCCTGTCCATCAGCCGGGAGATCGCGCGGCTGCTCGGCGGGGAGATCCACGCGGCGAGCGAACCCGGCCGCGGTTCGACCTTCACGCTCTACCTTCCGCTCCACCCGAGCGAGCTGCCCCCGCAGGGGTACGCGCAGCCCGCGCCGGGCAGCCGGAGCGACGGGTTCCGCAGGGTGCCCGTGGCGCTCCCGCCGGCGCTGCCGCTCGCACCGGCCCCGGTGGCCGCGGCCCCCGTGGCGGAGGCGCCGGGTGCGGCGCCCACGCTGTTCCGGCGCCGGCGCAAGGCGCTCACGGAGCTGGAGCCGCGCCCGGCGCTGCCGGGCCAGGGCCAGGGTCTGGGCCAGGGCGTGCCGGACGAGGCGGCGGCCTGGGCGGGTGCCGAGGCGGAGGAGCCGGCGGCGCCGCGGACGTACGCGTTCCAGGGCGAGAAGGTGCTGATCGTCGACGACGACGTACGCAACGTCTTCGCGCTGACCAGCGTGCTGGAGCAGCACGGGCTGGCGGTGCTGTACGCCGAGAACGGGCGGGAGGGCATCGAGGTCCTGGAGCAGCACGACGACGTCACGGTCGTGCTGATGGACATCATGATGCCGGAGATGGACGGGTACGCGACCACGGCGGCGATCCGGCGGATGCCGCAGTTCGCGGGCCTGCCGATCATCGCGCTCACGGCGAAGGCGATGCAGGGAGACCGGGAGAAGGCCATCGACTCCGGCGCCTCCGACTACGTCACCAAACCGGTCGACCCGGACTACCTGCTCACGGTCATGGAGCAGTGGATGCACGCCAAGTGATGGCGGGGCGTGGTGGGGGGAACCTTCTGGTCCCCCACCGCGTTTCTGCT
The DNA here is from genome assembly GCF_044759445.1 of Streptomyces sp. NPDC101118. Classification (NCBI taxonomy): domain Bacteria; kingdom Bacillati; phylum Actinomycetota; class Actinomycetes; order Kitasatosporales; family Streptomycetaceae; genus Streptomyces; species Streptomyces sp. NPDC101118. The sequence goes on along the minus strand of NZ_JBIVZG010000041.1, from coordinate 16,681 downwards.
TCGGAGACAGTGACATCTCGGTGACAGGGTGTGGCGATCTCGGGAGTGGGGCTACGATGACCGGCACAAGGACGGGCGGGTTCTGCGAGCCGGGGAGGCCCCCTTCGGGGGCGAGGAGGACAGGGCATGGTGCAGAAGGCCAAGATCCTCCTGGTCGATGACCGGCCGGAGAATCTGCTGGCGCTGGAGGCCATCCTCTCCGCGCTCGATCAGACCCTGGTCCGGGCGTCGTCGGGGGAGGAAGCGCTCAAGGCGCTGCTGACGGACGATTTCGCGGTCATCCTGCTGGATGTCCAGATGCCGGGTATGGACGGGTTCGAGACCGCCGCGCACATCAAGCGGCGCGAGCGGACCCGGGACATCCCGATCATCTTCCTCACCGCGATCAACCACGGTCCGCACCACACCTTCCGCGGCTACGCGGCCGGTGCGGTGGACTACATCTCGAAGCCGTTCGACCCGTGGGTGCTGCGGGCCAAGGTGTCGGTCTTCGTCGAGCTGTACATGAAGAACTGCCAACTGCGGGAGCAGGCCGCGCTGCTGCGGCTCCAGCTGGAGGGCGGCGGCGCACAGGCCGGCGCCGCCGGTGCGAAGGAGTCGGCGGGACTGCTCGCCGAACTCTCCGCGCGGCTCGCGGCGGTGGAGGAGCAGGCCGAGGCGCTGTCCAAGCAGCTCGACGACGATTCCGCGGACGCCGCCGCGGTGGCCACGGCCGCGCACCTGGAGCGCAAACTCACCGGCCTGCGGCGGGCGCTCGACGCGCTGGAGCCGGGTACGGGTGGCACGTCCCCGGCCCTGCCCGCGGGGACCTGACGACGTGACGGCGCCCGGGGCCGTACGCGGACCCGGCGCCGGCGACGGCGCCCCCGGCTCCCGACGGGGCGTCAAATCGCCACCCGGCAGCCCGACACGAACGGGTGAAGGGGTGGGCACACGTGTCCCCCGCCGCCGACACCGGTAACCTCGCCCCCATGGCCTCAAGTACGTCCGGCAAGGGTTCCCAGAGCACGGCGGGCACCGCGAAGGCCCGCACCGGCCGTACGACGGCGGCGGCGAAGAAGGCGGCGCCCGCGCGGAAGCCGCCCGCCAAGAAGGCCGCGCCCGCGAAGCGGGCCCCGGCCAAGAAGGCCGCGGCCCGGCCCGCGGCGAAGGCGGCGCCGTCCCCCACCGGGGGCGTGGTCCGGCTCGTGCGCGCCCTCTGGCTCGGCGTCGCGCACGCCGTGGGCGCGGTGTTCCGCGGCTTCGGACGGGGCGCGAAGAACCTCGACCCCGCCCACCGCAAGGACGGCCTCGCGCTCCTGCTGCTCGGGCTGGCGCTGATCGTCGCCGCCGGCACCTGGTCGAACCTGCGCGGTCCGGTCGGCGAGCTCGTCACCATGCTGGTCACCGGCGCCTTCGGCCGCCTGGACCTGCTGGTGCCCCTGATCCTGGGCGTGATGGCGGTACGGCTGATCCGGCACCCGGAGCAGGTGGACGCCAACGGCCGGATCGGCATCGGACTGACCGCACTCGTCGTCGGCGTGCTGGGCCAGGTGCACATCGCCTGCGGTTCGCCTGGCCGCGACGCCGGCAGCGCCGCCATCCGGGACGCGGGCGGCCTGGTCGGCTGGGCCGCCTCCCAGCCGCTGGTCTTCACCATGGGCGCGCCGCTCGCCGTGCCGATGCTGCTCCTGCTGACCGTCTTCGGCCTGCTGGTCGTCACCGCCACACCGGTCAACGCCATCCCGCAGCGGCTCCGGCAGCTCGGCGTGCGGCTGGGCGTCGTCGCCCCGCCCGAGGAGGACCCGTACGGCACCGTCACGGGCGAGGAGCACGACGAGGACCAGTGGCGGGCCCGTACCCGCCGGGGGAGCGGGCCCGCCGCCCCTGCGGGGAGCCCCGAGGGCGCGGAGGAGGAGGCGCTGGCGCGGCGCCGCCGCCCCCGCCGGGCCCAGCCGGCCGGGGACCGGCCGCTGGACGCCGTGGACGTGGCCGCCGCCGCGGCCGCCGCGCTCGACGGCGCCGTGCTGAACGGGCTGCCGCCCTCGCCGCTGGTCGCCGACCTCACCCAGGGCGTCGCCCCGGAGCGGCCGGTGGAGACCACCACCCCCGTGCCGCTGCCCACGGCCCGGGAGGCGCGGCCCGCCGTCGTACCCGACCTGACCAAGGCCGCGCCCGAGGTCTCCGAGCCGCTGCCGCCGCGCGCCGAGCAGCTCCAGCTGAGCGGCGACATCACGTACGCGCTGCCCTCGCTGGACCTGCTGGAGCGGGGCGGGCCCGGGAAGACCCGCAGCGCCGCCAACGACGCCGTGGTCGCCTCGCTCACCAACGTCTTCGCGGAGTTCAAGGTCGACGCGGCCGTCACCGGCTTCACCCGCGGCCCGACGGTCACCCGGTACGAGGTGGAGCTCGGCCCGGCCGTGAAGGTCGAGCGGATCACCGCCCTCACCAAGAACATCGCCTACGCCGTGGCCAGCCCCGACGTCCGGATCATCAGCCCGATCCCGGGCAAGTCGGCGGTCGGCATCGAGATCCCGAACACCGACCGCGAGATGGTCAACCTGGGCGACGTCCTGCGCCTGGCCGACTCGGCGGAGGACGACCACCCGATGCTGGTGGCGCTCGGCAAGGACGTCGAGGGCGGCTACGTGATGGCCAACCTCGCGAAGATGCCGCACGTGCTCGTGGCCGGCGCCACCGGCTCCGGAAAGTCCTCCTGCATCAACTGCCTGATCACCTCGGTCATGGTCCGCGCCACGCCCGAGGATGTCCGGATGGTGCTGGTCGACCCCAAGCGGGTGGAGCTCACCGCGTACGAGGGCATCCCGCACCTGATCACGCCGATCATCACCAACCCCAAGCGCGCCGCCGAGGCCCTCCAGTGGGTGGTCCGCGAGATGGACCTGCGGTACGACGACCTGGCGGCCTTCGGCTTCCGGCACATCGACGACTTCAACGAGGCGATCCGCAACGGCAAGGTGAAGCTGCCCCCGGGCAGCGAGCGGGAGCTGAGCCCCTACCCGTACCTGCTGGTGATCGTCGACGAGCTGGCCGACCTGATGATGGTCGCCCCGCGGGACGTCGAGGACGCGATCGTCCGCATCACCCAGCTGGCCCGCGCGGCCGGCATCCACCTGGTGCTCGCCACCCAGCGGCCCTCGGTGGACGTGGTCACCGGCCTCATCAAGGCGAACGTGCCCTCGCGGCTGGCCTTCGCCACCTCCTCGCTGGCCGACAGCCGGGTCATCCTCGACCAGCCGGGCGCGGAGAAGCTCATCGGCAAGGGTGACGGCCTGTTCCTGCCGATGGGCGCGAACAAGCCGGTCCGGCTGCAGGGCGCGTTCGTCACCGAGGCCGAGGTGGCCGCGGTGGTGCAGCACTGCAAGGACCAGATGGCGCCGGTGTTCCGGGACGACGTCACGGTCGGGCAGAAGCAGAAGAAGGAGATCGACGAGGAGATCGGCGACGACCTCGACCTGCTGTGCCAGGCGGCGGAGCTGGTGGTCTCCACCCAGTTCGGCTCGACCTCCATGCTCCAGCGCAAGCTGCGGGTGGGCTTCGCGAAGGCCGGCCGGCTGATGGACCTGATGGAATCGCGCGGGGTCGTGGGGCCGAGCGAGGGATCCAAGGCCCGCGACGTGCTGGTGAAACCCGATGAGCTGGACGGAGTCCTCGCCGTCATCCGGGGGGAGTCTCACTCGTAAGGGATCGGGGGGCAACCGTTTCCCTTGGCCGCGCGTCAAGTTGAGGGAGAGGGGCGGGGCTGTTACGACAGCTCCGTCGGAGGACCCCGTACGTCATACCGATGCCATACCGATGGCGTACAAAGTCCACCCTCCCGGTTGCTCACCCCTTTCGTAACCCCCCTAGACTGGACCTCCAGCAGGTGGTTACACGCTCGAAAGGCGCCCTCGTGTCCATCGGCAACGCCAACTCCCCCGAAGACGACCGTCCTTCCGACGGCGACGGCCCCTCCATCGGCCGGGCCCTCAAGCAGGCCCGCATCCGTGCCGGGCTCACCGTCGACGAGGTCAGCACCACTACCCGCGTGCGCATCCCGATCGTGCACGCGATCGAGCAGGACGACTTCACCCGCTGTGGCGGCGACGTGTACGCCCGCGGCCACATCCGTACGCTCGCGCGCGCCGTCGGGCTCGACCCGACCGAGCTGATCGAGCAGTTCGACGCCGCCCACGGCGGCCGGCCGGCACCCACGCCCGCCGCACCTCTGTTCGAGGCCGAACGAATCCGGCCAGAGCGGCAGCGGCCCAACTGGACCGCCGCCATGGTCGCGGCGATCGTCGCCGTGATCGGATTCGTCGGCTTCACCGTGTTCAGCGGAGAGGACGGCGGGAAGAAGCGGCCGGTGGCGGAAGGTTCCGCCTCCCCGCAGCCCGCGCCCAAGCAGACCGGCAAGGTCATCAGGCCGCCCGCCCCCACCCCGCCCAAGCCCACCGCCGAGCCCTCGGACAGCGCCATCGCGCAGGCCCCGAAGGACCTGGTCACGGTCGTGATGACGGCCGTGGGCGGCGAGAGCTGGATCTCGGCCAAGGACCACAACGGCCGCCTGCTCTTCGACGGCATGCTCGAAGAGGGCGACTCGAAGACCTTCACCGACAAGGAATCCGTGGACCTCGTCCTCGGCGACGCCGGCTCGGTCAAGCTCTTCGTGAACGGCAAGGAGATCAAGGATGAATTCCAGCCAGGGCAGGTCGAGCGGCTGACCTACACCAAGGACGACCCGCGCGAGGACGCCCCGCAGGCCGGCTGAGCCTCCGGCGCGAGCCGAGCACGGGCCGGAAACCGGCCGGACGATCTTGTGATCCCCCGGGTGCGCCCCCGCATCCGGGGGATCCTTGCTGGTCGGGGGCACCGGGCGGGGGCCGGTGCCGGGACGAAGTAGTCTTGAGTCCATGCCCGAACGCCGTACCGTCGCCCTTGTCACCCTTGGCTGCGCCCGTAACGAGGTGGACTCGGAGGAGCTCGCAGGCCGCTTGGCGGCGGATGGCTGGGAGCTCGTCGAGGACGCCGCCGACGCGGACGTCGCCGTCGTCAACACCTGTGGCTTCGTCGAAGCCGCGAAGAAGGACTCCGTAGACGCCCTGCTGGAGGCCAACGATCTGAAGGATCATGGCCGGACCCAGGCCGTCGTCGCCGTCGGCTGCATGGCCGAGCGCTACGGCAAGGAGCTCGCCGAAGCCCTCCCGGAGGCCGACGGCGTCCTCGGCTTCGACGACTACAGCGACATCTCCAACCGCCTCCAGGTCATCCTCAGCGGCGGCAGCGTGGAGGCCCACACCCCGCGCGACCGCCGCCAGCTGCTGCCCATCAGCCCGGCCGAGCGCCAGGGCGCCGCCGGCGTGGCCCTGCCCGGCCACGCCCAGGAAGCCGACGAGACCCCGGCCCCGGCGCCCGCCGACCTGCCGGACGGCCTCGCGCCCGCCTCCGGCCCCCGCGCGCCCCTGCGCCGCCGCCTGGACACCAGCCCGGTCGCCTCCGTGAAGCTGGCCTCCGGCTGCGACCGCCGCTGCTCCTTCTGCGCCATCCCGTCCTTCCGCGGCTCGTTCATCTCGCGCCGCCCGAGCGACGTGCTGGGCGAGACCCGCTGGCTGGCCGAGCAGGGCGTGAAGGAGGTCATGCTGGTCTCCGAGAACAACACCTCGTACGGCAAGGACCTCGGCGACATCCGCCTGCTGGAGACGCTGCTGCCCGAGCTGGCGGCCGTCGACGGCATCGAGCGGGTGCGGGTCAGCTACCTCCAGCCGGCCGAGATGCGGCCCGGTCTGATCGACGTGCTGACCTCCACCCCGAAGGTCGTGCCGTACTTCGACCTGTCCTTCCAGCACTCCGCGCCCGACGTGCTGCGCGCCATGCGCCGCTTCGGCGACACGGACCGCTTCCTGGAGCTGCTGGACACCATCCGGAGCAAGGCCCCGCAGGCCGGCGTCCGGTCCAACTTCATCGTCGGCTTCCCCGGCGAGACCGAGGCGGACTTCGCCGAGCTGGAGCGTTTCCTCACGCACGCCCGCCTCGACGCCATCGGCGTCTTCGGCTACTCCGACGAGGAGGGCACCGAGGCCGTCACGTACGAGAACAAGCTCGACGAGGACGTGATCGCCGAGCGGCTGGCCCACATGCAGCGGCTCGCCGAGGAGCTCACCTCGCAGCGCGCCGAGGAGCGCGTCGGCGAGACCGTCGAGGTGCTCGTGGAGGCCGTCGGCGAGGAGACCGGGGACGAGGACGGCGCCACCGGCCGCGCGGCCCACCAGGCGCCCGAGACGGACGGCCAGGTGATCTTCACCAGCGGCGAGGGCCTGGTCCCCGGGCGTATCGTCACGGCGAAGGTGGTCGGCAGCCTGGGCGTGGACCTGGTCGCCGAGCCCCTGGACCTCGAGGAGGCGGCCGGATGACCGGAGTCCCGGCATCAGCGACGGGCGGCGCCGCGCCGCGGCCCGCACCCGGCGGAAAGCTGGGCGCGGCGGCCGTCAACCAGGCCAGCCTGTGGAACATCGCCAACATCCTGACGATGGTCCGGCTCGTGCTCGTGCCGGGATTCGTGCTCCTGCTCCTGGCGGACGGCGGCTACGACCCCGTCTGGCGGGCATGGGCCTGGGCGGCCTTCGCGGTCGCCATGATCACCGACGTGTTCGACGGGCACCTGGCCCGCACGTACAACCTGGTCACGGACTTCGGCAAGATCGCGGACCCGATCGCCGACAAGGCGATCATGGGCTCGGCGCTGATCTGCCTCTCCTGGCTGGGCGAGCTGCCGTGGTGGGTGACCGCCGTCATCCTCGGCCGGGAACTCGGGATCACGCTGCTGCGCTTCTGGGTGATCAGGTACGGGGTCATCCCGGCCAGCCGGGGCGGGAAGCTCAAGACCCTCGCGCAGGGCACGGCGGTCGGCATGTACGTCCTGGCGCTGACCGGGGCGCTCGCCACCTTCCGCTTCTGGGTGATGGCGGTGGCGGTGGTGCTGACGGTGGTCACGGGACTGGACTACGTACGCCAGGCGGTCGTCCTCCGGCGGCGCGGCCGGGCGGCGGAGCGCGCGGCGGCCGGGCAGGCGCCCGGCACGGGAACGGACGCGACGCCCGGTTCCGAGCCGGGCGCGCGGGGCGTCGACGGCTGACCGCGGGGGAGTCATGGCCGAGGTTGTGGGGAGTAACGGGGAAACCGGTGCGGGTGCGACCGCGGCCGAGGTACTCTCCATGCTTGCGGAGCGTAACCAGACCGTCGCTGTGGCGGAGTCGCTGACAGGCGGTCTCGTCGCGGCCGAGCTGACGGCGGTGCCGGGCGCGTCGCGGAGCTTCCGCGGCTCGGTCACGGCGTACGCCACCGACGTCAAGCGCGACGTGCTCGGCGTGGACGCGGAGCTGCTCGCGGCGCGAGGTGCGGTGGACCCGCAGGTCGCGGCCGACATGGCGGACGGCGTGCGGCGGGTGCTGGGGGCTTCGTGGGGAATCTCGACCACGGGCGTGGCCGGTCCCGAGCCGCAGGACGGCCAGCCGGTGGGGACGGTGTACGTCGCCGTGGCCGGTCCGGCAGGCGGGAAAACGGCTGCGCTGAGGTTGAACGGCGGCCGCGCGGAAATCCGTATGAAGAGTGTACGGAGGGTGCTCGAACTGTTCTCGAGCGAACTCCTGGACAATGCGCGGACACAGGATACGGAACAGAACGGGGGGATTTGATGTTTGCAGCCCTGAGTGAACACGACATCGCTCCCCGCACGGCCGCGGCGCGAGGCGGTACGGTGGGGCGTGAAGGATGCGGCTATACGGTCAGAGGAGGGAGCCACCGATGATTCTGCTCCGTCGCCTGCTGGGTGACGTGCTGCGTCGGCAGCGCCAGCGCCAGGGCCGTACTCTGCGCGAAGTCTCCTCGTCCGCCCGAGTCTCACTCGGCTATCTCTCCGAGGTGGAGCGGGGGCAGAAGGAGGCGTCCTCCGAACTGCTCTCCGCGATCTGCGACGCGCTGGACGTACGGATGTCCGAGCTGATGCGCGAAGTCAGCGATGAACTCTCGCTCGCCGAGCTGGCCGCGTCCGCGGCCGCGAGCGACCCGGTACCGGCACCGGTACGCCCGATGCTCAATTCGGTTTCCGTGACCTCGGTCGCGGGTGGACCCGAGCGGGTGACCATCAAGGCGCCTGCCGAAGCGGTGGATGTCGTAGCCGCGTGAGCTGAGCTTGGTACAGGGCCCCGGGGAGGTGCGTGACGCACCTCGGCCGGGGCTTCGTGCTGTCCCGGGGGGGGGGTCCTGTGCCGGGGCGGTCCTGTGCCGGGCAGGCGGGGTGCCGGCCGACGGGGTGTGCCCGGGGCCGGGGGAGCGGGGCGTGGGGGCGGCGGCCGGCGTTCTGGGTGCGGGCTGCGGGGCCGTACGGGAGACTGGCGGCGTGGCGAGCTACGGCTTCTGGGGGCGCATACGGGTCCCCGCCCTGGGCGCGGTGGCCCTGGCCGGCGGTGCGCTGTGGTGGTGGGCCGCGCTGCGGCTGGTGCTGGCCCCGGCGAGTGCCGGGGTCGTCGAGGGTGCCGTGGTGGTCGGGGGCTGGGGGCTGAGTCTGCTGCCGGTGCACTGCGTCCCGCTGGCCAGCGCGCCGGGCGTGTCGGCGGCGCGGCGGCGGGGCGAGGGGGTGCTGTCGGGGGCACGCGGGGCGGTCACCAGGGCATGGCGACGCCGCCGTTCGGGCGGAGTATCTGGCCGGTCATGAAGGACGAGGCGTCCGAGGCCAGGAAGAGCACGGTCTGGGCGATGTCCTCGGCCTCGCCGACCCGCCTCAGCGGGGACATCCGGACCATCATCGCCTCGGTCTGCTCCTGGACCTCGGGGGAGTGGCGGCCGGTCATGGGGGTGCGGATCCACCCCGGCGCAACGGCGTTCACGCGGATGCCCTGCGGGCCTGTCTCGGTGGCCAGGGTCTTGGTGAGCTGGACGACCGCGGCCTTGGCGGCGCTGTAGCAGAGCAGGCCGGGGCTGGCCGCGTCCACCGCCCCGGACGCCATGGTGATGATGCTGCCGGGAGTGCCGGCGGCCAGCATGGCGCGGGCGGACTCCTGGCAGGCGTACAGGACGCCCTTGAAGTTCACGTCGAGGACCCGGTCGAGGTCCTGGTCGAGGGTGTCGACCACGCTGCTGGTGTGCATGATCCCGGCGATCGCGGCGGTGATGTCGAGGCGGCCGGCGCTCTCGACCGCGGCGCGGATCTGGGCGCGGTCGGTGACGTCGAGCGGATGGGCCACCGCCGTGCCGCCGTCCTCGGTGATCAGGGCGGCGGTCTCCGCGAGGCCCTTCTCGTCGCGGTCCGCGCAGTGGACGGTCGCGCCCGCCTGGGCCAGGAGGCGGGCGGAGGCGCGTCCGATGCCGCCGGCGGCGCCCGTGATCAGCGCGGTGCGGCCCGTGAGGTCGTACGACGTAAGGGGCATGCGGGGACGGTACGGCGGGATCTGACGGACCGTCAACCAGTGCGGCGGGGACGGCCGTGGGTGCCGGTGCCCGTGCGGCCGCCGGGGACGGGGCCCGTCTGGCACTGCGGACACCAGTACGTGGGGCGGTCGTCCTGGGAGGCGCTGCGGATGGGGGTGCCGCAGCGGAAGCAGGAGCGCCGGGCGCGGCCGTACGCGTACAGCATCTGGCCCGCCCGGTGGCTGCCGGTCGTGCTGCGGCGGCCGGGGTGGGCGCGGTTCGCCTCCAGGAGGCGGTGGGCGAGGTCCACGACCTGCGCGGCGTCGGGCAGCTCCGCCACCGGCAGCCAGGGGGTCACGCGGGCCAGGAAGCAGATCTCGGTCTTGTAGATGTTGCCGATGCCGGCCAGGTTGCGCTGGTCCAGCAGGGCCTCGCCGACCGGGCGGGCCGGGTCGCGCAGGAGGTTGGCCTCGGCGGTCGCGGGATCCCAGTCCGGGCCGAGGAGGTCAGGGCCGAGGTGGCCCACGGCCTTGTGCTCCTCGGCGGTGCGGAGGAGCTCGAGGACCTGGAGGCGGTAGCCGACGGCCGTGGTCGTCTCGTTGCCCAGGATGGCCCGGATCTGGTGGGCGGGGCCCCCGCGCCACTTCTCGCCCGGGGCGTAGAGGTTCCAGGCCCCCTCCATGCGGAGGTGGCTGTGCAGGGTGAGGCCGCCTTCGAGGCGGGTCAGGAGGTGCTTGCCGCGGGGCGTGACGTCGAGGACGGCCCGGCCGGTGAGGTCGACGGTGGCGAGCCGGGGGACCCGGAAGTCGCAGCGGGTCAGGGGGCTGGGGGTCAGGGCCTGGTCCAGCCGCCGTGCGGCGTGCCAGACCGTGTCTCCTTCGGGCATGGGGCCATTGTCCTCCCGGACGGGGGCGGGCCTGCGGGTGGGCGGGCGTGGCTCCGGGCGCGCCCGTCCGAGCACGCCGTCCGCGGTCCGCGGTCCGCGGTCCGCCGTCCCGTCCCGGTGCCCCGGCCTGACGTCGCGGTCCGCTGATCGGTCCCGCGATCCGGACCGGGCTCCCGGACCGGCGTCCCGGCCCGGGAGCCCGGTCCGGGAGCCCGGTCCGGGAGCCCGGTCCGGCGTCCCGGCCCGGCGCCCAATTCCGGTGCCGCGGTCCGTCGACCCGGTCCGGCGATCCGGTCCGGCGATCCGGTCCGGCGATCCGCCCCGCTGACCGTCCGGCGATCCCGCCGCGGTCCGGCGGCTCCGGTGGCGGTCCTGTCGTGCCGTACTCGCACCCTCCTAGGGCCGCAGGCGGAGGCCTCGGGGGGTGGCGTGGAAGCCGGCGGACTCCAGGGAACGGCCCAGCGGGGAGGTGAGGGCGGGGGAGCCGTTGGTGCGCTCCACCGTCAGGGCGCCCACCGTGCCCGCACGGGCGGCGGCGGCCAGGGCGTCCGTGGCGGCCAGCAGGGCCGGGGAGTCCGGGTCCGGCCAGGCCAGCAGGGTCTTGCCGCCCCGCTCCAGGTAGAGGGTGAGTTCGCCGTCCACCAGGACGACGATCGAACCGGCCTTGCGGCCCGGCTTGTGGCCCGCGCCCGCCGGGGGTTCAGGCCAGGGGAGGGCGGCACCGTACGCGTTCGCAGGGTCGGCGGCCGCCAGCACGCGCGCTTCGAGCGGGGAGTCGGCGCGGTCGCGGGCGGTGGCGGTGGCGCGGAGGCGGTCCACCGCGCCGTCCATGGCGAACTGGGCCGCGCCCAGGCCCTCCACGACGTACCCGCGGCGGGCCTGCCCGCTGTCCTCGAAGGCGGACAGGATGCGGTAGACCGCCGAGAAGCCGCCCTCGATGCCCTCGGCGGCGACCGCGCCCCTGGTCACCACGCCGTGCCGGTCCAGAAGCGTGCGGGCCACCGCATGGGCGCGGTGCGTGGCGTCGGGCTCGGCGGCCGGCAGGAGGGACCAGCGGCCCGAGACGGTGGGCGGGCCGGTACGGGAGACGGCCGGGCGGGCGGAGGCGGACAGCGTGCCGTACCGGCCGCGCGGGACCGTGCGCTTCGCCCGGTGGGCGGTGGAGCCCGCGGTGCGGCCACTGCCCAGCAGGGAACGCAGCGGCGCCAGCGTGTCGTTGGTGAGACGGCCCGACCAGGCGAGGTCCCAGATCGCCGAGGAGAGCTCGAGGTCGGTGGCCTCCGGGTGGCTCTGGCCCACCGACTGCGCGATCTGACGGAAGAACAGGCCGTAGCCGCCCGAGAGCGCGTCGAGGACCGCCTGGTGGAGGGGCGTCAGCTCCAGGGGGTGGGGCGGCGGGAGGAGCAGCGGGGCCGCGTCCGCCAGGTACAGGGAGACCCAGCCGTCCTTGCCGGGGAGCGCGCCCGCGCCGGCCCAGACGACCTCGCCGGTGGTGGTGAGTTCGTCCAGCAGCGCCGGGTTGTAGTGCGCCACCCGGGACGGGAGGACGAGCTTCTCCAGGGCGGAGGCGGGGACGGGCGCGCCCTGGAGCTGTTCGACGGCCCGGGCGAGGCCGTCGATGCCGCGCAGGCCGCCGCCCACGTGCTGCCACTGAGGGAGGAAGGAGGCCAGCGCGGCGGGCGGCACCGGTTCGAGCTCCTGGCGCAGCGCGGCCAGCGAGCGCCGGCGGAGCCTGCGCAGCACCGCGGCGTCGCACCACTCCTGGCCCAGGCCGGAGGGGTGGAACTCGCCCTGTACGACCCGGCCCGCCCCGGCGAGGCGCTGCAGCGCGCCCTCGGTGACGGCGACGCCCAGGCCGAAGCGGGCCGCGGCGGTCGCCGACGTGAAGGGGCCGTGGGTACGGGCGTACCGGGCCAGGAGGTCGCCCAGCGGATCCTTCACCGGTTCCGTGAACGCCTCCGGGACGCCGACGGGCAGCGCGGTGCCGAGCGCGTCCCGCAGACGGCCCGCGTCCTCGACGGCCGCCCAGTGCTCCTCGCCCGCGATCCGGACGCGGATCGCGCGCCGGGCGCGGCTGAGGGCCTCGGGCCAGTCGGGCTCGGCGCCACGGGCCGCCAGCTCCGCGTCGGTCAGCGGGCCGAGGAGGCGGAGGAGGTCGGCGACGCCCTCGACGTCCTTGATCCGCCGGTCCTCCGTCAGCCACTGGAGCTCCGCCTCCAGTTCGGCCAGCACGTCCGCGTCCAGCAGCTCGCGCAGCTCCGCCTGGCCCAGCAGCTCGGCCAGCAGGCGGGAGTCCAGCGACAGGGCCGCCGCGCGGCGCTCCGCGAGGGGGGAGTCGCCCTCGTACAGGAACTGGGCGACGTAACCGAAGAGGAGCGAGCGGGCGAACGGCGACGGCTCGGGCGTCGTCACCTCGACGAGGCGGACCCTGCGGGACTCGATGTCGCCCATCAGCTCGGTGAGGCCCGGCACGTCGAAGACGTCCTGGAGGCATTCGCGGACGGCCTCCAGGACGATCGGGAACGAGCCGAACTCCGAGGCCACCTGGAGGAGCTGGGCCGCGCGCTGGCGCTGCTGCCAGAGCGGGGTGCGCTTGCCGGGGTTGCGCCGCGGCAGCAGCAGCGCCCGGGCGGCGCACTCGCGGAACCGGGCCGCGAACAGGGCCGAGCCGCCCACCTGGTCCGTGACGATCTGGTCGACCTCGCCCTTGTCGAAGGCCACGTCGGCGGCGCCCAGCGGCGCCTGCTCGCTGTCGAACTCGAAGCCGGGCGCTGCCGGATCGGCGTCCAGGAGGTCCAGGCCGAGCAGGTCCGCGTCCGGCAGCCGCAGCACGATGCCGTCGTCGGCGTGCATCACCTGCGCGTCCATGCCGTACCGCTCGGCGAGCCGGGCGCCGAGGGCGAGGGCCCACGGCGCGTGCACCTGGGCGCCGAAGGGCGAGTGCACCACCACCCGCCAGTCGCCCAGCTCGTCGCGGAAGCGCTCCACCACGATGGTGCGGTCGTCGGGTACGTGGCCGCACGCCTCCCGCTGCTCCGCGAGGTAGGCCAGGACGTTGTCCGCGGCCCATGCGTCCAGACCGGCCGCCAGCAGCCGCAGCCGCGCGTCCTCGGCGGGCAGGCTGCCGACCTCGCGGAGGAACGCGCCCACTGCACGGCCGAGTTCCAGCGGCCGGCCCAGCTGGTCGCCCTTCCAGAACGGCAGCCGGCCGGGCACGCCGGGCGCGGGCGAGACCAGCACCCGGTCGCGGGTGATGTCCTCGATCCGCCAGGAGGTGGTGCCGAGGGTGAAGACGTCCCCCACCCGCGACTCGTACACCATCTCCTCGTCCAGCTCGCCGACCCGGCCGCCGCCCTTCTTCGGGTCCGCGCCGGCCAGGAAGACGCCGAACAGGCCGCGGTCCGGGATCGTGCCGCCTGAGGTGACGGCCAGCCGCTGCGCGCCGGGACGCCCGGTGACCGTGCCCGCGACCCGGTCCCACACGACGCGCGGCCGCAACTCCGCGAACGCGTCGGAGGGGTAGCGCCCGGCCAGCATGTCGAGCACGGCGGTGAACGCCGACTCGGGCAGCGAGGAGAACGGCGCGGCCCGGCGCACCAGGGACAGCAGGTCGTCCACCTGCCAGGTGTCGAGGGCGGTCATCGCCACCAGCTGCTGGGCCAGCACGTCCAGGGGGTTGGCCGGCACGCGCAGCGACTCGATCGAGCCGGTGCGCATCCGCTCGGTCACCACGGCCGCCTGCACCAGGTCGCCGCGGTACTTGGGGAACACCACGCCCGTGGAGACCGCGCCCACCTGGTGGCCCGCCCGGCCCACGCGCTGCAGGCCCGAGGCGACCGACGGCGGGGACTCCACCTGCACCACCAGGTCAACGGCACCCATGTCGATGCCGAGTTCGAGGCTGGAGGTGGCGACCACGGCCGGCAGCCGGCCCGCCTTCAGGTCCTCCTCCACCAGGGCGCGCTGCTCCTTGGAGACCGAGCCGTGGTGGGCCCGCGCGAGCAGCGGCGGTGCGCCGTGCGCGCGGCCGGACTGGGCCATGACCTCGGCCGGCGGGGCGCCCTCGGGCAGGGCCTCGCCCACCGACCGCTCGTACGCGATCTCGTTGAGGCGGTTGCAGAGCCGCTCCGCCAGGCGGCGGGAGTTGGCGAACACGATGGTCGAGCGGTGGGCCTGCACCAGGTCCGCGATCCGCTCCTCCACGTGCGGCCAGATCGACGGCTTGTCGCCGCCGTCCTGGCCTTCGGTCGCGGGGGAGCCGCCGAGTTCGCCCATGTCCTCGACCGGGACGACGACGGAGAGGTCGAACTCCTTGCCGGAGGGCGGCTGCACGATCTCCACCCTGCGGCGGGGGGAAAGGTACCGGGCGACCTCGTCCACCGGGCGGACCGTCGCCGAGAGGCCCACCCGCCGGGCCGGGCGCGGCAGCAGCTCGTCCAGCCGCTCCAGGGACAGCGCGAGGTGGGCGCCGCGCTTGGTGCCGGCCACCGCGTGCACCTCGTCGAGGATGACGGTCTCGATGCCGGACAGCGCGTCCCGGGTCGAGGAGGTGAGCATCAGGAAGAGCGACTCGGGGGTGGTGATGAGGATGTCCGGCGGCCGGGTGGCCAGCGCGCGGCGCTCGGCGGGCGGGGTGTCGCCGGAGCGGATGCCGACGCGGATCTCGGGCTCGGGCAGGCCCAGGCGCACGGACTCCTGCCGGATGCCGGTGAGCGGGCTGCGGAGGTTCCGCTCGACGTCGACCGCGAGGGCCTTCAGCGGGGACACGTAGAGCACGCGGCAGCGTTTCCTGGCCTCGGCGGGCGGGGGCGTGCTCGCCAGCTGGTCGAGGGCGGCGAGGAAGGCCGCGAGGGTCTTGCCGGAGCCGGTGGGCGCCACGACCAGCACGTCGGACCCCTCGCCGATGGCCCGCCAGGCGCCGTCCTGGGCGGCGGTGGGCGTACGGAAGGCCCCCGTGAACCAGGAGCGGGTCGCGGGGGAGAACGAGTCGAGCGCGGATCCGGCCATGCCTACCATCGTGCACCCCGACACCGACAACGGCGTTCACCTGCGGTGATGTGGGGGGGGGCGGGGTGCGGCGGTCGGTCCGTGGGGCCGGGAGCCGCAACGGATCAGGGGGTGCGTTCGCGGCGGTAGGCGCCCGGGGGGACGCCCACGATGCGGGTGAAGTGGCGGTTGAGGTGAGGCTGGTCGGTGAAGCCGACGGTCACCGCGGCCTCCGCCACCGGGGTCCCCGCGTCGAGCAGCCGCCGGGCCCGGCGGACGCGGGCGTCCGTGAGCCAGGTGTGCGGCGGCATTCCGTACGCGTCACGGAAGGCCCGCAGCAGGGCGAAGGGGCTCGTGCCGAGGGAGGCGGCGAGCTGCTCCAGGGACGGCGGCTCCGCCATCCGCTCCTCCAGCACCGCCCGGGCCCGCGCCGCGACCGCGGCGCCTGCGCCCCGCACGGTACGCGCCGGGAGCGTGCCGCCGTGGCGGCGCAGCAGGCCCGCCACGGCCACCCGCAGCAGGCTGTCCGTGGCCAGCGCGTTGCCCTCCTCGGCCGCCCGGTGGACCTCCTTGATCAGGCGGGATGCCTCCGGGTCGGCCACGACGTCCACGGTGAACCCGGGGGTCCCCCGCAGGGTGGACAGCTCGGCGGCCACCTCGACGATCACGTCGCGGGCCGGGTAGAGGGTGTCGTACGTCCAGCCCTCCGCAACGCCGGCCCGAGCGGTGTGGGGCACCTCGGGGTTGATCAGGATCACGTCGCCGGCCCCGGCCCTGACCACGCCGCCGGGCAGGCCGACCTCCTCTATGCCGCCGGTCACGGTCGCGACGACGTACCCGTCGTGCGCGTGCCGCGGGAAGGCGTGCCGGACGTACCGGGCGCGCAGCAGGTCGAGGCCGGGCAGGTCCGGGTACTGCCAGTGCCGTGCCCACTCGCCGTTCCCCATGGATTCATTCTGCGCCGGGCCGGCCGGAAGCCGACGCCCGGTCCGCCTGCCGAGCCCCCGCGGGGCGTCGGACCGCAGCTCGGCCCCCGGAACCGGCGGCAGGGCTCCGACCGGTATGGATCGCTCGCCGGCATGGCGAAAAGCATGCCGCGGCTTCCCGGCAGGAGGCAGTCGGCACCTGCCTGGCCGTGAGATCCGCTGAGCGGAACTGTGGGCAGGTCATCTGCGGGTGCAGACGCCGGCAGGGCTCGGACCGGCATGATTCGCCCGCCGGCATGGCGAAAAGCACGCCGCGGCCTCCCGGCAGGAGGCAGTCGGCACCTGCCTGGCCGTGAGATCCGCTGAGCGGAACTGTCGACAGGTCATCCGCGGGTGCAGACGCCGGGAGGGCTCGGACCCGGCACCGATGGCAGTGTGGGCTCCCTGATCAGCCCCGGACGGCCTGGCGGCCGCCGAGACGGCCGAAGCGCGTAGCGATCTG
>NZ_JBIVZG010000040.1:0-27858 GCF_044759445.1 Streptomyces sp. NPDC101118 | reverse complement strand
CCGGGCCCCCCTCACAGGGGTGCCCCTACGGGACACCGCGCAGCGACGCGTAGCGCCCTTGACAGGGTGCCCCGGCCCGGAAACCCTCGGTCGGCGGACGGCCCCAGACCGGCGCCCTCCCTGAGGCGGGCCCAGGTGACGTGGCCGTGGGGTGGTCTTGCTGTCCTTGGCCTGGGTGGTGCCGTGGTGGGGTGGTCTTGCTGTCCTCGGCCTGGGTGGTGCCGCCGTCCGGTCACCTCCCTCCCCTCGCCCAGGCGATGCCGCCGTCCGGCCACCTCGCCGACCCCGACCCCAACCCCGGCCTCCGGCGCTACCTACTCGGTACGAACACCACCGGCGTCCCCGGGCGGGCCTGGGCCGCTGCGTCCAGGGCACTGCGGGGCACGACGCCGACCACCGGGTAGCCACCCGTCACAGGGTGGTCCGCCAGGAAGACGACCGGCATCCCGTCCGGCGGCACCTGCACCGCCCCCAGCACCATGCCCTCGCTCGGCAGCTCCCCGGACCCGGTACGCGAGCGCACGAGAGCCGGCCCGCCCTCGGTCCGCAGCCCGATGCGGTTGCTGGCCGGGGAGACCCGGTAGCCGCCGCGGGCCAGCGCCTCCGCGGCCCCCTCGAACCAGTCGTCCCGCGGCCCCAGCACGACGGGCAGCACCAGCTCACCGGGCGGAGCCGGCGCGGGCAGTACGTCAACGCCGGGGATCTCCCCGGCAGCCTCGGCCGCCCCACCCACGGCGAGCTCGACCCCCACGGCGAGCGGCGCCGGCCCGAGCCCCGAGAGCAGGTCGGCGGACCGGCTGCCCAGCACCTCCGGCACAGCGATCCCTCCCCGCACCCCCACGTACGAGCGCACGCCCCGCACCGCCCGCCCCACCTCCAGCACCGCGCCCACCGGGACCAGCACCGGCGCACCCCAGGCCACCGGGCGCCCGGCCACGCGTACCGGGCAGGGCGCACCCGTCACCGCCACCGTGACCGGCGCCAGCGCCCTCAGCCCCACCCCGTCGAGGGTGGTCTCCAGCGTGGCCGCACCGGGCGGATTGCCCAGCAGCCGGTTGGCCAGCACGTGGGCCCCGCAGTCCAGGGCGCCCGACAACGGGACCCCCACGTGCGCGTACCCGGGCCGCCCGAGGTCCTGCACGGTGACGAGGGCACCGGCCCGCACCACCTCAAGCGCGGCACCGCGGGCACCCCCAGCACCCATTCCGCCCACTCCGCTCGCCCCGCGCAACCCCCTCGCCCCGCGCAACCCACTCGCCCCAGGCGATCCACTCACCCCACTCAGCCCATGCACCCCACTCACCCCGCCACCTCCCGGAACCGCACCCGGGTGCCCGGCGTGAAGAGGGCCGCCGGGTCACGGTCCGGGTCCCACAGGACCGCATCCGTACTCCCGACCAGCTGCCACCCTCCCGGCGACGACCTCGGGTACACCCCGGCGAACTCGCCCGCCAGGGCCACCGAGCCGGCCGGCACCGACGTGCGCGGCGTCCCGCGACGCGGCACGTGGAAGCGCTCGGGCAGCCCCGTCAGGTAGCCGAACCCGGGCGCGAAGCCGCAGAAGGCCACCCGGAACTCCACGGACGCCATGACCTCCGCCACCGGCGCACCCCACAGCTCCGCGACCTCCGCCGCGTCCGGCCCGTCGTACCTGACCGGCACCACCACCTGCGGACCCGCGGCCGGCACCAGCGGCGGCACCTCCCACCCGGGCAGCCGGGCCGCCAGGGTAGACGCGTCCGCCACACCGTCCAGCAGTACGGTCCGAGCCGCGGGCACGATCTCCCGTACGACCCCGAGCTCCCCCTCCGCCCGCCGCCGCACCAGCTCCGCGTGGAGCGCCGCCACCTCCTCCCCGGAACCCACCTCGATCAGCAGCGCCTCGCGCCCCACCCGCAGCACCCTCACGCAAACCCCTCCACCCGGACCCCCGTCGCCTCCAGCTCCCGCCGCACCCGCCGGGCCAGTTCCACCGCGCCCGGCGTGTCCCCGTGCAGGCACAGCGACCGGCCGGCCCCCGCGCCCACCAGTGTCAGGGCCTGGGCCACCACCGCCTCCGGCTCGTGCAGCACCGCTCCCGGCTCGGTGCGCGGCACCAGCGTGCCGGCCTCCGTGTACGCCCGGTCCGCGAAGCACTCCGGCACCGCCGTGAGCCCCGCACCCGCCGCCGCCTCCAGCAGCAGCGAACCCGGCAGCCCCAGCACCGGCAGGGCGCCTCCCGCCAGCCGGACGCCGGCGACCACCGCCCCCGCCTGCTCCGCGTCGTGCACGGTGCGGTTGTAGAGGGCGCCGTGCGGTTTGACGTACGACACGGCGGACCCCGCCGCCCGCGCGAACACGTCCAGGGCCCCGATCTGGTACGCCACCTCGTCCGCCAGTTCGCGGGCAGGCACGTCCATCGCGCGCCGCCCGAACCCCGCCAGGTCCCGGTACGAGACCTGCGCCCCGATCCGCACGCCCCGCTCCGCGGCCAGCTCGCACACCCGCCGCATGGTCGACGGGTCCCCGGCGTGGAAGCCGCACGCGACGTTCGCGCTGGTCACCACCGACAGCAGCGCCTCGTCGTCCGTCAGGGTCCACCGGCCGAAGCCCTCTCCCAGGTCGGCGTTGAGGTCGACGACCCGCGGGACGGTTCCCGATGCGCCAGCTACGATCATGGAATCCATGCCGCGAGCGTAGGCCACGTACGCGTCGCACCCAGCCCAGCCACTCACCACACCCACACACCCACCCACCCCAGAGCCACTCACCGCGCCCACCCACCCCAGCCACTCACCCCCACCCACCCACCCACCCCGAGTGCGCACCGCATCCCGCCCCAGAACAATCCATCCGAACCCTGCCGTTTGGGTCGTTGTCAGGGTGACCGCCTAATCTTTCCGTCGTGACGTTTCCTGCCCCGGCGAAGACCCTTCCGTCCCCGGCACCGGGCCCGGCCGCCGACGAGGGCCTGGCACGGCGGCTCCGCGCGCTCGCGTGCACCGCCCCGCTGCACGACCTGGACGCCCGCAAGGCCAACCTGGCCGGCGAGTACACGGTCTACGCCATGGCCGAGGTCGCCCTCGCCGCGATCGACCTCGTCACCCTCAACATGGACTTCGACACGGGCGCGGACCACGAGCAGATAGTCCACCGCCTCCTGCCGCGCATCGCGGCCCAGGCCCCCGGGCGCCCCACCGCCGAGCACGAGCGCGTGGCCCGCTGGGTGCTCGAGAACCTGATCAACGTCGGCAGCGTCGACCGCGGCTTCCGCGCGGTCTACGGCACCTTCGGCCCCGACGGCGTCTACGTGCGCCGGGACTACGACTTCAAGCTGATCGAGGAGGTCCCCGGGTACGGCGGCACGGTCTACCTCCGGACCACCGACGAGGCCGTCAACGTCCTGGTCGGCGCCCTGGACACCGACGTCACCAGCGCCCAGATCGCCGCCGAGGTGAAGCTGGAGGTGCTGATCAGCCGCGGCCGCCTCGCGGACGCCCAGCTGGCCGCCGAGCAGGCCCGCTACCGCACCGTGCAGTTCGCCGAGACGCTCCGCAAGACCCTGGACGCCACCCGGCGCAACGTCCGCGCCGTCGACTGGCTCCAGACCGTCCCCGACATGATCGCCGAGGCGCTGGACCACGTGGCGGACCGCTACCGCCACGAGAACGCCATCCTCACCAACATCCGCAAGGCCCGCGACGAGGCCGAGGACCCGGAGAACAAGCGGCGCGCCGCCGAGCTGGTGGACATCGTCAAGGACTGCATCCGCCGCCACACGCAGCTCCAGTCCCGCCTCCTCGAAGCGGGACCGCTCTTCCGCGCGGAGCAGGACCGGCAGGCCTTCGCCGCGCCCGCCGCGCGCGCCGGCATCGACCTGTACGGACAGCTCCTCGCGCCCACCCTCCCGCTGCCCCTGGAGCAGGCGACGCAGGTCACGGACGCCTTCTTCGCCGCTGGCACGGGCCTGCGCACGCCGGTGTCGGTACGCGTCGCCGACCTGGTCGAGATCCTGCTCACCCCGCCCCTGGAGCGGGAGCACCTCGGGGCCGAGATGCCCGAGCCGGACCTGATCGCGACCCCGGACGACAGCCGGTTCAGCGAGGAGCAGCTCGCCGCCGCGACGGAACTCCTCGACCTGCCCCACGACGCCCCGCGCCGGCTGTCCGGCCTGCTGGCCGAGGCGCGACGGCTCGACCCCGACCTGCCCTACCTGGTCGCGCTGCTGGCCGTGCACGCCGCGAGCCCGGCCGTCGGCACGGCGTACCGCCAGGGCGAGGAGCGGCTGCTGTTCGCCGTGGACGACGGCGCCCGGCTGGACGACCCGGAGTTCGGCGGTGCCGACCTCATCGTCGGCACCGCGCTGCTCGACGCCGCGGGCATGGCCGCCGACCGTACGGAGGCGGCGTGACCCCGTACGACCCCACCCACCCCCGTACGACCAGCACGTGCCCAGCAGTGACAGCCAAGGAGCCCCAGCCGTGACCGACCACGCCGAGCACCCCGCGTGGAGCGACCCCGACGCCCCGTCGGACCAGGTCACCACGGGGCCCGCAGCCACCACGGCGCCCGCAGCCACCACGGCTCCCGCAGCCACCGCGGGGGCATCCGCAGCCACCGCGGGGGCACCCGCCCCCGTCACGCCCGCCGACGCGGCGGACGCGGCCCGTCTCGTCGCCTTCGGCCTCCAGCCCAAGCTGGCGCCCGCCCGCGACCACGAGTACGCCGAGCTGCTCCGCCGCTACCGCGAGGACCCCGCCTTCGCGCGCCTGGCCGACGCCGTCGCGACCGGGCTCGGTCTGGTCGTCCTGGAGGTCTCCACCCGCGCCGGCATGGCCGTGGCCGCGGGCGAGGACTCCGTCTTCGCGGTCCGGATGGGCGACTACGCGCGCCGCACCGCCGCCGACTCGGGCGACCGCTTCCTGCACGGCCTGGCCCACCTCGCCGTGGCCGCCCTGGCCTTCCCCCGCCCCGAGGACCTCGCCGACGACGGGTACATCGGCCGCATCACGGTCAACGGCGTCGACGCTTTCGTCCGGCAGGCCTGCCGTCGCCTGGAGGAGCGCGCCGAGGAGCTGGGAGAGAACTCCGACCCGGCCAGCGACGCCCCCGGTCTGGAGGCGGCCTGGCGCGTCTACGCCCGCCGCAGCGCCACCGGTGCCACCAAGGACGCCCGCCGGCTGGCCGGCTCCACCACGGGCATCGTCGGCAAGGCGGTCGCCTTCCTCACCGACTCCGGGTTCCTCCAGCGCACCGGGGACGACGCCGGAGGCACGTACCGCACCACCGCCCGTTACCAGCTCCAGGTCCGGGACATGGCGGGCAGCGCCGCGATGGCGGAGCTGCTGGAACTGGGCGTGGTCCCCGTCACCGACGGCTCGGCCAGCCTGCTGCCGCCGCCGGAGGGCGACGACCTGGAACTGGTTGCGGACGCGGGCCTCCCGTTCCACGCGTAGCCGCGCCCCGCAGCCCGCCGAGCAGCCCCGCCCGCCGAGCACCCCCCAGCCCGCCGACCCCTCGCACCCCGACCCCCCGCACCCCCCGGCCCCCACCCCCCGGCCCCCGCACCAGCCGCACGACCACCACCACGAGAGTCCGCCGCCATGTACGAGCTGTCCCGGATCCGCCTCTACTCCATCGGGCCCGCCGGCGCACGCTACGCCGACACCGTGCTCGACCTGCGCGGGGTCGGCGAGCCGGTGCCCCACCCGGCCCCCATGCAGGCGGAGTTCTTCGAGGAGGAGCCCGTCGGCCCGCCGCGCCGGCCCGCGCCCGCGGGCGTGCTCTTCCTGGAGAACGGCGGCGGCAAGTCCGTACTCCTGAAGCTGATCTTCTCGGTGATGCTCCCCGGCCACCGCAACACCCTCGGCGGCGCCAGCTCCGGCGTGCTGCGGAAGTTCCTGCTCGCCGACGACTGCGGGCACGTGGCGCTGGAGTGGCAGCACACCCAGACCGGTGAGTGCGTGGTCGTCGGCAAGGTCAGCGAGTGGCGCGGCCGCCAGGTCTCCAACGACCCGCGCAAGTTCGCCGAGGCCTGGTACTCCTTCAGGCCCGGCCCGGGCCTGAGCCTGGACAACCTCCCGGTCGCCGAGTCCACGGCGGTCCGCCCGCCCGTCGAGGGCGCCTCCGGCGCCCAGGGCCGGCGCCGGACCATGAAGGGCTTCCGCGACGCGATCACCGAGGCCGGCAAGGCCTACCCGCACCTCGACGTGTGCTGGGAGGAGATCCACGACCGCTGGAACGAGCACCTCACGGAACTCGGTCTGGACCCGGAGCTGTTCCGCTACCAGCGCGAGATGAACGCCGACGAGGGCGAGGCCGCCGGCCTCTTCGCGGTCAAGAAGGACTCCGACTTCACCGACCTCCTCCTGCGCGCCGTCACCGACACCCGGGACACCGACGGCCTCGCCGACCTCGTGCACGGCTTCGGCAACAAGCTGGGCCGCCGCGCCGAGCTGATGGCCGAGCGCGACTTCACCGCCGGCTCGGTCGACCTCCTCGGCCGCATCGTCGAGGCCGCCGACACCCGAGCCCGCACCCGCGACATCCACGCCGGCGCCGAGCGGCGCACCCGCACCCTCGCCCGGCGCCTGTCCGCCCGGGCCGCCGAGGAGCGCGGGCGGGCCGCCGAGCTGGCGCAAGCCGTCACGGCCGCCGCCCACCAGGTCACCGAGGCCGAGGGCGCCCGCGGCCGCAGCTCCCTCGTGGCCGCCGAGCTCGCCTACCGGCACGCCTCCCTGGCCCTCGCCGTGGCGGAGAAGGCCGCCGCCGCCCAGAAGCGCGAACTCGGCGACGCCCGCACGCTGTACTCGGCCTGGCAGGCCGCCGAGGCCGTGCTGCGCCACCGCGCCGCCGCCGACCGCTCCGCCCGCGTGGCCGCCGCCATCCGCGAGGCCGAGCGGGACGCCGCGCCCGCCCTGGCCGCCCGCGCCACGGCCGCGGCCGAGCTGGTACGCGCGCTCCACGCGGCCGCGGGGGAGGGCGAGCGCGTCGCCAACGAGGAGGAGGAACGCTCCGCCGGGCTCCAGGCCGCGGGCGAGGCCGCCTACCGCGACGCCACGGCCGCGGCCACCGGCGCACAGCGGGCCCGCAGCGAGGCCGAACACCTGCGCCAGCGCCTCGCCGAGGTCGAGCAGGAGACCGCCGAGGCGGTCCGCGCCGGCTGGCTGGACGACTCCGCCCCCGACGCCGACCCGGCGCGTGCGGCGCTGGCCGCCAGCGATGCAGAGAAGACCGCCGTCGCCGCCTGGGACGAGGCCCGCGAGGCGGCCCGGGGCGCCTCCGACACCGCCCGTGAGGCCGCCGCCGCGGCCGCCCGCGGTGAGCTGGCCGCCGCCCGCGCAGCGGATGCCGCCGACGCCGCCGAGGGCGCGTACGAGGCCGAGCGCCGCGCCGCCGAGTCGCTGGCCCAGGAGCCCCGCCTCGCCGAGCTCCTCGGCCTCCCGGCCGCCGGCGACCCGTCCCCGCAGGCCCCCCGCCCCACCGACGACGGCACCGCGGACGCCGGACCGCACGGCCCCGGCGCGACCGCCGACGCCGCCGACCCCGGCCTGCCCGCCACGCACCCCGGCCTCCTCACCGCCGAGGACCTCGACCGCAACGCCGAGGACCTCCAGCACCTCCTCGACCAGGGCGTCACCGCCGCCGAACGCCAGCTCTTCGAGCTGCGCACGGCCGCCGCCGACGACTCCCGCATCCTCGGCGCCCTCGGCGACGGCGGACTGCTGCCGCCCGGCCCCGACGTGCTGGCGACGGTGGAGTACCTCGGCGAGCACGGCATCCCGGCCCTGCCCGGCTGGCGCTACCTCGCCCAGTCCGTGGACCCCGCCGACCACGCCGCCGTCCTCGCGGCCCGCCCCGAGCTGGTCGACGGCGTCGTCATCACCGACCCCGACAGCCACGCCCGTGCCCGCGAGGTCCTCGGCTCCGCCGCGCTGCTGCCGCGCTCCGCCGTGGCCGTCGGCACCGCCGCCGCCCTCCTCGCCCCCGTGCCGCCGGCCGGGGCCGACGCGGGCGTGTTCCTCGTACCGCCGAACCCGGCCATGCACGACGAGCACGCCGCGGACGAGGAGCGGCAGGCCCTGCGCACGCGGGCCGCCGAGCGCGACGCCGAGATCCGCGCGCTGGCCGCCCGGCTCGCCGGGGACCGCGCCCTCGCGGCCCGGCTCGGCTCCTGGCGCACCGGCTGCCCGCCCGGCCGCCTCGCGGAGCTGGCCGAGCACGCCCGTACCGCCCGCGCCGCCGCGGAGGAGGCCGCCGCCGGGCTGGCGGAGGCCCGTACCGGGCGCGCCGAGACCGAGGAGGCGGCCGCCGACGCCGCCCGGGTCCGCGACGAGCGCCAGGAGGCGGCCCAGCGCGCCCGGCGTGCCGCCGACGCCCTCGCCGGACTGGCGTTCCGGCTCCGCGAGCGCGCCGGCTGGGGCTCCCGGCTGCGTGAACTGGCCGACGAGGCCGCCGAGTCCGAGGCCCGCGCCGAGGCCTGCCTGGAGCGCGCCCGCGCCGCGGACGAGGACCGCCGCGCCGCGCAGCGCGCCGCCGACGACGCCCGCCGCACCGCCCGCGCCCTGCGCGCCGAGCGCGCGG
This sequence comes from Streptomyces sp. NPDC101118, assembly GCF_044759445.1. Lineage (NCBI taxonomy): Bacteria > Bacillati > Actinomycetota > Actinomycetes > Kitasatosporales > Streptomycetaceae > Streptomyces > Streptomyces sp. NPDC101118. The sequence goes on along the minus strand of NZ_JBIVZG010000040.1, from coordinate 19,296 downwards.
AGATCGCCGGCGCCCCGGACCCGGCCGCCGAGAACCCCGACCAGCTCCCCTCCCCGGACGCCGGCGAGGAGCGGCCGCGCGCCTCCCTCCCGGCCCTCCGCGAGGCCTACCGCGCCGCCTCCCAGCTGTACGAGAAGGTGGGCGTCGGCGCGGACCTGCGCGCCGAGCAGGCCCGCGCCGAGAGCGACGAGAGCGCGGCCCTGGCCGAGCTCGACCGGCTCACCAACAAGGTCCGCACCCGTGCCGCCCAGCTCCTGGAGGGCACGGACGGCGCCGACGGCCCGTCCCGCCAGGCCGCGGCCGCCCGTGCCGAGTCGCTCGTCCAGATGCTGGAGTCGCGTGCCTCCGCGGCCAGCGAGCAGCTCGGCCGCCTGCGCGGCGAGGCCGAGCGCCTCGCCCCCACCGACGGCGAGGCGCACGTCGAGCTCACCGAGGAGCAGGTCCCGGCCGACGTGGAGCGGGCCCAGGCCATGCTGCGCGCCGCGAGCGCCCAGCTCGCCGCCCACACCGGGGCGGTGGACAGCGCCCGTGCCGCGCACACCGAGCTGCTGGCCGCGCACCGGGCCGCCGAGGACGCCGTCGGCGGCTTCGACGAGACCGCCGCCCTGCTGCGCGACCTGCTGCGGGACCACCACCCGGCCGAGGACGAGGACCAGGAGACCGGCCCGTACCCGGGCAGCCTGGAGGAGGCCCGGCACTCCGCGGCCGAGGCCCGCCGCTCGCTGCGCGGCTGCTCCGCCGACCTCTCGGCGGCCGAGGCGGCCGTGCGCGAGGCGAGCGACGTCCTCGTGCGGCACGCCAACTCCACCCGGTACGAGCAGGTGCGCACCCCCGCGCGCCAGCAGATCCGGGAGCTCCCTGCGGCCGCGCTGCCGGAGCACGCGGCGTCCTGGGCCGCCGCGTTCGCCCCGCGCCTGCGCGTCCTGACCGACGAGCTGGAGCAGCTGGAGCGGAACCGCGACAGCATCGTGGACCGGCTCCGCGGACTCGTGGAGTCCGCGCTGGCCACGCTGCGCTCCGCCCAGCGGCTGTCCCAGCTGCCGGAAGGCCTGGGGGAGTGGTCGGGCCAGGAGTTCCTGCGGATCCGCTTCGAGGAGCCCGACCAGGCCACGCTCACCGAGCGGCTCGGCGAGGTCATCGACGAGGCCACCCGCTCGGCGGTCAGGAAGAACGCCTCCTTCGGCGAGGGCCGCCGCGACGGCATGTCCCTGCTGCTGCGCGGTGTCCACGCGGCGCTGCAGCCGCGCGGCATCTCCGTGGAGATCCTCAAGCCGGACGCCGTGCTGCGCGCCGAGCGCGTGCCGGTGGGCCAGATGGGCGACGTGTTCTCCGGCGGCCAGCTGCTCACCGCCGCCATCGCGCTGTACTGCACGATGGCCGCGCTGCGCAGCAACGACCGCGGCCGCGACCGGCACCGCCACGCGGGCACGCTGTTCCTCGACAACCCCATCGGCCGCGCCAACGCCACGTACCTGCTGGAGCTCCAGCGGGCCGTTTCGGACGCGCTCGGTGTCCAGCTGCTCTACACCACCGGTCTGTTCGACACGACGGCGCTCGCGGAGTTCCCGCTGGTCATCCGGCTGCGCAACGACGCGGACCTGCGGGCGGGCCTGAAGTACATCAGCGTGGAGGAGCACCTGCGGCCCGGCCTGCCGGTGCCCGACCCGGAGGGCGAGCAGGTGCACGGCGAGATCACGGCCACGCGCATGTTCCGGCGCAGCCAGACGCCGGCGGAGTAGCCGGTACCGGCGCCCTCGCCCCCACCCCGCGCCGCGGCGGTCAGGCTTCCTTCAGCCGGCCGCCGCGCTGCCGTATCCGGGCCGCCTTGCGAGCCCGCCGGCGTGCGCGCCGCCGCTCGCGGCGGAGCCGCCGTGCCGTGCTGCTCGGCACCGAGACCACGCCGTTCCGCTGGTTCCACATCTGCCGGGTCACCCACACGTCCAGCACGCCCCAGGTGGCGACGACGGTGCCGGCGATCGCGCCCAGCACCATCGGGAAGGCCAGCCAGGACCCGGTGACCGTCAGGAGGAACGTCACCGAGGCCTGGATCAGCGTGAGCGACACCAGCAGCACGGCCCGCACCGCGGAGGTGCGCACCGGATCCGGCAGTCTGCGCCGCCCGACCGGTTCCTCGACCCACAGCCCGCGCTGCCTCGGGACGCCGGGCCCCGAGCGGTAGCCGTAGCCGAAGGCCACGCCGGAGCGGTAGCCGTAGTCCTCTTCCTGCGTCGCGTACGCGGTCCCGCGGCCGGTCCCGGCCGCGCGCACCGCTTCGTACTGCTCCCTGCCCATGGTCCGCTCACTCCCCACCACACGGCTCCCCATGCCGTTCTGAACAGAAAGACGATTCACACCCGCTCGTGATTCCCGCCGGAGCTTGACGGAACGAAAGATTCCAGCCAACCGCCACGATGGGCGAACTGACGCCCCACCAGGTGTCATGTGCCACATTTCGGGCTGCTCTTGACCGGAAGTATCGGACAACTGGTGATCTTCGTCCAGGGCTCCGGCCGAAAACGTCCGGACACGCCTTCGAGTTGCCTGCGGGGCAGTAGTAGGCTCACGCCGTTTATTGACGGAACACCTACCCCGCACGCGGGGGTTGAGCTGGGGGAGGCCATGCGCTTTCGCGGGGGAACCATCCGCCGGAAGATCGTGGCGCTGCTGCTTGTGCCGCTCGTCTCCCTGACGGCCATGTGGGGCTTCGCCACCGTCATCACGGGCCGCGAGGCCGCCCAACTCCTCGACGTGGCCTTCGTGATCGAGAAGGTCGGCTATCCCGTCGAGGACGTGGTCCGGGTCATCCAGAAGGAGCGCCGCCAGAGCCTCGTGCTCCTCGGCGACCCGCGCGCCTCCCAGGAGCTCGCCGAGCTGGCGCGCCGCCGCACCGCCACCGACAAGGTGGTCGCGAAGATCCGCCGCGACGCCCTCGACCCGGACGTCCAGGAGGAGCTGTCCTCGGACACCTCCGGCCGGCTGAACTCCATCCTCGACGCGTTCGAGGAGATCGAGGCGCTGCGGCGCTCCGTCGACCGCACCGAACTCGACCCCGACCAGGCGCTGGAGCTCTACAACCGGCTGGTCGACCCCTGCTACACGTTCCTGATGAACCTCCACGGCCTCGACAACGTGGAGATGGACAAGCAGGGCCGCGCCCTGGTCGGCATCACCCGCGCCCGCGAGACCCTGTCGCGCGAGGACGCCGTGATCGCCGCCGCCCTGGCCGCCCGCCGCGTCACCGCCCAGGACACCCGGACCGTCTCCGACCTGATCGCCAACCGCCGCCTGCTCTACGCCTTCAACCTCGAGGTCCTGCCCGGCGAGGAGCGCGAGCGCTTCGAGAAGTTCTGGCTGAGCCCCGAGACGCGCCCGCTGCGCGACGCCGAGGAGGGCTTCATCGCGCAGGGCCCCACCAAGCGCCCGCGCGCCGTGACCGCCGCCGAGTGGAAGGAGGCGACCGGCCAGGTCCTCGACAAGCTCGGCGAGATGGGCACCCAGGCCGGCGACCGCTACCAGCAGCGCGTCGAGCCCCAGGCCCACCTGGTCCTCCTCAAGGCCGCCATCGCCGGCTTCCTCGGCTTCCTCGCCCTGCTGGTCTCCGTCCTGCTCTCCGTGCGCATCGGCCGCGACCTGGTCCGCGACCTCTCCCGGCTGCGCAAGGAGGCCCACGAGGTGTCCGGCGTCCGCCTGCCGAGCGTGATGCGCCGCCTCGCGGCCGGCGAGCAGGTCGACGTCGAGACCGAGGCGCCCCGCCTGGAGTACGACAAGGACGAGGTCGGCCAGGTCGGCAAGGCCCTCAACACCCTCCAGCGCGCGGCCGTCGAGGCCGCCGTCAAGCAGGCCGAACTCCGCCGCGGCGTCTCCGAGGTGTTCGTCAACCTCGCCCGCCGCAACCAGGTGCTGCTGCACCGCCAGCTGACCCTGCTGGACGCCATGGAGCGGCGTACCGAGGACTCCGAGGAGCTCGCCGACCTCTTCCGCCTCGACCACATGACCACCCGCATGCGCCGCCACGCCGAGGGTCTGGTGATCCTCTCCGGCGCTGCGCCCTCCCGTCAGTGGCGCAAGCCGGTCCAGCTGATGGACGTGGTACGCGCCGCGGTCGCCGAGGTCGAGGACTACGAGCGCATCGAGGTCCGGCGGCTGCCCCGGCTCGGCATCGCCGGCCCCGCCGTCGCCGACCTCACCCACCTGATCGCCGAACTCATCGAGAACGCCACCGTGTTCTCGCCCCCGCACACCGCGGTACAGGTGCTCGGCGAGCGCGTGGCGAACGGCTTCACCCTGGAGATCCACGACCGCGGCCTGGGCATGGCGCCCGAGGCCCTGCTCGACGCGAACCTCCGGCTCGCCGAGACCCCCGAGTTCGAGCTCTCCGACACCGACCGGCTCGGACTCTTCGTGGTCAGCCGCCTCGCCCAGCGCCACTCCGTCCGCGTCTCGCTCCAGACGTCCCCGTACGGCGGCACCACCGCCGTCGTGTTCATCCCGGCGCCCCTGCTCACCGAGGCGCCCGAGACCAACGGCACCGGCTTCCGCCTCGACAAGTCCGACCGCGACGGGCGCAAGGCGGTCGGCCCCGGCCGCACAGGCGGTACGCCCGGCCTGCCCGGCGCACCGCGGCGGCCCGGCCTGGCGGGCGTACCCGTGCAGGCCGGCCCCTCGATGGTGCTGGACGGCCCGGTGGAACTGGAGGCCCCGATCAGCGTGCTGGGCCTGGACGACGCCGAGGTGCTGGACGGCATCCCCGGCATCGACGACGCCCCCTCCCGCGGCGGCCTGCTCGGCGGCGCCCGGCCCGGCACCGCGGCGCAGGAACGTACCGCCGGCGGACCCGTACGGCTGGAGAGCGCCCGCCTGGACGGCGTACCCGGCGACGGCGGCCGGACCGAGGGCCCGCGCCTGGAGGCCGCCCGCACCGACGCCCGTCCGGTCTCCGGCGGCCCCGTACCGCTGCCGCGCCGGCGCCGCACGCCGACGCTGGTCGCCGACCACGGGCGGCGCGTCGACACCCGCCCGGTGTCGGTCGTGCCCCAGCCGGCCCCCGCCGAGCCCGCACCCGTCCGCGAGGGCGGCCCCGCCGGCCGGACCGCACGCCCGGCCACCCGGGACACCGGCCCCCACGCCCCGACGGGCCCGGACCGCGCCCCCCTGGCCGGCCGCCCCGCAGGCAGGGAGCCGGCCACCGGCGGCGAGCCGCCCACCGGGCCCGGCGGACTGCCCCGCCGCGTCCGGCAGGCCAGCCTGGCACCCCAGCTCAAGGACGCGCCGCCGGCACCGGCGCCGACCGGACCGGCCGAGGACCGGGACGCGGACGAAGTGCGCAGCAGGATGTCCGCCCTCCAGCGTGGCTGGCAGGCGGGCCGACGGCACAACGCCGGGCAGCCGCCCGGTCCAGCCCTGAACGACCCACGCAACGCAAGCAGCACATCGGAGGGGGACGGTCGATGACCGCACCGCAGACCGCAGCGCACGAATCCGGCAGCCGGGGCGACGGCCAGCTGAACTGGCTCCTCGACGAGTTGGTCGACCGGGTCGGCAGCATCCGCAAAGCGCTGGTCCTCTCCGGGGACGGACTGCCGACCGGCCGCTCCAAGGACCTCACCCGCGAGGACAGCGAGCACCTGGCCGCGGTCGCCTCGGGCTTCCACAGCCTGGCCAAGGGCGTCGGCCGCCACTTCGAGGCGGGCCAGGTCCGCCAGACCGTGGTCGAGCTCGACGAGGCCTTCCTCTTCGTCACGGCCGCGGGCGACGGCAGCTGCCTGGCCGTCCTGTCCGACGCGGACTCCGACGTCGGCCAGGTCGCGTACGAGATGACCCTGATGGTCAAGCGAGTGGGCGCCCACCTGGCGACCGCGCCGCGCGGCGGGGCCCCAGCCGGAGGGTGAGGCGGACCGCATGACGGCCACAGGTCCGATCCCCACCCCGTACCACCCGGAGGACTCCGCGGGCGCGTTCCAGGACCCGGAGGGCCACGACGGCCTCCGGCACCCGGACGCGGCCCCGGGGGACGCGTTCCCGGCGCCCGACCCGTACCCGGCGCCCGACTCGTACCCGGCGCCCGAGCCGTACCCGGGGGACGCGTTCGCCCCTCAGGAGCCCTACCCCGCCGACGCGTTCCCGGCCCCCGGCCAGGAGCCCGTGGACACGTCCGCGGGGGAGTACCGCGACGACCCGGCGCACTGGTTCGACGACGAGGCCGGCCCGGTGGTCCGTCCGTACGCGATGACCCGCGGCCGGACCAGCAGCGCCGGCCGCCTCAGGCTCGACCTCATCGCCCTCGTCGTCGCGGAGCCCGACGAGGACCCCGAGTGGGAGCAGACCCTGTCCCCGGAGCACGCCGACATCCTCGGCCTGTGCCGGACCAGGCCCCAGTCCGTCGCCGAGCTCGCGGCCGAACTCGACCTGCCGGTCGGGGTGGTCCGCGTCCTCATCGGCGACCTCGTCGACGACCGGCTGGTGCACGTCACCCGGCCGGTCCCGCCGGCCGAACTGCCCGACGAATCCATTCTCCGTGAGGTGATCGATGGCCTTCGGGCGCTCTAGCCGGCCCGCCGGCACCGCCACGCACGCCGGAGCGGGCGGCCCCGCCCCGGTGGAACCGCTGACCCTGAAAATCCTCGTCGCGGGCGGCTTCGGGGTCGGCAAGACCACCCTGGTCAGCTCCGTCAGCGAGATCCGGCCGCTGCGCACCGAGGAGTCCCTGTCGGAGGCGGGCCGGCCGGTCGACGACACGATGGGTGTGGAGGGCAAGAGCACCACCACCGTCGCGATGGACTTCGGGCGGATCACCCTGCGGGACGACCTCGTCCTGTACCTGTTCGGCACGCCCGGGCAGGACCGCTTCTGGTTCCTCTGGGACGAGCTGGCGCAGGGCGCGCTCGGCGCGGTGGTGCTCGCCGACACCCGGCGCCTGCAGGACTGCTTCGCCGCCGTGGACTACTTCGAGCGGCGCGGGATCGCCTTCGTGGTCGCCGTGAACTGCTTCGACGGCGCCGACCGGCACCCCGCGGACACGGTGCGCCAGGCCCTCGACCTCGACCCCGAGGTGCCGGTGCTGCTCTGCGACGCCCGGCAGCGCTCGTCCGCGAAGGAGGTGCTGGCCGCGGTCGTGGAGCACGCCCTCGACCTGGCCCGCGCCCACCGGGCGCCCGCCCGCGCCTGACCGCCCGCGTGGCGGGAGTCCGTACGCACGGCAACGCGGCCCGTACCCCCGCCGACTGGGGTACGGGCCGCGTGCGGTGTCCAAGGAGTGTTCTCCCGCTGCGGGGACCCGTCAAGCACCCTCGCTGCAGTCCGTGTCGGGATCACTCCGGGGAGCCACCGGGAGCCGGGCGGGCCGCCCCGCGGAGCGGACGGTCCGCCCCGCTCACCGACCGCCGCCCGCCCCGCTCACCGACCGCTCACCGACCGCTCACCGCCTCCGCATCGGACGGATCACCGGACCGCCACGATGGCCGAGCCGTGCCCGAAGAGACCCTGGTTCGCGGTGATCCCGGCCCGCGCCACGGGGACCTGCCGGTCGCCCGCCGTGCCGCGCAGCTGCCAGGTCAGCTCGCACACCTGGGCGATCGCCTGCGCCGGCACGGCCTCGCCGAAGGAGGCCAGCCCACCGCTGGCGTTCACCGGGATCCGCCCGCCGAGGGCCGTCGCCCCCTCGCGCACCAGTTTGGCGCCCTCGCCCTCCGCGCAGAGGCCGATGTCCTCGTACCACTCCAGCTCCAGCGCGGTGGACAGGTCGTACACCTCGGCCAGGGACAGGTCGCCGGGGCCCAGCCCCGCTTCCTCGTAGGCGGCGGCCGCGATGGAGGAGCGGAAGCTCCCCGGCGCGGGTTCGACGGCCACCGCGGAGTCCGTGCCGATGTCCGGGAGGTCGAGCACCGTGCGCGGGTAGGTCGGGGTCACCGTCGACACCGCCCGGATCCGCACCGGATCGGCCACCCCGCGCGAGCGGGCGAAGTCCATGCTGGTCAGCACCAGCGCCGCCGCCCCGTCCGAGGTGGCGCAGATGTCCAGCAGCCGCAGCGGGTCGGCCACCACCGCCGAGGCGGCGACCTCCTCCGCCGTGACGGGCTTGCGGTAGCGGGCGTTCGGGTTGAGCGCCCCGGCCGCCGCGTTCTTCACCTTGACCAGCGCGAAGTCCTCGGGGGTGTCGCCGTACACGGCCATCCGCCGGCGCGCGTACAGCCCGAAGTACGCCGGGTTGGTCGCGCCCAGTACGCGGAACCGCACCCAGTCCGGGTCGTCCGGCCGGTCCCCGCCCGCCGGGGCGAAGAACCCCTTGGGCGCCGAGTCCGCACCCACCACGAGCACCACGTCCGCGAGCCCGGCGAGGATCTGCGCCCGCGCCGCGCCCACCGCCTGGGCCCCCGAGGCGCAGGCCGCGTACACGCTGGTCACCCGCGCGCCCTGCCAGCCGAGCGCCCGCGCGAAGGTGGCCCCGGCGACGTAGCCCGGGTATCCGCCGCGCACCGTGTCCGCGCCCACCACCGACCCCACGTCGGACCACTCCAGGCCCGCGTCCGCCAGCGCGGCCCGCGCGGCCGCCGTCCCGTACTCGACGAAGCTGCGCCCCCACTTGCCCCAGGGGTGCATCCCCGCACCGAGCACCGCCACGTCGCCGCTCACGACCGCACCTCCACGGGCCGGAACCGCCAGGTGGTCCACACCGTGTCCGCGTCCTCGTCGAGCACGCCCGGCACCACCTCCACGGCCGCGCCGACCTCCAGGTCGGCCGTGGTCACGCCGGGCTCCGCCTGCCCGAGCACCACCATCCGCTCCGCCTCCAGCTCCACGGCGAGCAGTGTGTACGGCTCCCAGGGCACGTCCGGATCGGAGACGTACGGCGCCGGCGGGCGGTACCTGCCGTCGGTGTACGACCAGACACGCCCGCGCCGTGACAGCGGCACCTCCGCCAGCTCACCGCCGGCGCAGGCCGGGTTGCGGCAGAAGGAGTCCTCCCGCGGGAAGAACACCGAGGCACAGGCCGTGCACCGGGTGCCCAGCAGGCGGAACTCCTCCTCGCCCGACGCGAGCGTGACGTGGGTGAACCAACCGGCCACGACCGGTGTGCGTGTGCGCGCCAAGACCCCTCCCCGGCAGTTGATCTGACGATACGTCAGAAGTCTGCCACGGGGCGGGCCCGCGGGTCAGCGGTTCTCCGCCAGCCACTTCTCGGCTGTCTCGGCCAGCTCGGCGTCCCGCCCGGCCAGCATCATCCGTATCATCTGCGCGTCACCGCGCAGCGACCACGCGGGATGCCCGAACGTCGCCGGGTTGTTCCCCTCGATCAGGAAGTGCGCGGGCCACGCCGTGCCGTACCCGATGAGCGGGAGTGCGGCGGCGTACCGCTTCCGCCCCCTGGCCAGCCCGTAGACCGTGACGGCCAGCCCGGTCAGCGTCCCCGTCAGGTGCACCCAGCGGGTGGCGGCGCGGGAGTGCATGGCGACGTAGTAGGGCCAGAATTCCTCGTACGACTCGAAAGAGCGCTCTGCTGCCATGACCCGACGGTACTGCGGCCCGCCGACAACGTGACCGGTACGTCGAAGGAGGTTTCGGGGAAGGGCTCGGGCCGGAGCGTGAAGTGCCACCACTCCTCGGGCAGGTTGACGAACCCCACGGCCTCCAGCGCTCCCTTCAGCCGCATCCGCCCCGCCCGCTGCTCCGCCGTCACCCGCCGGTCGCCGGTGTGGGAGAGGGTGTCGAAGAGGTCGAACGACCCGCCCATGTCCACCTCGTGGCCGCCCCTGCCCCCGCCGCCGGCCGCGCCGCCGGCGCCCAGGCCCGGCAGCCGCACCAGCGTCACGTCCACCGTGCTGCCCCGGCTGTGCGAGGACCGCTCGGCGATGTACCCCAGCTCGAAGAGCCGGCCCTTCTCGACCCGCGGGTAGAACTCCGCCTTCGTCCGCTGGTCCGCCGGGTCCCGCGCCCACCGCACGAAGTGCGCCACCGCCCGCCGCGGCCGGTAGCAGTCGTACACCTTCAGCCCGAACCCCCGGGCCAGCAGCGCCCGCTGCGCCCGCGCCAGCGCCCGGGCCGCCTCCCGCGTGAGCAGGCACACGCCCTCCTCGTACCCGTCCACCCGCACACCCAGGAAGTTGTGCTCCGAGGCGTACCGCATGTCCTCGGCCACGCTCGGGTCCACGTCCCGCAACGCCACGAGCCCGGCAGACCCCCCACCCGAGGCCCCGGCACCCCCCGCCCCCACGAGCAGCACCACACACACCAGCCCCACCAACCGGACCCGAAATCCCCCGACAGGCATCCATCGCATGGTCCTTGCTCTACCATCCCCACCGTGTCAGCACCGGTGAAGGACTCGCACTGCTCCGCCTGCGGAGCCCCCTACCCGCCCGCCGCGACGTGGCCCCGCACCTGCCCCGCCTGCGCGACCGTGGCGTACCGCAACCCGCTGCCCGTCGCGGTGGCCCTGCTCCCCGTCGTGGACGACGAGGGCACCGGCCTGGTGGTCATCACCCGCACGATCGAACCCGCCCGCGGCGGCACCGCCCTCCCCGGCGGGTTCATCGACCACGGCGAGGACTGGCGGACCGCCGTGGTCCGCGAACTCCGCGAGGAGACCGGCATCGAGGCCCCCGCGGACCAGGTCGAGCTCGCCGACGCACTCAGCTCCCCGGCCGGCCACCTGCTCCTCTTCGGCCTCCTCCCGCCCCGCCCGCGCACCGAACTCCCGCCCCCGGTCCCCACCGCCGAGACCACCGGCTGGCACACCCTCCGCACCCCCGCCCCCCTCGCCTTCCCCCTCCACACCCAGGCCGCATCCGCCTGGTTCGCCGGCACCTACACCCCCACCACCCGCCACCCCGCCTGACCCGCCCGCCGCATGCGCGCGGCTCGACTCACAGCCGCCCGGCACCGGAGCCGCACCCGCTCACACCCCCCGCACCCGCACCGGCAGGCCCGGCTGCGAGCCGTCCTCGCGTTCCACCCACACCTGGCCGCCCGCCCAACGCGAGACGAACCGCTCCACCCCCGGCAGCGCGAAGCCGTCCCCCTCGTCCCGTACGAGCAGACCGCCCCCCGACCGGCCGAGCGCGGGCGCCCACACCTCGAGCTCCAGACCCTCCGCGCCCCGCACCGGCACCACCGCACCCGCCCGCGCCAGCACCGGGACCCGCCCCGCCGGCGCGTCCAGCAGCACCTGCCCCGGACCCTCGTACGCGGCCCCGGTGGCCGTGTCGTACCACCGCCCCCGCGGCAGCCGCACCGCCCGCCGGTCCGCACCCGGTTCCAGCACCGGAGCCACCAGCAGCGCGTCCCCCAGCAGGAAGGCGTCCTCGCAGTCCCGCAGCGCCCGGTCCTCCGGCGCCCCCCACCACACCGGCCGCACGTAGGGCGCCCCGGTCCGGTGGGCCAGCTGCGCCAGCGTCACGAAGTACGGCCGCAGCCGCTCCCGTTCCGCCAGCGCCGCCCGCGCGTGCCCCAGCACCTCCGCCCCGAACTCCCACGGCTCCCGGCGCCCCGCCCAGATCGCGGCATGGGTGCGGAACAACGGCAGGTACGCCCCCAGCTGGAACCACCGCAGGTACAGCTCCGGCGACGGCGAACCGCCGAACCCGCCCACGTCCGGACCCGAGTACGGCACCCCGCACAACCCCAGCCCCAGCACCAGCGCCAGCGACGCCCGCAGCCCCGGCCACCCCGTCTCCACGTCACCCGACCACGTGCCCCCGTACCGCTGCATCCCCGCCCACCCCGACCGGGAGAACAGGAACGGCCGCTCCGCCGGGCGCAGCCGCACCAGCGCCTCGTACCCCGCCCGCGCCATGGCCAGCCCGTACACGTTGTGCGCGGCACGGTGGTCGCCGCCCGCCCCCTCCAGCGCGTGCCGCGCCGACCGCGGCAGCGTCATGTCCCCGAACGGCCGGAACGACACCGGCTCGTTCATGTCGTGCCACACCCCCGAGAAGCCCTGGTCCAGCCGCTCCGCGTACAGCCCGCCCCACCACTCCCGCGCCGCCGGATCCGTGAAGTCCGGGTACACGCACTCACCCGGCCACACCTCCCCGCGGACCTCCCGCCCGCGCCCGTCCCGCACGAACGCCCCCGCCGCGCGCCCCCCTTCGTAGACCGCGTCCCCCGGCTCCGCCTTCACCGCCGGGTCCACGATCGACACCAGCCGCACGCCCTGCTCCCGCAACTCCGCGGCCAGCGCCGGCAGATCCGGGAACCGCTCCCGGTCCACGGTGAACACCCGGTGCCCGTCGTAGTGGTCGATGTCCAGGTGCATGGACGCCAGCGGCAGCCCCCGCTCCCGGTACCCCGCCACCACCCGCCGCACCTCGCGCTCGCTGCCGAACCCCCACCGCGCATGCTGGTACCCCAGCGCCCACGACGGCGGCACCGCCGGCGCCCCCGTCAGCCCGGCCCACCCGCGCAGCACCCGGGCCGGCGTCCCCACCAGCACCCACCCCCGCAGCGGGCCGCCCTCCATGCGCAGCTCGGACACGCCGGGCCGGTCCTGACCCGACCCCGCGCCCTCCTCGCCCTCGCGCAGCGTCACCCGCCCGTCCCACGTGCAGTCGTGGAACATCAGGTGCGTCCCCGCGTCCGACACCACCACCTGCACCGGCATCGTGATGTACAGCGGATCGTCGTCCGGGCCGAACCCGCCCCTCGGGTCCGTGTTCCACAGCCGGTACGTGCCGCCCCGCAGCCGGGGCCCCGAGGCCCGCCCGCCCAGCCCGAAGAACCGCGCGTCCGCCGGCACCTCGGCCCGGGCCAGCCAACGCGCCCCGCCCACGGCGCGACCCGCACCCCCGACGGGCACCCCGTCGACCCCGCCGCCCGCAGCCCCGCCACCGGCCTCCGCCGCCCCGGCCCGCGGACTCCCGTCCACCGCTTCCCCCACCGGCTCCCACCAGCGCGGCGGCAGCTCCCGCCGCAGCATCGCGCCCCCCGGCGTCCGCACCTCCACCGCCCCGGTCCGCGAGACCACCACCGTCACCCGCTCCGACACCACCCGCCAGCCGCCGTCCGTGTCCGGCTCCAGCACGGCCCGCGCGTCGGGCTCCGGCCCGCCGCCCGCCAGCGCGTACGACGGCGTCCACCCCGCACCGTCCCACCCCCAGAACACCGCGCCGCCCACCGCGACCATCACCCGCAGCTCCGAACGGGCGAACCTCAGCACCCCGCCACCGGGCCGCGGCTCGGCACCCGTCAGCGCCCCCGGCACCCGCGCCCGCTCCGCACCCCGCCGCGGCAGCGCCGCCGCGTCCGCCCGGTCGTGCCGCCAGGCCGCACGCAAAGCGCGCAGGCCACGGGCCGATCCGGCCTCCTTCACCGTCCGTACGAGATCACGAGCGTCCATGCCGATCACCCTGCCACCCGCCCCCGGCCGCGCGGGCTCCGTTCAACTGGCGTTCACCCACATCCGGGACCCCGCCGGCCTGTGGCCACCCGCTCTGGTGCGGATGTCGATCACGTGGCATGGTCCCTCTGAGCCTGACGCGCACCACCCCGCGCGCGCCGGCACCGTACGCAGACCCCGCGCAGAGCCGCCGAACACCGGGAGCCGAAGACCCATGACCTCAGCCACTCCGCAGCCCGCACCCCTCTGGCAGCCGAGCCCGGAGCGGATCGCCGCCGCCCGGATCACGGCCTTCCAGAGCTGGGCCGCGGAGCGGTACGGGGCGCCCGCCGACGGCGGCTACGCCGCGCTCCACCGCTGGTCCGTCGACGAGCTCGACACCTTCTGGCGCGCCGTAGCCGACTGGTTCGACGTCCGCTTCACCACCCCGTACGAGCGCGTCCTCGGCGACCGCGCCATGCCCGGCGCCGAGTGGTTCCCCGGCGCCACCCTCAACTACGCCGAGCACGCCCTGCGCGCCGCGGAGGACCCGGCCCGCGCCGCGGACGCCGCCCTGCTGTACGTCGACGAGACCCACGACCCCGAGCCCGTCACCTGGGCCGAGCTGCGCCGCCAGGTCGGCGCCCTGGCCGCCCGGCTCCGCGAACTCGGCGTCTGCCCCGGCGACCGCGTCAGCGGCTACGTCCCCAACATCCCGCAGGCCGTCACCGCGCTCCTCGCCACCGCGGCCGTCGGCGCCGTCTGGACCTCCTGCGCCTCCGACTTCGGCGCCCGCAGCGTCCTCGACCGCTTCCAGCAGGTCGAGCCGGTCGTCCTCTTCACCGTCGACGGCTACCGCTACGGCGGCAAGGAGCACGACCGCCGCGACACCGTCACCGAACTCCGCGCCGAGCTCCCCTCGCTGCGCGCCGTCGTCCACATCCCGCTCCTGGGCACCGAAGCCCCCGAGGGCGCCCTCTCCTGGGACGAGCTGACCGCCGGCACCGACGAGCCCGTCTTCGAGGCCGTCCCCTTCGACCACCCCCTCTGGGTGCTGTACTCCTCCGGCACCACCGGCCTCCCCAAGGCCATCGTCCAGTCCCAGGGCGGCATCCTCCTGGAGCACCTCAAGCAGCTCGGCCTGCACTGCGACCTCGGCCCCGAGGACCGGTTCTTCTGGTACACCTCCACCGGCTGGATGATGTGGAACTTCCTCGTCTCCGGCCTGCTCACCGGCACGACCGTCGTCCTCTACGACGGCAGCCCCGGCTACCCCGAGACCGGCGCCCAGTGGCGGATCGCCGAGCGCACCCGGGCCACCCTCTTCGGCACCTCGGCCGCCTACGTCATGGCCTGCGGCAAGGCGGACGTCCACCCCGCCCGCGACCACGACCTCTCCGCCGTCAAGTGCGTCGCCACCACCGGCTCGCCCCTGCCGCCCGACGGCTTCCGCTGGCTCCACGACGAGGTCGCGGAAGACCTCTGGATCGCCTCCGTCAGCGGCGGCACCGACGTGTGCAGCTGCTTCGCGGGCGCCGTCCCCACCCTCCCCGTCCACATCGGCGAACTCCAGGCCCCCTGCCTCGGCACCGACCTCCAGTCCTGGGACCCCGCCGGCAAGCCCCTCGTCGGCGAGGTCGGCGAGCTGGTCGTCACCAACCCCATGCCGTCCATGCCGATCCACTTCTGGAACGACCCCGACGGCAGCCGCTACCGCGACAGCTACTTCGAGATGTTCCCCGGCGCCTGGCGCCACGGTGACTGGATCACGATCACCGACCACGGCTCCGTGATCATCCACGGCCGGTCCGACTCCACGCTCAACCGCCAGGGCGTCCGGATGGGCTCCGCCGACATCTACGAGGCCGTCGAACGCCTCCCCGAGATCAAGGAATCCCTGGTCATCGGCCTGGAGGAGCCCAACGGCGGCTACTGGATGCCGCTCTTCGTCCACCTCGCCCCCGGCGCCGCCCTCGACGACGACCTCCGCGCCCGCATCAAGGCGACCATCCGCGAGCAGCTCTCCCCGCGCCACGTCCCCGACGAGATCATCGAGGTCCCCGCAATCCCGCACACCCTCACCGGCAAGCGCATCGAGGTCCCCGTCAAGCGCCTGCTCCAGGGCACCCCCCTCGCCAAGGCCGTCAACCCCGGCTCCGTCGACAACCTCGACCTCCTCCGCTTCTACGAGGAGCTCGCCCGCACCCGCCGCTGATCCTCACGCACGGTCGCGTTGTCAGTGCCCACGGTTACGTTGGGTGAGCACTGACAGCCACCGCAGTGGGGGGACACCATGGCGTCGTACGCCAAGCACACCGGAAACCTGCGCCGCAGCCTGCGCCGCGAAGCCCCGAGCACCGTCGGCCTCCTCGCCGACCCCGAGGACTTCGCGGCCATGGCGCGGTACGAAAGCTTCCCCTTCGAGGACCATCCGGCCTACCTCCGGCAGGTCGAAGGACTCCTCAGATCACTCGCCGCCCAGGGCATCCACACGACCGTCGCCCTCTTCGATCCCGAGGACTACGAGGACTTCTGCCGCGACCAGCGGCTCGCCCCGGACTCCGCCGACGCCCGCACCCGCTTCACCGCCGAGATCGCCGGCACCGGCGCCGGCGTACCCTTCACCGGCCAGCCCATCGGGGAGCTGGCCACGCTCGTCGTCGACGAGACCGTCCGCCAGGCCACCTGGGAGTACGCCACGCTCCTGCTGGCCGGCCTCGGCCCCTGCGCCCACTGCGGCGAGGACATCGGACAGGCCTCCTTCGACCGCGCCACCCGCCTCCTGAAGCACCTCGTCGACGGCGCCGGCCCGGGCCGCCACCACCTGGTCTGCAGCATCCCCGCCGACGAGGAGCAGCTGACCACCGTGCTGCACGCCGACGCCACCGCGGACACCGGACCGGCCCGGCTCGACAGCCGCGAGGCACTGGACTTCGTCACCGTCCTCGCCGCCGGCCTCGCGCTCCGCGGGCCCGGGGGAGTGGTCCTGCGCAGCACCACCCCGGAGCTCCCCGACCGCGTCCACGCCTGGCGCCTGGACCACGGCGCCGTCCGCCCCCTGACCGCGGGCGAGGTGTTCAACGCCTACTGCACCGACGCGGAGACCGGCGAACTCGTACCGCCCGAGCCCGGCGTCGAGCACCGCGCCGGGTACCCCGTCGACCACGAGGTCCCGCACCACCCGCGCGATTAGATCCACCACGGACACGAAGGAGGAGAGGGGCTCCCGCCTCTCGACGGAAACCCCTCTCCTCTCTCACACCACGCGCCTCAGCGCGTCACCGGCTCACTCGCCGGACAGCACCGCCTGCGCGGCCACCCGCGCCTCGTCGGCGGAATCCGCAGCACGGGCCGCGGCGGCCGCACGCTCGCACTGGGCCAGCGTGTACTTCGCCAGCGTCGCCCGCACGTACGGAATGGAGGCGGCACCCATGGACAGGCTGGTCACACCCAGACCCGTCAGCACACACGCGAGCAGCGGATCCGACGCGGCCTCGCCACAGACACCACAGCTCTTGCCCTCCGCCCTGGCCGCCTCGGCGGACATGGTGATCAGGTCGAGCAGCGCCGGCTGCCACGGGTCCTGGAGACGGGACACCGCACCGACCTGGCGGTCGGCAGCGAAGGCGTACTGCGCCAGGTCGTTCGTGCCCAGCGACAGGAACTCGACCTCCTGGAGGATCGACCGGGCGCGCAGCGCGGCCGAGGGGATCTCGACCATCGCGCCGAACTTCGCCTGGAGACCCGCCTCGCGACAGGCGTCCGCGAAGGCCTTGGCGTCCGTCCGGTCGGCCACCATCGGGGCCATGACCTCCAGGTACACCGGCAGCCCCTGGGCCGCCTTGGCCAGGGCGGTCAGCTGGGTGCGCAGCACCTCGGGGTGGTCCAGCAGGCTCCGCAGACCGCGCACGCCCAGCGCGGGGTTCGGCTCGTCGGCCGGGGTCAGGAAGTCCAGCGGCTTGTCGGCACCCGCGTCGAGCACGCGCACCACGACCCGGCCCTCCGGGAAGGCCTCCAGCACCTTGCGGTACGACTCGATCTGCTTCTCCTCGGACGGCGCCTTCTTGCTGTCGTCCAGGAAGAGGAACTCCGTGCGGAAGAGACCGACACCCTCGGCCCCCGCCTCCACGGCCGCGGGCACGTCCGCCGGACCGCCGACGTTGGCGAGCAGCGGCACCTTGTGCCCGTCGGAAGTGGCGCCCGGACCGGACGAGGCGGCCAGCGCAGCCCTGCGCTCGGCCGCGGCG
This sequence comes from Streptomyces sp. NPDC101118, assembly GCF_044759445.1. Classification (NCBI taxonomy): domain Bacteria; kingdom Bacillati; phylum Actinomycetota; class Actinomycetes; order Kitasatosporales; family Streptomycetaceae; genus Streptomyces; species Streptomyces sp. NPDC101118. Next base: position 1,740 of record NZ_JBIVZG010000040.1, on the reverse strand, counting down.
GCCTCCAGCTCGGCCCGCTTCTCCGGGCTCGGGTCGACGAAGATGTCTCCCGTACTGCCGTCGACGGCGATGACCGTGCCCTCCGCCAGCTCACCGGCACCCGGCAGCGCCACGACGGCCGGGACGCCCAGCGCCCGCGCGAGGATGGCGCTGTGGCTGGTCGGCCCGCCCTCCTCGGTCACGAAGCCGAGGACCAGCGCGGGGTCCAGCAGCGCCGTGTCGGCGGGCGCCAGGTCCCGGGCGATCAGCACGTACGGCTCGTCGCTGTCCGGCACACCCGGCATCGGCACGCCCAGCAGGCGGGCCACGATGCGGTTGCGCACGTCGTCGAGGTCGGCCACACGGCCGGCCATGTACTCGCCGGCCCCGGCGAGCAGCTCGCGGTACGAGGCGAAGGCGTCGTACACCCCGCGCTCCGCCGTGCTGCCGACGGCGATCCGCCGGTCCACGTCCGCCATGAGCTCCGGGTCCTGCGCGATCATGGCCTGGGCCTCCAGCACGTGCTGGGCCTCGCCACCGGCCAGCTGGCCGCGCGCGATGAGGTCGGCAGCCACGGCTTCCACGGCCTTGCGGGCGCGCCCCTGTTCGCGCTCCGCGTCCTCCGAGGGAATCTGCCTGGCCGGCGGCTCGAGTACCGCCGTGCCCATGTGCCGTACCTCGCCGATCGCCACACCGTGGCTCACGCCGACGCCTCGCAGCGTTGTCTCCATTTCACCCGTCTCCGATAGTGCGGCGGACCCGCCCGCCGCGATGGATGTCCGACTCGCCTTGGCGGCGAAGGGCACGTCAGGCCCAGCTGAAGAGGCTGTCTCCGGCCTTCACGTCACCCTCGACGACGTCAGAGAGCGCGTCGGCGGTGGCCTCCAGGGCCACGATCGGGCAGATGGGGGACTTGCCGGCGGCCTCGACGGCGGCCGGGTTCCACTTCACGACGGCCTGGCCGCGCGTGACGGTGTCGCCCTTGTTGACGAGCAGCTCGAAGCCCTCGCCGTTGAGCTGGACGGTGTCGATGCCCAGGTGGGTGAGGACGCCGTGGCCCTCGGAGTCCACGACGACGAAAGCGTGCGGGTGGAGGGAGACGACCACGCCGTCGACGGGGGCCACCGCCTCCGAAGGCTCGCGCACGGGATCAATGGCGGTACCGGGACCCACCATCGCGCCGGAGAACACCGGATCGGGTACTGCCGCGAGTCCGATGGCACGCCCGGCAAGAGGGGACGTCACGGTGGTCATGGATGGCCTCCCAGGGGTGGGGCTTCGTCGTGTCGCCGTCACTATGTGTATGCGTCCGGCGTACTGTTTAGAAGGGTAAGACATAAGAAGTCCGGGTTCGCCCGGTGTTGGTCCCCAACTGGGCTGGCCCTTCGGTCCTGGAGACTAGTGGACTAGACCGGTGGACTAGACCACCATAGCCCGGAGCGATTTGCTTCGTCACCGGGCGAGAGGTACTGTCTTAAGTCCTGCCCGACCGCCCACGTGGTTCCACGTGATCGACGGAGGGCGGGCAACCCACTTCTTCACTTCGCTGATCAGATCTCGATCTTTCGGCTCGTTCCGCATGCTTGCGGTACGGGTGGTCGGAGAGAGCGAAAAGCGCTGATAGTGTGGGGAACGCCGAAAGGGAAAAGCGACGGAAACGTTCGCCGGAACCGGAAAGCACCGAGGAAATCGGGTCGGAAAGATCTGATAGAGTCGGAAACGAAGGAAGCGCCCGGAGGGCCCGGAAACGGGAACAAAGGA
>NZ_JBIVZG010000039.1:0-29092 GCF_044759445.1 Streptomyces sp. NPDC101118 | reverse complement strand
TTGTTCCCGTTTCCGGGCCCTCCGGGCGCTTCCTTCGTTTCCGACTCTATCAGATCTTTTCGACCCGATTTCCTCGGTGCTTTCCGGTTCCGGCGAACGTTTCCGTCGCTTTCCCTTTCGGCGGTCACTACGCTAGCGGATTTCCCCTGCGGCGCATAATCGAGCCGTCGGCGCAGAATTCGGGCATGCCGAATTCGTCCCCGCCAGGGTGAATCGTAGGTAGTGGTTGGCCGCTTGCGAGTTGCCCGGTCGGCCCCGATGGGGTCTGCCAAGAGCGGTGCTCGTTTCTACGGCTCGGGCTACGTTAGGCGTCTCGCCAAGCCGAGTCAAGTCGAGCGGCGGCGTGGCGCGTGGGCCCGGTAGGGGCTGACCGTGGGCTCGCCGGCGAGCCAGAAACGCCAGGGGTGGTGGGCTCCGTCCCCGCCCACTCCGGTGCGCGGGCCGGTGCGCAGCAGGTCGGGGGCGGGCTCCTCCCCCGTCAGTACGGTCAGGGGTGACGTGGGGTCGCCGCAGAGGTCCGTGCCGTCCAGGGCTCGGGTGACGTCGAGGGCGGTGGCGAGGCGGGCGGGGCCTTTGGCCAGTTCCTTGTCGTTGCGGGCCGAAAGTCGACGTTTACGGGCGAGCTCGGTGCCCGTGGTGATCTCGCCGGCGCGGATGAGGACGCCGCTGGCCCGGCCCTCGGGGCCGCACACCAGGTTCAGGCTGAACCACATGCCGTAGATGAAGTAGACGTACGCGTGTCCGGGCGGTCCGAACATGGAGGCGTTGCGTGCGGTGCGGCCGCGGTAGGCGTGCGAGCCCGGGTCGGTCTCGCCGTCGTACGCCTCGACCTCGGTGATGCGGAGCTCGATGGGGCCCTCGTCGGTGGTGCGCACGAGGGTGCGGCCAAGGAGGTCGGGGGCTACGGAGAGGACCGGCCGGTCGAAGAAGGACCGGGGCAGGGGCGTACGGTCGAAACGTGCGCTCATCCGTCCGAGCGTAGTGGACTGCCCCCGGGCGGAACCGGGCTCTAGGGTTTCCGCGTTTGTAGAGGTCAGTCCCGCACAGGTCCAGTACAAGGGGAGACAGAGCATGGGGTTCAAGAAGCTGCTCGCGGCCATGGGTGCCGGCGGTGCGTCCGTGGAGACCGTCCTGTCGGAGGTCAACGTCGTCCCTGGCGGTGTCGTCCAGGGTGAGGTCCGGATCCAGGGCGGTTCGGTGCCGCAGCAGATCGAGGGGCTGTCGGTGGGGCTCCAGGCGCGTGTCGAGGTCGAGGGCGGTGACCAGGAGTACAAGCAGGACGTCGAGTTCTCGAAGCTGCGGCTGGGCGGTGCCTTCGAGGTGCAGGCCGGGGCGGTGCACGCGGTGCCGTTCGGTCTGGAGATCCCGTGGGAGACGCCGATCACCCACTTCGCCGGGCAGCACCTGCACGGCATGAACATCGGCGTGACCACGGAGCTGGAGATCGCCAGGGCGGTGGACGCCGGCGACCTGGACCCGATCAACGTGCACCCGCTGCCGGCGCAGCAGGCGATCCTGGACGCGTTCGGTCAGCTGGGCTTCCGCTTCCGCAGCGCGGACATGGAGCGCGGTCACATCCGCGGGACGCGGCAGCGGCTGCCGTTCTACCAGGAGATCGAGTTCCTGCCGCCGCAGCAGTACCACGGTCTGAACCAGGTGGAGCTGACGTTCGTCGCGGACGACCGCGAGATGGACGTCGTGCTGGAGATGGACAAGAAGCCGGGTCTGTTCTCCGAGGGCAGCGACACGTTCCGCTCGTTCACGGTGGGGCTGCACGACTACCAGGGCACCAACTGGGCGGCGTACCTCAACGAGTGGATCGCTTCGGTCGGTTCGAAGCGCAACTGGTTCTAGGCTGCCCGCGGCAGTTCCGACAGCCGTGTCCGCGTGATCAGGAGGTTCCCCGTGACCCAGCTCAGCAGGCCGCCGCTCCCCCACGACTTCCATCCGGAGGTCGCCTCGTTCACCGTGGTGAGCGAGGACCTGGCTCCGGGTGCGGATCTGGGGCCCGGCCAGGTGTACGCGGGCGGGAACGTCTCGCCGCACCTGCGGTGGGAGGGTGCTCCTGAGGGGACGAAGAGCTACGCGGTGACGTGCTTCGACCCGGACGCGCCCACCGGCAGCGGCTTCTGGCACTGGGTGGTCTTCGACGTCCCGGCGTCGGTGACCGAGCTGCCCGCGGGTGCGGGCAGCGGGAAGTTCACGGGGCTGCCCGAGGGCGCGGTGCAGGTGCGCAACGACTACGGGACGAAGGACTTCGGCGGTGCCGCTCCGCCGGCGGGCGAGCGGCACCGGTACGTGTTCACCGTGTACGCGGTGGACCGGGAGCGGCTCGGCCCCGACGCGGACGCCTCGTGTGCGGCCGTCGGGTTCCACCTGCGCTTCCACACGGTGGGGCGTGCGCAGCTGATCGGTGAGTACGAGGCCCCGGCGGACAACTGATCGTTCGCCCGGGGTTCGCCCGGTCCTGGTCTAAAGATGGCCGGGACCGGGCATTTTTATTGCGTTGTCCCGCGTGGCGCACCCGGACAGAGTGGTTACGGGCCTTGGGCGCCGAGGGGTGCGGGCCTGCACACGGGAGGTGGGCGAGATGCGGGACACGCTGGTACTGAACGCGAGCTTCGAGCCGCTGTCGACGGTGACTCTGAACCGTGCGGTGGTGCTCGTGCTGCAGGACAAGGCCGTCGTCGAGCAGTCGCATCCCGAACTGCGGGTGCGTGCGGCCGCGGTGGAGCTTCCGGTGCCGCGGGTGATCAGGCTGTGCAGGTACGTACGGGTGCCCTTCCGAAGACACGCGCCGTGGTCGCGGAGGGGGGTGCTGGTGCGGGACCAGCACCGGTGCGCGTACTGCGGTGCGCGGGCGACGACGGTGGACCACGTGGTGCCGCGGGCGCAGGGTGGTGGGGACACGTGGCTGAACACGGTGGCGTCGTGTGCGGAGGACAACCACCGCAAGGCGGACCGGACGCCGGAGCAGGCGGGGATGCCGCTGCTGCGGAGGCCGTTCGTGCCGACTCCGGCGGACGCGATGCTGTTCTCGCTGGGTGCGGGGCAGCGGGCGGCGCTGCCGGAGTGGCTGGCGCAGTCGGCGTAGCCACTCGTACGTACTGACTGATGGGCAGGGCCCGTCCCCGGGACCGGGGGCGGGCCCTGTGCCGTGTGCGGGGCGGTCAGCGCAGGAGGAGCTGGGCTATGGCGACGAGGCCGACGGCGACAATGACTCCGCGCAGGACGGTGGGCGGGAGGCGGCGGCCGACCTTGGCGCCGATCTGGCCGCCGAGGGTGGAGCCGACGGCGATGAGGAGGACGGCGGTCCAGTCGAACTCGGCGACGAACAGGAAGAAGACGGCGGCGATGCCGTTGACCAGGGCGGCGATGACGTTCTTGACGGCGTTGATGCGCTGGAGGTCGTCGTGGAGGAAGAGGCCCATGAGGCCGAGGTAGAGGACTCCCTGGGCGGCGCCGAAGTAGCCGCCGTAGGCGCTGGCGACGGTCATGCCGGCGAGGAGGGCGGGGCCGCCGTCGGGGTGGGCGGGGTCGGTTCCGGCGGCTTCCTGGCGGCGGCGGAGTGCGGCGGCAAGGCGGGGCTGGGCGACCACGAGCACGAGGGCGAGCCCGATGAGCACGGGGACGATCGTGTCGAAGGAGTCGGAGGGGAGGGTGAGGAGGAGTGCGGCGCCTGCGAGGCCGCCGATGAGGGAGACGGAGGCGAGGCGGAGGACGCGGGTGCGCTGGCCGGCGAGTTCCTTGCGGTATCCGATGGCTCCGCTGATGGCGCCGGGCACCAGGCCGAGGGTGTTGGAGACGTTGGCGGTGACCGGTGGGAGTCCGGTGGCGAGGAGCACCGGGAAGGTGATCAGGGTGCCGGAGCCGACGATGGCGTTGATGGTGCCGGCGCCGATGCCGGCGGCGAAGACCGCGAGTTGTTCCCAGATGGACATGGACCGGGCCAGCCCCTTCGGTTCGGTGAGTCGCCTCCCCGCCATGAAGGTCGGGGGGCCTCACTGATCATGCACGAAGGGCGGGCCCGGTCGTCGGGGTGTCCACGGCCGGCCGTCAGGTTGCCCGACGCGTGGCGCGACGGGTGGCGCGACGGTCCGGCCGGTGGGTCGGCCGGGGGTCGGTGCGGGGTGTCAGTCGATGGGGGGCTGTTCGCGGCGCGGGGCCGGGGGCTCTTCCTTGCGGAGGGGTGAACTGCCGCTGGGGCCGCCGAAGTTGCCGATGGCGCCGCTGAGGCCCTTGAGGGCGTCGCCGATCTCGCTGGGGACGATCCAGAGCTTGTTGGCGTCGCCTTCGGCGATCTTCGGGAGCATCTGGAGGTACTGGTACGAGAGCAGCTTCTGGTCGGCGTCGCCGGCGTGGATGGCCTCGAAGACGGTGCGGACGGCCTGGGCCTCGCCCTCGGCGCGGAGCGCGGCGGCCTTGGCCTCACCTTCGGCGCGGAGGATGGAGGACTGCTTCTCGCCCTCGGCGCGCAGGATTTCGGACTGGCGGACGCCTTCGGCCTGGAGGATGGCGGCGCGCTTGTCGCGGTCGGCGCGCATCTGCTTCTCCATCGAGTCCTGGATGGAGGTGGGCGGTTCGATGGCCTTGAGCTCGACGCGGTTGACGCGGATGCCCCACTTGCCGGTGGCCTCGTCGAGGACGCCGCGGAGGGCCGCGTTGATCTCCTCGCGGGAGGTGAGGGTCCGTTCCAGGTCCATGCCGCCGATGATGTTGCGGAGGGTGGTGACGGTGAGCTGCTCGATGGCCTGGATGTAGCTGGCCACTTCGTAGGTCGCGGCGCGGGCGTCGGTCACCTGGTAGTAGATGACGGTGTCGATGTTGACGACCAGGTTGTCCTGGGTGATGACCGGCTGGGGCGGGAACGGGACGACCTGTTCGCGGAGGTCGATGCGGTTGCGGATGGAGTCGATGAACGGGACGACGATGTTCAGTCCCGCGTTGAGGGTGCGGGTGTAGCGGCCGAAGCGTTCGACGATCGCCGCGCTGGCCTGCGGGATGACCTGGATCGTCTTGACCAGGGCGATGAAGACCAGCACCACCAGGATGATCAGGACGATGATGATCGGTTGCATACGGTTCCCCCGTACCCTTCTGACTGCCTGTCCGGCCTCTTGCTGCCCCGTCGGTTACGGAGTCTCGCAGACGCGGGGTCCGTGGGGCGCGGGGTTTCGGTGACCTGGGGTCACATGACGACTGCGGTGGCGCCGTCGATCTCGACGACGTCGACCTGTCGGCCGGGTTCGAAGCTGGCGTCCGCGTCGAGCGTGCGGGCGGACCAGATCTCGCCGGCCAGTTTGATGCGTCCGCCGGTGCCGTCGACGCGTTCGAGGACGACGGCGGTTCTGCCGCGCAACGCGTCGATCCCGCTGGCGAATTCGGGCCGCTGGGAGCGGTGGCGGTTGGCGATGGGCCGTACGACGGCGATGAGCGCGACGGATACGGCGGTGAAGACGAGGACCTGGCCGGTGACTCCGACGCCGAGGGCGGCCGTGACGGACGCCGCGAGGGCGCCGACGGCGAACATGCCGAACTCGGGCATCGCGGTCAGGACGAGCGGAATGCCCAGTCCGGCCGCGCCGATGAGCCACCACACCCACGCGTCGATTTCCACATGGTCATGGTAATTCGGTCGGACGCGGTCCGGACAGAGGACGTCCGGGTTCAGCGCAGGGGCAGGCCCTGGGCGGTCCAGCGGTCGCCGTCGGTGCGCTCGACGACGAGCGGGAGGCCGAAGCAGAGGGAGAGGTTGCGGGAGGTGAGTTCGAGGTCGATCGGGCCGGCGGCGACGACCTTGCCCTGACGGATCATCAGGACGTGGGTGAAGCCGGGGGCGATCTCCTCGACGTGGTGGGTGACCATCGCCATGGAGGGGGCGAGGGGGTCGCGCGCGAGGCGGCCGAGGCGGCGTACGAGGTCCTCGCGGCCGCCGAGGTCGAGACCGGCGGCGGGCTCGTCGAGCAGGAGGAGCTCGGGGTCGGTCATCAGGGCGCGGGCGATGAGCGTGCGCTTGCGCTCGCCCTCGGAGAGGGTGCCGAACTTGCGGTCGAGGTAGTCGGACATGCCGAGGCGGTCGAGGAAGGCGCGGGCGCGCTGCTCGTCGATCTCCTCGTAGTCCTCCTGCCAGGTGGCCGTCATGCCGTAGGCGGCGGTGAGGACGGTCTGGAGGACGGTCTGGCGCTTGGGCAGCTTGTCGGCGAGGGCGATGCCGGCGACGCCGATGCGGGGGCGCAGCTCGAAGACGTCGGTGCCGGGCTTGCCGAGGGTGCTGCCGAGGATGCTGGCGGTGCCCTTGGTGGGGAAGAGGTAGCTGGAGGCGACGTTGAGGAGGGTGGTCTTGCCGGCGCCGTTGGGGCCGAGGATCACCCAGCGCTCCCCTTCCTTGACCGACCAGGAGACCTGGTCCACCAGAGCCCGGCCCTCGCGGACCACGGATACGTCCACCAGCTCCAGTACATCGCTCATGAGCGCGTTGTCTCCCATTGCAGTCTTGGTTGTCCCAGCCGCCGCCTTCAGGCGCAGCCCCCAGGGAAAACCTACGCCACTCGGGGTGGGGTCCGGGGACTCGGGCCCCGCCTGGCGTCAGGTCCGTAGGGTGGTCGCATGCTTTCGGAACCACGTTCAGGGCGGCTGGCCGCCTGGGGAAACGCTTTGCTGGGCGGGCTGGTGTCGCCGGACGACGCCGTGCTCGCGGTGGTCGGGGACGATGCGGTGCACCGTGTGCAGGGGCTGCCGGGCGAGTCCGCGCCGGTCGGTCTGACGCTGGGGCTCGGCCGGCTGCGGGCGCTGGGGGTGACGGGTCTGCGGGTGGCGCTGCCGGCGCCGGGGCATCCGCTGGGGCTGAGCGGTCCGCCGGAGTTCAATGCGCGGGCGCTGGATGCGGAGGAGGCGGTCGTCGCGGTGGGGGCGGCGCTGGGGCTGGTGCCGGAGGTGAGCGAGGCCGGGCCGGCGGGCGACGTGCACGTGGAGGTGGTGTGGCACTGCCTGCCGGTGCGGGAGGCGCCGCCCGCGGACGTGCCGTCGCTGGGCGAGGCGGAGCGGGAGCTGGCGGAGGCGCTGCGGGAGGCGACCGTGGTGCTGACGCGGCTGGGCGTGGCGGCCTCGGGGCCGGTGGCGGAGGCGGCGCTGGACGCGTACCGGGCGCGGGCGGAGGCGGGGCGCGAGGTGCTGGCGCCGGGGTATCCGCCGCGTGCGGTGCGGGTGCTGGAGCTGGCGCAGCGGATCGCGCTGATGATGGATCTGGCGGTCGGGGCCGGGCACGGGGGCGCGGTGGCGGCCTCGGAGATGGCGGCGCGGACGGAGGCGCTGCGGCCGGTGGAGCGGGTGGCGCGGCGGGCGCAGGTCGCGGCGTACAACGCGTACGTGGAGGAGCAGGAGCGGCGGCGGGGGTAGGCCGTCCCTTCGGGGGCCCGCTCCCCCGCCGGGGTGGGCCGTCCCGTCCGGGGCCCGCTCGCCCGGCTGTCGCCGGGAGGTGCCCCCGGATCCGCGGGGCGTGTTGCGCCGGGGCGTACGCCGGCCCCCGTACCGCCAGGAGGTACGGGGGCCGGCGGGCTCGGGTGGCGTCAGGCGTTGAGGCCGGAGTTGCCGAAGGCGGGGTTCAGGGCGCCGATGACGGTGACGGCGTTGCCGACCACGTTCACGGGGACGTGGACGGGTACCTGGACGAGGTTGCCGGAACCCACGCCGGGGGAGTTCAGGGCCTCGCCGTGGGCGTGGGCGCCGCCGTGGGCGGCGGAGACACCGGCGGCGGCGGCCACCAGGCCGCCGGCGATCATGGTGACGGCGGTGGCCTTCTTGAAGTTCTTCACGTTCGACGTCCTCACTGGTGTTCGCCGCGGCCAGCCGCCGCGGCACGCCATGGGAAACGGTCGCCCGCCGGTCAGGATGCGCCATGTGGGGTACATCCACCCGACGGTATGAATCTCAGCCCGGACCGTAACCCGGGGCGGTCCGGTCAGGGCGTGGCGGCGATCCGGTCAGGAATCGGTCAGACCGTGACGTACGGCCCAGAGTGCGGCCTGGGTGCGGTCGGCGAGGTCCAGCTTCATGAGGATGTTCGAGACGTGCGTCTTGACGGTCTTCTCGGACAGGACGAGGGCGCGGGCGATCTCCCGGTTGGAGCGGCCGTCGGCGATGAGGCCGAGGACCTCGCGCTCGCGCTCGGTGAGGGTGCCGCCGCGGCTGCCCGCCGGGGCCTGCTCCTCCTGGGCCAGCAGGGCGCCGGCGACCTCGGGCTGGAGCAGCACGTGGCCGGCGTGGACGGAGCGGATGGCGCCGGCCAGGGCGTCGGGATCGATGTCCTTGTAGACGTATCCCGCGGCGCCCGCGCGGAGGGCGGGGACGACGGTGCGCTGCTCGGTGAAGCTGGTGACGATCAGGACGCGGGCGGGGTTGGCCAGCTCGCGGAGGCGGCGCAGGGCGTCGATGCCGTCGGTGCCGGGCATCTTGATGTCCATCAGGATGACGTCGGGGCGGAGCTCCTCGGCGTGGGCGACGCCGGTCTCGCCGTCGGCGGCCTCGCCGACGACCTCGATGTCGTCCTGGACCTCCAGGAAGGTGCGCAGGCCCCGGCGGACGACCTGGTGGTCGTCGACGAGCAGGACCCTGATCCTGGGTGCGCGTGCGGTGGTGGGGCGGGCCGCCGTGTCAGCCACCGGGGACCTCCATCTCGATCGTGGTGCCCGTGCCGGGCGCCGATTGCACGGTGAGCCTGCCGCCGACGCCGCCGGCGCGGTCGCGCATGGAGACGAGGCCGAGGTGGCGGCCGGCCCGGCGGACCGTCCGGGGGTCGAAGCCGCGGCCGTCGTCGGTGACGCGGAGCAGGGCGCCGGTGCCGCGGCGGGTGAGGGTGACCTCGACGAGTCCGGCGTCCGAGTGGCGCAGGGCGTTGTGGAGCGCCTCCTGCGCGACGCGGAGGAGGGCTTCCTCCTGGGCGGCGGGGAGCGCGCGTACGCCGTCGCACCGGAACGTGACATGTGACGTGTGGGCGCGGTCGAGGACCTGGATCTGGGTGCGCAGGGTGGCGACCAGGCCGTCCTCGTCGAGGGCGGCGGGGCGCAGTTCCACGACTGCGGCGCGCAGCTCGTCGGCCGCTTCGGCGGCGAGGACGGTGACCTGGTGGAGCTCCTCCTTGGCGCGGGCCGGGTCGCGGTCGACGAGGGCGGTGGCGGCCTGGGCGGTCAGGCGCAGGGAGAAGAGCTTCTGGCTGACGGCGTCGTGCAGCTCGTGGGCGAGCCGGGAGCGCTCCTCGGCGATGGTGAGCTCGCGGCTGCGTTCGTAGAGGCGGGCGTTGGTGAGGGCGATGGCGGCGTGCTGGGCGAGGATGCCGAGCAGTTCCTCGTCCTCCTCCGTGAAGCCGCATCCGCCGCCGGGGCGGGGGCAGCGCTTGTTGGCGAGGAAGAGCGCGCCGATGATGTCGTCGCCGTCGCGGACGGGCAGGCCGAGGAAGTCGGACATCTCCGGGTGGGCGGCGGGCCAGCCCTCGAAGCGGGGGTCCTCGCGGACGTCGGCGAGCCGCTCCGGGGTGGCCTGGTGGAGCATCGCGGCGAGGATGCCGTGCTGCCGGGGCAGGGGGCCGATGGCCCGCCACTGCTCGTCGCTGACGCCGTCGACGACGAACTGTGCGAAGCCGCCGTGGTCGTCGGGGACGCCGAGGGCCGCGTACTCGGCGTCGAGGAGTTCCCGGGCCGAGGCGACGATCGTCTTGAGCACGTCCCGGACCTCCAGGTGGCGGCTCATCGCGAGGAGCGCCGTGGAGACGGCGGCGAGGCCGGTGCGGGGTCGGTGGCTCATGGGCTCACCGTACCCGCGGGGGGTGCGGTCCGGATCGGACCGGGGTCGGGGGGTGCGGGGCGTCGGTCGCAGGGCCCGGGACCTGCGACGGAGGGTCCTGCGGCCTAGGCCGAAGGACCCCGGGGGTGCGGCCGCGGGGCCGATCCGGGCGGGGGCGGTCCGTACCTACGTTGAAGGCGTCGGATACGGATCGAGGGGTGGTTGTCGTGTCGGTGGCGGTCGTGACGGGTGCGTCGCGGGGGCTGGGCCGGGCGCTGGCCCGGGAGCTGGCGGGGCGGGGCTGGGACCTGGTGCTGGACGCCAGGTCGCCGGGCCCGTTGAAGGGGGTGGCCGAGGAACTGGCCGGTTCCGGGGTGCGGGTGGTGGCGGTGCCGGGGGACGTGACCTCGGCCGGGCACCGGGCGGAGCTGGTGGCCGCGGCGCGCGGGCTGGGCGGTCTCGACCTGCTGGTGAACAACGCGGGGGTGCTGGGCGGCGAGCCGCTGGTGCCGCTGGGGGTGCACGCGCTCGCCGGGCTGCGGGCGGCGCTGGAGGTGAACGTGGTGGCTCCGCTGGGGCTGCTGCAGGAGGCGCTGCCGCTGCTGCGGGCCTCGGAGCGGGGCGCGGTGCTGAACGTCAGCTCGGACGCCGCGGTGGTGGCGTACCGGACGTGGGGTGCGTACGGGGCCTCGAAGGCGGCGCTGGACCGGTTGTCGGCGGTGCTGGCGGTGGAGGAGCCGGGGCTGCGGGTGTGGTGGGCGGATCCGGGGTCGATGCGGACCGCGATGCTGGCCGCGGCGGAGCCGGACGAGGACCTGAGCGGGGTGCCGGGGCCCGAGGAGGTGGCGCCGGTGCTGCTGCGGCTGCTGGACGGCGGCGGGCGTGCGGGGCTGCCGAGCGGGAGGTACACGGCGGAGGGGCTGGCGGGGGCCGGTGGGGCCGGGGCCCGCGGTGTGACGTTGGAAGGTGACCTGTGACATCGCACGGGGTGGTGCGGATACCGGCGGTGCCGGAAGAGCTGTCGGCGCGGGTGCCGGTGGAGCGGCGGGGGCCCGGTCTGGGGCGCGACGCGGTGCGTCTGCTGGTCTCGCGCGGTACGGAGGTCTCGCACCACCGGTTCGGCGCGCTCCCGGGGCTGCTGCGAGCGGGGGACGTCCTGGTGGTGAACACGTCGGCCACGCTGCCGGCCGCGGTGGACGCGCGGCTGGACGGTGCTCCGGTGGTGGTGCACTTCTCGACCGGGGGCGACGACGGGCGCTGGGCGGTGGAGCTGCGGGAGCCGGACGGCCGGGGTACGACGGGTCCGCGGCCTGGGGGTCCGGCAGGGGCGGAGCTGCTGCTGCCGGGCGGGGTGCGGCTGGTGCTGGTGGAGCCGCTGGCGCCGGGCGCGGAGCGGCTGTGGTGGGCGCGGGTGTCCGTACCGGGGGTGCCGGGGCTGCTGCACCGGTACGGGCGGCCGGTCCGGTACCGCTATACGGAGCGGGACCAGCCGCTGGCCGCGTACCAGACGGTGTTCGCGGTGCCGTCTCCCGACGGGGCGGGCAGTGCGGAGATGCCGAGTGCGGCGCGGCCCTTCACGGCGGAGCTGGTGGCGGCGCTGGTGAGCCGGGGGGTGCAGTTCGCTCCGCTCACCCTTCATACGGGGGTGTCCTCGCCGGAGGCGCACGAGCCGCCGTACCCGGAGCGGTTCGAGGTGCCGGAGGCGACGGCGCGGCTGGTGAACGCGGCCAGGGCGGGCGGCGGCCGTGTCGTGGGGGTGGGCACCACGGCGGTGCGGGCGCTGGAGTCGGCGGCCGGGCCGTCGGGGGTGGTGGCGGCCGCGCGGGGGTGGACGGACCTGGTGGTGACGCCTGAGCGCGGGGTGCGGGTGGTGGACGGTCTGCTGACCGGGCTGCACGAGCCGGAGGCCTCGCACCTGCTGATGCTGGAGGCGGTGGCGGGCGCCGAGGCGGTGCGCCGGGGCTATGCCGAGGCGGTCGAGCGGCTCTACCTCTGGCACGAGTTCGGTGACGCGCATCTGCTACTTCGGTGATACGCATCTGCTACGCAAGAATGAGGGTAGTAACATTCCGCATTGCTGAAGCAACGCATGGTAATACTGTTACGTGGTCGATGTGAGCCCGGGCATAGGACGCATGTCACTTACGAAGTGACCTAGTGGATAGATAAAGACGTCGTCAGTGCTGCTCCGAGCAGTGTGAGCGGCGAAATTCCGGCCCTTGCGGGCGGGCTTGATCCACTAAGCGGCATCGTACGTCACACCTTTGCCACAGGATTTTGCCGCCGCTAAGAATGGCTGCCGCCGCACGGTGCTGCGGGTTTCCGAACCCCGGCGCATTCCTGCGGACCCCGCTATTCGAAGAGGTTGCCTGCATGTCTGCGTCCAGCACTCCCGGTCATAGCCGTCTGACCAAGACCCACAAGATGTCGATCGCCGGTGTCTCCGTTCTCGGTGCCGCCGCCCTCGCCTTCTCCCTGGTGCCCGCCCAGCAGGCCGACGCCACGACGGTCGCGGCGGAGCCGGTGTCCTGGACGCAGGCTGTCGACGCGGTGCACACGAAGAACGTGCAGGGCCTGACCCAGCAGCACCAGGTCGTCGAGAAGGCCGTCAAGGCCGCCGAGGCGAAGAAGATCGCCGACGCCAAGGCCGCCGCGGCCAAGAAGACCGCCGCCGCCAAGGCCGCCAAGGCGAAGAAGGACGCCGAGGCGAAGGCCAAGGCCGAGGCCGCCGCCAAGAAGGAGCGGGCGAAGAAGGAGGCGGCCAGCCGTTCCGCCGCCCGCAAGCCCGTCTACGCGAACAACCTGGACGGCTGGATCCGCGAGGCGCTGTCCATCATGAAGCGCGAGGGCATTCCCGGCAGCTACGCCGGCATCCACCGCAACATCATGCGCGAGTCGAGCGGCAACCCCCGCGCGATCAACAACTGGGACATCAACGCCCAGAACGGCATCCCGTCCAAGGGCCTGCTCCAGGTCATCCAGCCGACCTTCAACGCCTACCACGTCAAGGGCACGAAGTTCGACCTGTACGACCCGGTCGCCAACATCGTCGCCGCCTGCAACTACGCGGCCGACCGCTACGGCTCGATGGACAACGTCAACAGCGCCTACTGAGCCGCGCGCAGACACCAGACCCCCATGCGCCGCGGGGCGGCACCCGGATCTCCGGGTGCCGCCCCGCGGCGTTCGACGTGTCCGTGCGGCCGCTGCGGACCGTGCGGAGGGGCCGGCTACTTGCGCATGACCTCGGGCTCGTGGCGGCGCAGCAGGCGCGCCACCGCGAAGCCGCAGGCGATGCCGATGAGCAGCAGGACGGTGATGTCGAGGGTCCACTGGCCGGCGGTGGCCTCCCACAGCGGGTCGGTGTTCCCCGGGTTGTCGTGGTCCCACGGCGGCATCAGGTGGCCGAGGTCCAGCGTGGTGCCGGCGGCGCCGATGGCCCAGCGCGAGGGCATCAGCCAGGCGAACTGCTCCAGGCCCGGCGAGTCGTACACCTGGAAGAGGATGCCGGTGAACACGACCTGGACGATCGCGAACATCACGAGCAGCGGCATGGTCTTCTCGGCGGTCTTCACCAGCGAGGAGATCACCAGGCCGAACATCATCGAGGTGAAGCCCAGCGCGATCACGGCGACGCACAGCTCGACGGCCGGCGGCATGATCAGGCCCTCGGCGGGGAGCTGGCGGGTGGCGAAGCCGATGCCGCAGATGATCACGCCCTGGAGGGCCGTGATGAACCCGAGGACGATGACCTTGGACATCAGGTACGCGGAGCGGGACAGGCCGGTGGCGCGCTCGCGCTCGTAGATGACCCGTTCCTTGATCAGCTCACGGACGGAGTTCGCGGCGCCGGAGAAGCACATGCCGACCGCGAGGATCAGCATGATGGTGCCGGCGTCGCCGTTGAAGCGGGCCTTGCCGGTGGGCGGCGCGAGGCCGAAGTCGGCCGGGATGACCGTGGAGACCACGCCCAGGACGGCCGGCAGGATCAGCATCAGGCCCATGAAGCCCTTGTCGGACGCGATCACCGAGACGTAGCGGCGGATCAGCGTCCGCAGCTGCGAGCCCCAGGCCTGCGGCTTGGGCGGCTGCATCTGCTGCATGGGCGGCATCTGCACCGACTGCGGGGCGACCGCGTCGATGTCCGCGGCGTACATCTGGTAGTGCTGCGAGCCCTTCCAGCGGCCCGCCCAGTCGTAGTCGCGGTAGTTCTCGAAGGCGGAGAAGACGTCGGCCCAGGTCTGGTAGCCGAAGAAGTTCAGCGCCTCGGCGGGCGGGCCGAAGTAGGCCACGGAGCCGCCGGGTGCCATGACGAGCAGCTTGTCGCAGATCGCCAGCTCGGCCACGGAGTGGGTGACGACGAGCACGGTGCGGCCGTCGTCGGCGAGGCCGCGCAGCAGCTGCATGACGTCGCGGTCCATGCCCGGGTCGAGGCCGGAGGTGGGCTCGTCGAGGAAGATCAGCGACGGCTTGGTGAGCAGCTCGAGGGCGACGGACACGCGCTTGCGCTGGCCGCCCGAGAGCGAGGTGATCTTCTTGTCCTTGTGGATGTCGAGCTTGAGCTCGCGCAGCACCTCGTCGATGCGGGCGGTGCGCTCCTCCTCGGCGGTGTCGCCGGGGAAGCGGAGCTTGGCCGCGTACTTGAGGGCGGTGCGGACGGTCAGCTCCTTGTGCAGGATGTCGTCCTGCGGGACCAGACCGATGCGCTGGCGCAGCTCGGCGAACTGCTTGTACAGGTTGCGGTTGTCGTAGAGGACGTCGCCCTGGTTGGCGGGGCGGTAGCCGGTGAGCGCCTTGAGGAGCGTCGACTTGCCGGAGCCCGAGGGGCCGATGACCGCGATGAGGGACTTCTCCGGGACGCCGAAGGAGACGTCCTTGAGGATCTGCTTGCCGCCGTCGACCGTGACGGTCAGGTGGCGTGCGGAGAAGGAGACCTCACCGGTGTCGACGAACTCCTCGAGGCGGTCGCCGACGATGCGGAAGGTCGAGTGGCCGACGCCGACGATGTCGTTCGGGCCGAGCAGCGCGGTGCCGGACTTCGGCAGCGGCTGGCCGTTGACGTAGGTGCCGTTGTGGCTGCCGAGGTCCTTGATCTCGAAGCGGCCGCCGGTCGAGCGGAACTCGGCGTGGTGGCGCGAGACCTGGAGGTCGGAGACGACCAGTTCGTTGTCGAGCGCACGGCCGATGCGCATGACGCGGCCGAGGTCGATGTGGTGGAAGGTCGTCGGGCTGCGGTCGCCGTAGGCCGGGCCGCCCGAAGCCGGTGCCTGGTACTGCTGGCCGGCCGGGGCCTGGTGGGCCGGGGCCCCGCCCTGCTGCGGTACGTGGGCCTGCGGCGTGCCCTGCGGCGGGAAGCCGCCGCCCTGCTGGGCGGGGCCGCCCGCGGGTGCCTGGCCGGGCCAGGCGGCGGGGGCTCCCTGCTGGGCGTGCGCGACGGCGGCCGTGAGGTTCAGGCGCGGGCCGTCGGTCGCGTTGCCGAGGTGCACGGCGCTGCCGGCGGCGAGTTCGGCGCGCTGGACCCGCTGGCCCTGCACGTACGTGCCGTTGGTGCTGCCGTGGTCCTCGATGGACCAGCCGCGGCCGGTCCAGCTGACGGTGGCGTGCCGCCACGAGACCCGGGCGTCGTCGATCACCACGTCGCCCTGCGGGTCGCGCCCCAGGGTGTACGACCTGGACGGATCGAGGGCCCAGGTCCTTCCGTTCAATTCCAGTACGAGTTCCGGCACTCCACGCCCCACTTGTTGTCCCCCGATTTCCCCCTGACGGCAGGGAGTCTAGGGATGGCGAACTTCGGGGGGAACTATTTCAGGCCCGGGCGCAGAAGTGGAATCCGGGCCCCGCCGAGTGCGTACGGATCATACGCAGAGGGGAGATGCGTGATGACTCGGCACGAATCGGGGGGTCCGCGCATGGGTTCCGTCAGGGTGGGTCCGGACGGCGGGGCGGGGCCAACGCCCGCTGTCCGCTGGGGTGACGTGGTGCCGGCCGCGATCGCGGCGGTGGGCTGGTCGTTGGTGGCGATGGCGGGGGTGGCCGCGCTCGGGCTGCACCTGCTGGGGGCGGACGCGACGGGGGGTTCGCTAGGGCCGATGACAGCGGCCGTGGTGGTGCTGGCCGTTGGGGGCTCGGTGACGCCCTCGGGGAACGTGTCGGCGTTCGGTCTGGAGGGTGCGGCGGCGGACACGGCCGTCGACATCACCCCACTGGGGGTGGGACTGGCGGGGGCGCTGGTGCTCGGCCTCCTGTTCCTGCGGACCGGTGGCGCGGCCGGCCGGGGGGCGCGTCAACTGCTGGCCCGCGGTGCGGCGGTGACGGTGCTGTTCGTCGCGACGGCGGGCGGGCTGGCGTGGGTGGGGCACGACGCGGTGACGTGGGACGGGCTGGAACTGCCGGGAACGGGTGGCGGGGGCGGGGGCGGGGGCGGAGGGGGGCCCGGTGGGCTGGAACTGCCGGGGATCGGGGACCTGGGCGACCTCGGTGGGCTGCTGCCCGACCGGGTGGGCGACCTCGTCGACGCCAAGGCCCGGGTGGGGTTCACGGTGGACACCGTGCCGACGCTGTGGGGGGCGGCGGTGTGGGTGGTGGCGGTGCTGCTGGTCGCGGCGTGCGCGGGGCGGCGCCGGCACCCGTCCGGTGCGCTGCTGTCCGTGGTGCGGCCGGTGGCGTCGGCGGTGGTGGCGGTGCTGCTGGTGACGGTGGTGGCCGGGCTGGCTGCCGCGGGGTGGGCGGCGCTCGGTGACGAGCACCCGGAGCGGATCGTGGGCGCCGCGCTGCTGGGGGCGCCGAACGGGACGTGGCTGGCGGTGCCCCTCGGGATGCTGGTGCCGTTCGACGGCCGGGCGACCGGGGAGCTGGCCCGGGTGCTGCCGGATCCGCTGGACGAGCTGCTGTCGGTGTCGGCCCGGGAGCCGGTGACGGTGGGGCGGCTGGCCGGGTACGACGGGCGGGCCTGGCTGCTGGTGGTGGCGGTCGCGGCGGCGCTGCTGTACGCGGGGGTGCTGGCGGCGGTGCGGTCGCCCCGGGTGGGTGGCCCGGGGGGCTTCGCGCTGCGGGGAGCGGTGCGGATGGGGGTGGCGTGGGCGCTGGTGGTGCCGGTGCTGGTGTGGCTGACGCGGGTGTCGGTGGACGCCTCCCTGTCGGTGCTGGGGGTGGATGCCTTCGGTGCCGGGGTGGAGCTGCGGGGGCGGGTGGGGCCTGCGGTGGTGCTGGGGGGCGTGTGGGGGGCGGTGTCCGGTGGGGTGGGGGCGCTGGTGGCGTGGCGGTGGGCGCGGGCTCCGGTGGTGCCGGCCGGGGTCCCGGGGTGTGCGGGGGTGGTGGGGGTCGCGGGTGCGGGGTGGCCGCCGGGGGCGGTGGGGCCGTACCGGCCGTCGCCGGTGTACGGGGAGCCGGGGGTCAACCCGTACCGGGGCGGGCCGGGTGGTGCGGGTGGTGGTCCGGGCAGGGCCGGGGGTGCGGGTGGTGGGGCGCCCGGTGCCGGGGGGTACGGGGGTGGCGGGCCGGGACACGGCGGTGGGCCGGGCGCCGGGCGGGGTGCCGGGGCCGGTGGGCGGGGTGCCGGGGCCGGTGGGGGCGGGCGGGACGTGTCGGGGGACGCGACCATCGCCGGGACGCCGCCGCCGTGGCCGCGCCGGCCCGGCGGGGCGGACCGTTCGACGGACGAGACGATCGCGGGCCCGCCGCCGCCCCCGCCCCCGCGGAGGCGGCCGGTGAAGCCTCCGTTCACTCCCCCGCCACCGCCGGGTCCCCCGCCGTCCGCCCCGCGGCCGCCGGAAAGCCCCAGCTGAGCGACAGGGTGTCCCGGGGGGTGGGACGGGGGGCGCCACATCGTGGGCGGGAGGATACGGTGAGCACACCATGAGTGCTTCGCAGACCTCCGACGTCCCCACCCTCCTCGTCAAGATCTTCGGCAAGGACCGTCCCGGGATCACCGCCGGGCTGTTCGACACCCTCGCCGCGTACTCCGTCGATGTCGTGGACATCGAACAGGTCGTCACCCGCGGCCGTATCGTCCTGTGCGCCCTGGTCACCAAGCCCGCCGCCGGCGGGGAGGGTGAGCTGCGGGCCACCGTGCACAGCTGGGCCGAGTCGCTCAAGCTGCAGGCGGAGATCATCTCGGGTACCGGTGACAACCGGCCGCGCGGCTCCGGCCGCTCCCACGTCACCGTGCTGGGCCACCCGCTGACGGCCGAGTCCACGGCCTCGGTGGCCGCCACGATCACCTCCACGGGCGGCAACATCGACCGTATCTTCCGGCTGGCGAAGTACCCGGTGACCGCCGTGGAGTTTGCCGTCTCGGGTACGGAGACGGAGCCGCTGCGCACCGCGCTGGCCACGGAGGCCGCGCGGATCGGGGTGGACATCGCGGTGGTCTCGGCCGGTCTGCACCGGCGGGCGCAGCGACTGGTCGTGATGGACGTCGACTCGACGCTGATCCAGGACGAGGTCATCGAGCTGTTCGCGGCGCACGCGGGCTGCGAGGACAAGGTCGCCGAGGTCACGGCCCAGGCGATGCGCGGGGAGCTGGACTTCGAGCAGTCGCTGCACGCCCGGGTGGCGCTGCTGGCGGGGCTCGACGCGTCGGTGGTGGACAAGGTGCGGGCCGAGGTGCGGCTCACCCCGGGTGCGCGGACGCTGATCCGGACGCTGAAGCGACTGGGCTACCAGGTGGGTGTGGTCTCGGGCGGCTTCACCCAGGTGACGGACGACCTCAAGGAGCGGCTGGGGCTGGACTTCGCCTCCGCCAACACGCTGGAGATCGTCGACGGGAAGCTGACCGGCCGGGTGACCGGCGAGATCGTGGACCGGGCGGGCAAGGCGCGGCTGCTGCGGCGGTTCGCGGGCGAGGCCGGGGTGCCGCTGGCGCAGACCGTGGCGATCGGTGACGGCGCGAACGACCTGGACATGCTGAACGCGGCGGGGCTGGGTGTGGCCTTCTGCGCGAAGCCGGTGGTGCGGGAGGCCGCGCACACGGCGGTGAACGTGCCGTTCCTGGACACCGTGCTGTACCTGCTGGGCATCACGCGCGAGGAGGTCGAGGCGGCCGACATAGACTAGGCGGCCGCTCGACCACGACGGAGGCCCCCGGCGGGATGCCGGGGGCCTCCGTGTGTCCGGGCCGGGGTCCGGGCGCCGGGCTCGGGCTGCGCGCTCGGGCTCCGGGAGCCGGTGCGGGCCGGTCAGTGCTGGGGCGTCCAGAAGTCGAGCAGGGTGCCGACGCCGTGCTCCACGGACTTCCAGCTGCCGGTGAAGCCGACGACGGCGACGGCCGCGGTGGGGAAGCCGGAGCGGGCCATGCGCTGGAGGGTGTCGCCCTCGGCGCGGCCGGACAGGGCGTCGGCCAGGGCGTGCATGCCGGGGTTGTGGCCGATGACGAGCAGGTCGGCCACCTCGTCCGAGGTCTCGTTGAGCAGCGCGATCAGCTCGCCGAGCGAGGCCTCGTACAGGCGCTCCTCGTAGACGGTCTTGGGCCGGTGCGGGAGTTCCTGGACGGCGAGCTTCCAGGTCTCGCGGGTGCGGGCGGCGGTGGAGCACAGGGCCAGGTCGAAGGTGATGCCGGTTTCGGCCAGCTTCAGTCCGACGGCGGGGGCGTCCTTCCTGCCGCGCTCGGCCAGCGGCCGGTCGTGGTCGGACACCTGCGGCCAGTCGGCCTTGGCGTGCCGGAGGAGGACGATCCTGCGAGGTGTATCGGCGCTCATGGGTCCCAGCTTCGCACGAAATGAGCCACGGGGCGCAGGGTGTTGATGGGCTCACCCGGGGCGGAAGGGCGCGCTCCGGCGCGCGTCGTCAGGGCAGTGCGCGCAGCAGGCCGTCGACGAGCTGGGCGAGTGCGGAGCCCTCTCCGGTGGTCGCCGCGTGGGCGTCGCCGGAGCCGGAGAGGAGCAGGAGGAGCGCGGCGAAGGCGATGGCGGGCAGCAGCAGGGTCCACCAGCGCAGCCGGGTGTCCGCCCCGCGGCCGGGGGTGCGGGGCCGGGCGGCGATGCCGGTGCCGGCGGCTGTGGCGCGGGTGAGGGGCGGGCGGGTCAGCGCGCGGGCGGTGTGGTGCACGCGGGTCTGGGTGGGGGCCGACATGACCGCCTCCGTGGGTGTTCGGGCCTGGTGTTCCTCGCTGCTTCGAATCTATGGATCCGAGGCGGCGGTTCCCATCAGGTGATCCACCCACTTGACCCTGAGCCTGGCCCCCTAGGGGATGGGGGGTTATCCCCACCCCCGGGCGAGCGTGTGCCGGGTGGGTCGCATCGGCTGCCGGCGAGTGAGCCGAAGGGCGCGCTGGGGTCGGGAGGCGAACGAGCCCAAAAAATTACGGCGCGGCGAAGGTCGCGATGATCGCCACGATCACGGTGACGCCGAGCATGGCGCCGAGGACGAGGGCCAGCTTCTTGCGGCCGTTCTGGGGGTTCGGTTCGAGCACGGGCATGGGGTCAGTCTCCCATGCGGCATTCGTCCTCGATGGTGCGGTCCCGGCCGGCCAGGACGCCGACGGCGATCTGGGGCACCATCAGCCCGGCCATGAGGGCGAGGGGCAGGTCCCAGCCGCCGCTGTGCTGGTAGAGCACGCCGATGACCAGGGGGCCCGGGATGGAGATCAGGTAGCCGGTGCTCTGGGCGAAGGCGGACAGCTTGGCGACGCCCGCGGCGGACCGGGCGCGCAGCCCGATCATGGTGATGGCCAGGGGGAAGGCGCAGTTCGAGACGCCGAGGAGGACGGCCCAGGCCCAGGCTCCGGCGGCGGGGGCGAAGTAGAGGCCCGCGTATCCGGTGAGGCCGAAGAGGCCGAGGGCGAGGGCGATGACGCCCTGGTTGCGGACGGCGCCGGCGAGGCGCGGGATGACGAAGGCCAGGGGCACGCCCATGACCATGGTGACGGCGAGGAGCACGCCGGCGGTGCCCGCGGAGACTCCGGCGTCGCGGAAGATCTGCGGGAGCCAGCCCATGGTCACGTACGCGCCGGTGGCCTGGAGGCCGAAGTAGCCGGCGAGGGCCCAGGCGGTGCGGCTGCGGATGACGCGGGGGCCGGCCGCCTCGGGGCGCGCCCCGGCGGTACGGGCGGACCCTGCGCTCCCGGGCGCCTCACCGGCGCGGGCGGCCGCGGCGGCCCGCTCGCGGCGGGCCTCCCGGGCCACGGGCAGCCAGGGCAGCACGGCGGCGACGGCGAGGACGGCCCAGATCAGCAGGCCGGTGCGCCAACTGCCGCCCAGGGCCTGGGTCATGGGCACGGTGGCCGCGGCGGCCAGGGAGGTGCCGATGGCCAGGGCCATGGAGTAGAGGCCGGTCATGGTGCCGACGCGGTCGGGGAACCAGCGCTTGACGATCACCGGCAGCAGCACGTTGGTGAGCGCGATGCCGGCGAGGGAGAGGGCGCTGGCGGCGAGGAAGCCGGCGGTGCCGCCGGCGAAGGGGCGGACGACCATGCCCGCGGCGATGGCCGCCATGCCGGCGCAGACCACGGCGCCGGGGCCGAAGCGGCGGGAGAGCCGGGGCGCGGTGACGCCGAAGACGGCGAAGCAGAGGGCCGGCATGGAGGTGAGGAGCCCGGCGACGGTGCCGCTCATGCCGAGGCCCTCGCGGGTCTCCTCCAGCAGGGCGCCGAGGCTGGTGATGGCCGGGCGCAGGTTGAGGGCGGCCAGGACGATGGCGACGACGAGGACGGGGCCGAGCCAGGAGGGGGTCTCCCGGTCGGTCGCGGGGGCCTCGGCGGGGGTGGTGCGGGCCGCCGCGGGGCGGTCGAGGGTGCGGGTCTCTTCGTCGTGCATGCCCCACTATAAATTCATGGGATGATTGGTTGTCCAGTCTGGTGTTGAGGATTCAGCCTCCGGCCGTTTCTGGATCAAGACGTTTTCGAGGAGGATGGGGCCCATGCCGCTGACCACGCCCCGGCGCTCCGCGCTCGTCGACCAGGTGATCGCCCAGCTCAGGAACCAGATCACCTCGGGCGAGTGGCCGGTGGGCTCGCGCATCCCGACGGAACCGGAGCTGGTGGAGCTGCTGGGCGTGGCCCGCAACACCGTCCGCGAGGCCGTACGGGCGCTCGCGCACAACGGGCTGCTGGACATCCGGCAGGGCTCGGGCACGTACGTGATCGCGACCAGCGAGCTGGCGGGCGTGATGCACCGGCGGTTCGCCGGCGCGGACCCGCGGCACATCGCGGAGCTGCGGTCGACGCTGGAGTCCTCGGCGGCCCGGCTGGCGGCGGAGCGGCGTACCGAGCGGGACGTCGCCCAGCTCGACACGCTGCTGGCGCGTCGGGAGGAGGCCTGGGACTCGGGCGACGCCGAGCTGTTCGTCGCCGCGGACGTCAGCCTGCACATGGCGGTGGTGGCGGCCTCGCACAACGACGTGCTGATCGGGCTCTACTCCGACCTCGGCGACCTGCTGCGGGACTGGCTGCGCGACGACGTCGGCACCGAGCTGACCCCGGCCACCCACATGGACCACGCACGGCTGGTCGAGGCGATCCGGCGCGGGGACGCGGACGCGGCGGCCTCCGAGGCCGCCGGCTACCCCTTCGAGTGGCTGCGGCACGCGCCCGGCCGCGACCGGGACTGACCGTCCGGAGCCGGGCCCGGGGACAGACGTGGGGACGGGCCTGTGACAGGCCTGGTGACGGCCTTGTGACGGGCCCGGTGACAGGCCTGGGGACGGCCTAACCCCGCTGGTGGCTCACCCAGGCCGAGCGGATCTCCTTCCAGCACCGGCTGGTGAGCTGCACGTGGTCCGCGGGGGCCACGGCCACCGCCACGCTGTCGCTGTCCACGTCCCACCAGCGCTCGCACTCGACGTGCAGCCGGACCAGGTCGGTCCGCGGGTAGCGGTTGTGGCAGTACGCGGTGACGCGCGACCCGGTGACCTCGGTGTCGCAGTCGGCGCCGAAGAGGTCCCCGCCGCGCGCGTTCCGCGGCGGTTCCGGCCGGCTCGGGGGCTCCTCGGGCAGCTCGCGCACGTCCACCGCGGCCGGTGCTCCCCCGTCCCCCGCCGCGGGACCGGCGTCGCCTCCGGCGTGGGGGCCGTCGTACGGGCGGGCGGCGGCCGTGGGCGCCAGGAAGCCGGTGAGCACCGCGGAGGTGACCAGCAGTGACGCGAACCGGCTCGGCCTCGGACGCACCCCGTACCTCCCTCCCGCAGCACGCCGGGCCCCTCCCGGCGTGCCCAGTCTGCGCGAAACGCGAGGGCCGCGCCTCCCGGAGGAGGCGCGGCCCGGTGCGTACGCAGACCCTGCTGGGCCGTACGGGGGAAGCCGTGCGGGATCAGGCACCCATGGCGTGGACGCCGCCGTCGACGTGCACGATCTCGCCCGTGGTCTTCGGGAACCAGTCCGACAGCAGGGCGACGATGGCCTTGCCGGCCGGCTCCGGGTCGGCCATGTCCCACTCCAGCGGGGAGCGGTCGTTCCAGACGTCGGCCAGGCCGGAGAAGCCCGGGATGGACTTGGCGGCCATCGAGCCGATCGGGCCGGCGGAGACCAGGTTGCAGCGGATCCCCTCCTTGCCCAGGTCGCGCGCCAGGTAGCGGCTGGTGGCCTCCAGGGCGGCCTTGGCCGGGCCCATCCAGTCGTACTGCGGCCAGGCGAACTGCGCGTCGAAGGTGAGGCCCACGACCGCGCCGCCCTCGGCCGGGAACAGCGGCTTGCAGGCCATGGTCAGCGACTTCAGCGAGAACGCCGAGACGTGCATGGCGGTGGCGACCGACTCGAACGGGGTGTTCAGGAAGTTGCCGCCGAGCGCGTCCTGCGGGGCGAAGCCGATGGAGTGCAGCACTCCGTCGAGGCCGCCGAGCTCGTCGCGGACCAGCTGCTCCAGGCGGCCGAGGTGCTCGTCGTTGGTGACGTCCAGCTCGATGACCTTGGCGGGCTTGGGAAGCTTCCGGGCGATGCGCTCGGTCAGGGTGGGCCGGGGGAAAGCGGTCAGGATGACCTCGGCGCCCTGCTCCTGGGCCAGCTTCGCGGCGTGGAAGGCGATGGAGGACTCCATCAGCACACCCGTGATGAGGATGCGCTTGCCGTCGAGAATTCCGCTCATGTGATCAGTGACCCATGCCCAATCCGCCGTCAACGGGAATGACGGCTCCGGTGATGTAAGAGGCTTCGTCGGAGGCCAGGAAGCTTACGGCCGCGGCGATCTCCTCGGGCTGCGCGTAGCGGCCCAGCGGGACCTGGGAGACGATCCCGGCGCGCTGCTCGTCGGTGAGCACCTTCGTCATGTCGGTGTCGACGAAGCCGGGCGCGACGACGTTGAAGGTGATGTTGCGGGAGCCCAGCTCGCGGGCGAGGGAGCGGGCGAAGCCGACGAGGCCGGCCTTGGAGGCGGCGTAGTTCGCCTGCCCGGCGGAGCCCAGCAGGCCCACGACCGAGGAGATCAGGACGACGCGGCCCTTCTTGGCGCGCAGCATGCCGCGGTTGGCGCGCTTGACGACCCGGAAGGTGCCGGTGAGGTTGGTGTCGAGGACGGAGGTGAAGTCGTCCTCGGACATGCGCATCAGGAGCTGGTCCTTGGTGATGCCGGCGTTGGCGACCAGCACCTCCACCGCTCCGTGCTTCTCCTCGATCTCCTTGTAGGCCTGCTCCACCTGCTCGGGGTCGGTGATGTCGCACCGCACCGCCAGGACACCGAGACCGGTGAGCTCCTGCGGGGGCTCGCCCGAGCGGTACGTGATCGCCACCTTGTCGCCGGACTCGGCGAAGGCGCGGGCGATGGCGAGGCCGATGCCCCGGTTTCCTCCGGTGACGAGAACCGAGCGGCTCAACGGATCACCCTTTCCCTAGCTGTCTGGATACCGGAAACCTATCGGTCCGGTCGTGCGTACGAGGAATCGGGCCTCGACAGGGCATCGTGACGGGCTCTGTCGAGTCCCTACAGAAAGCGGTAGGCAAGCGGGCCGCGAAAGCGACATGATCGGGGCGACCGGTCCCGACCACAGGAGGACATCCGTGCCTCATTCCATCGACGCGTCGTTCACGGCACTGCCGCTGCGCGCGCTCGCCGACGCGGCGCTCGCGCGCGCCCGTGCCCTGGGCGCCGAGCACGCCGACTTCCGGCTGGAGCGGATCCGCAGCGCCTCGTGGCGGCTGCGCGACGCGAAGCCGTCCGGCTCCTCGGACACCACCGACCTCGGGTACGCCGTACGGGTGGTGCACGGCGGCAGCTGGGGCTTCGCCTCGGGCGTGGACCTGACCATGGACGGCGCGGCCCGGGTGGCCTCGCAGGCCGTCGCGATGGCGCAGCTGTCCGCCAAGGTGATCAAGGCGGCGGGGTCCGACGAGCGGGTGGAGCTGGCGGACGAGCCGGTGCACGCCGACCGGACCTGGGTCTCCGCGTACGACGTCGACCCCTTCTCCGTGCCGGACGAGGAGAAGTCGGCGCTGCTGGCCGACTGGAGCTCCCGGCTGCTGCGGGCGGACGGGGTGGCGCACGTGGACGCCGCGCTGCTCGCCGTACACGAGAACAAGTTCTACGCGGACACCGCGGGCACCGTCACGACGCAGCAGCGCGTGCGGGTGCACCCCTCGATCACCGCGGTCGCGGTGGACGACAAGAGCGGCGAGTTCGACTCGATGCGGACGCTGGCGCCGCCGGCCGGCCGCGGCTGGGAGTACCTGACCGGCACCGGCTGGGACTGGGACGACGAGCTGGAGCGCATCCCGTCGCTGCTGGCGGAGAAGATGCGCGCGCCGAGCGTGGAGGCCGGCCGGTACGACCTGGTGGTCGACCCGTCGAACCTGTGGCTGACCATCCACGAGTCCATCGGGCACGCCACCGAGCTGGACCGCGCGCTGGGCTACGAGGCGGCGTACGCGGGCACCTCCTTCGCCACCTTCGACCAGCTGGGCAAGCTGGTCTACGGCTCGCCGATCATGAACGTGACGGGCGACCGCACGGCCGAGCACGGCCTGGCGACCATCGGGTACGACGACGAGGGCGTCGAGGCGCAGTCCTGGGACCTGGTGAAGGACGGCACGCTGGTCGGCTACCAGCTGGACCGGCGGATCGCGAAGCTGACCGGCCTCGGCCGGTCAAACGGCTGCGCGTACGCGGACTCCCCCGGGCACGTCCCCGTGCAGCGGATGGCCAACGTGTCGCTGGCGCCGGACCCGGGCGGGCTGTCCACGGAGGACCTGATCGGCGGGGTCGAGCG
This sequence comes from Streptomyces sp. NPDC101118, assembly GCF_044759445.1. Classification (NCBI taxonomy): domain Bacteria; kingdom Bacillati; phylum Actinomycetota; class Actinomycetes; order Kitasatosporales; family Streptomycetaceae; genus Streptomyces; species Streptomyces sp. NPDC101118. The sequence continues at coordinate 3,193 of NZ_JBIVZG010000039.1, read as the reverse complement.
GGGCATCTACGTGGTGGGCGACCGGTCCTGGTCGATCGACATGCAGCGGTACAACTTCCAGTTCACCGGCCAGCGCTTCTTCCGGATCGAGAACGGGCGGCTGGCGGGCCAGCTGCGGGACGTGGCGTACCAGGCGACGACCACCGACTTCTGGGGCTCGATGGAGTCGGTCGGCGGCCCGCAGACGTACGTGCTGGGCGGGGCCTTCAACTGCGGCAAGGCCCAGCCGGGGCAGGTCGCGGCCGTGTCGCACGGCTGCCCGTCCGCGCTGTTCCGCGGCGTCAACATCTTGAACACCACGCAGGAGGCCGGTCGATGACCCGGAGCACGAAGCCCCACGAGATCGTCGAGCGGGCCCTGGAGCTGTCCACGGCCGACGGCTGCGTGGTGATCGCCGACGAGGAGTCGACGGCCAACCTGCGCTGGGCCGGGAACGCGCTGACCACCAACGGCGTCACCCGCGGCCGCACGCTCACGGTGATCGCGACGGTGGACGGCAAGGAGGGCACCGCCTCGGGCGTGGTCTCCCGGTCCGCGGTCACGGAGGCGGACCTGGAGCCGCTGGTACGGGCCGCCGAGGCGGCCGCACGGGGTGCGGGCGCCGCCGAGGACGCCCAGCCGCTGGTGACCGGGGTGCCGGTGTCGGCGGACTTCACGGAGGCGCCGGCCGAGACCTCGTCCGCGGTGTTCGGGGACTTCGCCCCGGCGCTGGGCGAGGCCTTCGCCCGGGCCCGGGCGGGCGGCCGGGAGCTGTACGGCTTCGCCAACCACGAGCTGGTGTCGACGTACGTGGGGACGTCGACGGGGCTGCGGCTGCGCCACGACCAGCCCAACGGCACGCTGGAGCTGAACGCCAAGTCGCCGGACCGGCAGCGGTCGGCCTGGGCCGGGCGGGCCACGCGGGACTTCAAGGACGTGGACCCGGCGGCGCTGGACGCGGAGCTGGCCGTACGGCTGGGCTGGGCGGAGCGGCGGATCGAACTGCCCGCCGGGCGGTACGAGACGCTGCTGCCGCCGACGGCGGTGGCGGACCTGCTGATCTACCAGATGTGGTCGGCGTCGGCGCGGGACGCGGCGGAGGGCCGGACGGTGTTCTCGAAGCCGGGCGGCGGCACCCGGCTCGGCGAGCGGCTGACCGAACTGCCGCTGACGCTGCGCAGCGACCCGTCGGAGCCGGGCCTGGAGTCGGCGCCGTTCGTGATCGCGCACAGCTCCGGGGACGACGCGTCGGTGTTCGACAACGGGCTGCCGGTGCCCGAGGTGGAGTGGGTGCGGCGGGGCGAGCTGGCCCACCTCACCACCACCCGGCACACCGCGGCGCTGACGGGCCTCCCCCAGGCGCCGGGCTTCGGGAACCTGATCCTGGACGGGGGCGGCGAGAAGTCCCTGGACGAGATGGTGGCGGCCACCGAACGGGGTCTGCTGCTGACCTGCCTCTGGTACATCCGCGAGGTCGACCCGGCGACGCTGCTGCTGACCGGCCTGACCCGGGACGGCGTGTACCTGGTGGAGAACGGCGAGGTCGTGGGCGAGGTGAACAACTTCCGCTTCAACGAGTCGCCGGTGGACCTGCTGTCGCGGGCCACGGAGGCCGGGCGGACGGAGCGGACCCTGCCGCGCGAGTGGAGCGACTGGTTCACCAGGGCCGCGATGCCGGCACTGCGCATTCCGGACTTCAACATGAGCTCGGTCAGCAAGGGCGTGTGACGCCCATAGACTGATCCGGGCGCGATTTTGTAGTTTTCCCAGCTGATCGAGGAGTCGAGAGATCGTGACGGACATCGTCGACGAACTGAAGTGGCGCGGACTGTTCTCCCAGTCCACCGACGAGGACGCGCTGCGCAAGGCGTTCGCGGACGGCCCGGTCACGTTCTATTGCGGCTTCGACCCGACCGCGGCCTCGCTCCACGTCGGCCACCTGGTGCAGGTGCTGACCGTCCGGCGGCTCCAGCAGGCCGGTCACCGGCCGCTGGCGCTGGTCGGCGGGGCCACCGGTCAGATCGGTGACCCGCGGCCGACCGCCGAGCGCACGCTGAACGACCCGGAGACGGTCGCGAACTGGGTGAACCGGCTGCGCGGCCAGATCGAGCCGTACCTGTCCTTCGAGGGCGAGAACGCGGCGGTCATGGTGAACAACCTCGACTGGACGGCCGGGCTGTCCGCGATCGAGTTCCTGCGGGACATCGGCAAGCACTTCCGGGTCAACAAGATGCTCACCAAGGACTCGGTCGCGCGCCGGCTGGAGTCGCAGGAGGGCATCAGCTACACGGAGTTCAGCTACCAGCTGCTCCAGGGCATGGACTTCCTGGAGCTGTACCGCCGGTACGGCTGCACCCTCCAGCAGGGCGGGTCCGACCAGTGGGGCAACCTGGTGGCCGGCCTCGACCTGATCCACAAGCTGGAGCCGGAGGCGCAGGTCCACGCGCTGGCGACGCCGCTGATGGTCAAGGCGGACGGCACCAAGTTCGGCAAGACCGAGAGCGGCGCCGTCTGGCTGGACCCGGAGATGACCACGCCGTACGCGTTCTACCAGTTCTGGCTGAACGTGGACGACCGGGACATCTCGACGTACATGCGCATCCTGTCCTTCAAGAGCCGCGAGGAGCTGGAGGCACTGGAGGCGCAGACCGCCGAGCGGCCGCAGGCCCGCGCCGCGCAGCGGGCGCTCGCCGAGGAGCTGACGGCTCTGGTGCACGGTGCGGACCAGTGCGCCGCCGTGATCGCGGCGTCGAAGGCGCTGTTCGGCCAGGGCGACCTGGCGGAGCTGGACGAGGCGACGCTGGCCGCCGCCCTGTCGGAACTGCCGCACGCCAAGGTGGCGGAGCCCGGCCTGGTCGTCGACCTGTTCGCGGAGACCGGCCTGGTCGCGAGCAAGTCGGCCGCGCGCCGGACGGTGAAGGAGGGCGGCGCGTACGTGAACAACGCCAAGGTCGCCTCCGAGGAGGCCGCCGTCGCCAAGGAGGACCTGCTGCACGGCCGCTGGCTGGTGCTGCGCCGGGGCAAGAAGAGCCTGGCCGCGGTGGAGGTCACCGGCTGACCGGTCCACAGGACCGTCGGAGTACGGCGAGGGGGGGGGGGGCGGCCCGGGGGGGGGGGGGGGCCCCCCCCCCCCCCCCGCCCCGGACAGGGGGAAGTCGCAATGGTTGCGGCCCTGGATACACGGGGGAGGTGGTTAGTGTGGGTCGTGAAAACA
>NZ_JBIVZG010000038.1:0-47757 GCF_044759445.1 Streptomyces sp. NPDC101118 | reverse complement strand
CGCTACGCGATGACCCTTCGGGTCACCCTTGACCGCCCACCCCGGTCCGGAAGGCAAAATCCCTCGGCGGACAACCCCCGAAAAACGCCCCGGAGCAACACAAGCCACCCACCACCCCCACAGCCATCACCCGGCACCAAGGCAGAGGCACCTCTCCAGACGGCAGCACGACCTCCGGCCACCCGCACCACCCCAAGCCCCGCCCCACGGGGCGGACGCGTCAGCGTCCGTAGGCCCACCGCCCGTCTCGGCGTCCCCGGGCCGTCCGTGCCCCTTCATAAGCCGCCCACGATCGCTACGCGCTCCCGCCGTCACGCGACACACAGCCGCTTGTGGCCGGAAACAAGCCGCCCACGATCACGTTCCTCCCTCACGCCGCGCGACACACGGCCCATTGTGGCCAGAAACATCGCCGTGACCGGGCCCCAGTGTCGATACACGCACCTGCCGACGGGTCGGCATCAGCCCGGGACGACCTGGTCCCTCGGCACGCAGTCGGGGCACGCGGAGAGGTGGGTGCCATGGTGGGTCTGGAGAACGGCCACGTCGGAATCGACCACGCGGGGGGAGTACGAGGCGAGGGCAGTGAAGCGCAGCCGCTCGCCGCTCTTGCGGACGACTCTCGGCGCGCCGGTCGCCCCCGGTCCGAGCCCCTGGGTTTCGACATCGATCAGCTGGACGTCGCACCACGGCACCCGCCGCGAGCGCCACAGCTCGCGCTCGGTGATGCCGTCCACGCTGACCCGCACTCCGACGCGGGGGGTGCGGATGACCAGCCAGGCTCCCATCAGCAGCCACCAGGCGAAGAGCCCTGCACCGAAAACGTCATCGGCGCCGAACAGGTTCACCCCAGCGACGAGCACGGAGAAGATTCCCAAGAGGAGCATCACCAGTTGCTGGCCCCCTCTGCCGAGCGTGATGGACGGCGGCGGAGGCGGTGATGAAGAGGTCATGGTCCCGGAGCTTAAGAAGCGGATCTTCGGGCGGGAAGATGATTCCACGCTACGAAGGCCCGCCGGGCAGAGCCTTTCAGCCACAGCCACGCCCACAGCCGGCCCGGGCCGGGACCTCACCGCGGGCCGCACCCCCGGCGGGAGGGGGGTGTACCTGGGGTGTAACGCGGGGTGGGGTTCGGTGTAACACCTGCGGCGCACGCTGGCGGCATGCGCACTGAACCCGGTTCCGTCACCGCCACCCACTGCCCGTACTGCGCACTTCAGTGCGGGATGGGTCTGGCGCCCTCGCCCGATGGCGACGGCGTGGCGGTGTCGGTGGTGGAGCGGCCGGAGTTTCCGGTCAACCGGGGGGCGCTGTGCGGAAAGGGCCGCACGGCACCCGCAGTGCTCTCCTCCCGGGTCCGGCTCACCGAGCCACTGGTCCGCACCCATGCCACAGGTGCGCTCGAACCGGCCACCTGGGAGGAGGCCCTCGACGCCGTCGCCGAGGGCCTGGCACGCGTCCGTCGTGGGCACGGTCCGGACGCTGTCGGGGTCTTCGGCGGCGGTGGTCTCACCAACGAGAAGGCGTACGCGCTCGGGAAGTTCGCGCGCGTCGCCCTGGGGACCTCGCAGATCGACTACAACGGACGGTTCTGCATGTCCTCGGCCGCCGCCGCCCACCAGCGGGCCTTCGGCCTGGACCGGGGGCTGCCGTTCCCGCTGGAGGACATCCCCCGTACCGGCTGCGTGATCCTCGTCGGCTCCAACCTGGCCGAGACCATGCCGCCCGCCCTGCGCTACCTCACCGAGCTCAAGGAGAACGGCGGCACGCTGATCGTCGTCGACCCCCGCCGGACCCGTACGGCGGAGCAGGCCGACCTGCACCTGGCCCCCCGCCCCGGCACCGACCTGGCGCTGGCCCTGGGCCTGCTGCACCTGGTGGTCGCGGAGGGGCGCACCGACGAGGAGTTCATCGCCGCCCGCACCAGCGGCTGGGCCGACGCCCGGGCCGCGGCCATGGCGCACTGGCCCGAGCTCGTCGAGCGGATCACCGGCGTGCCGGTGCCGAAGCTGCGGGAGGCGGTGCGGATGTTCTGCGCACCCGAGTCGGCGATGGTGCTCACCGCCCGCGGCCCCGAGCAGCAGTCCAAGGGCACCGACACCGTCGGCGCGTGGATCAACCTGTGCCTGGCCACCGGCCGCGCCGGGCGGCCGCTGTCCGGGTACGGCTGCCTGACCGGCCAGGGCAACGGGCAGGGCGGGCGCGAGCACGGCCAGAAGGCCGACCAGCTGCCCGGCTACCGCAAGCTGACCGACCCGGCGGCGCGCGAGCACGTGGCCGGCGTCTGGGGGGTGCCGGCCGACTCGCTGCCCGGGCCCGGCCGCAGCGCGTACGAGCTGCTCGACGCGCTCGGCACCGGGGACGGCCCCCGCGCGCTGCTGCTCATGGGGTCGAACCCGGTGGTCTCCGCGCCGCGGGCCGCGCACATCGAGGAGCGGCTGCGTTCGCTGGAGTTCCTCGCCGTCGCCGACGTGGTGCTGTCCGAGACCGCCGCCATGGCGGACGTGGTCCTGCCCGTCACGCAGTGGGCCGAGGAGACCGGGACGACGACGAACCTGGAGGGGCGGGTGCTGCTGCGCAGGCAGGCCCTGACACCCCCGCCGGGGGTGCGCAGCGACCTGGACCTGCTGCACGGGCTCGCGGCCCGGCTGGGCCCTGAGTTCGGGCAGGTGGACCTGGAGAAGAAGTTCCCGACCGACCCGGCGGAGGTGTTCGCGGAACTGGGGCGCGCCTCGGCCGGCGGTCCCGCCGACTACGCGGGCATCGACTACGCGCGCATCGAGCGGGAGCAGGGCGTCTTCTGGCCGTGTCCGTCCCCCGAACACCCCGGCAGCCCGCGTCTGTTCCTGGACCGGTTCGCCACCGAGGACGGCCTGGCCCGCTTCGTGCCCGTCGCGCACCGCGAGGCCGGGGAGCTGCCGGACGCCGAGTACCCGCTGCTGCTGACCACCGGCCGGGTTGTCTCCCAGTACCAGTCGGGGGCGCAGACCCGGCGGGTCGACGAGTTGAACCGGGCGGCGCCGGGGCCGTTCGTGGAGCTGCACCCGCGGCTGGCCGAGCGGATCGGGGCCGTGGAGGGCCGGCCGCTCGCGGTGGTCTCGCGGCGCGGGCGGGCCGTGGCGCCGGCCCGGATCACCGACTCGATCCGGGCGGACACGGTGTTCATGCCGTTCCACTGGCCGGGCGAAGGGCGCGCCAACTCCCTCACCAACCCGGCGCTCGACCCGGTCTCCCGGATGCCGGAGTTCAAGGTCTGTGCGGTGCGCGTCGAGCCGGTGGAGTGAGGGTCAGCGGCGCAGCCAGTCGCCGCCGGCGATGAGGGTGCCCGTGGCGCGCAGCTCTGCGGCGACCGGCCCGGCGGCCACGTAGACCCAGGCCGGTACGGGGGTGCCGTCCGGGCGCACGGCCTGGCGCGGGACCCGGTCGTAGACGTTCCGGGGGCGGCCGGGGCCGTGGTACTCCTCCAGCCGGTCCAGTACGTCGAGCAGGTCGCGGTACTGCCCGGCGGCCGGTGTGATCAGCTCGCCCACGACGCCCGCGCCGGCGGCCGGTGCCGGGAGCTCGACGGCGTACGGGTAGCCGGGGCCCTCGTACAGCACCGCGCCCGGCAGCCGGGCCGGCTCCTCGGCGGCGGTCCGGCCGCGCAGGAAGAGGTCGTGGTTGTACTCGCCGGGGCGCAGCGTCCCGTAGACGAAGAAGGGCAGCTCCGCCTCGCTCACCTGGCCTCGACCTCCGCGCCGACCCACGCGAGGTAGCCGGCGGCGCCGCGGACGACCGGGGTCGCGATGATCTCGGGGGTGTCGTAGGGGTGCTCGGCGGTCAGCCGGGCCTCCAGGGCGGCGTAGGCGTCCTCGGTGGTCTTGAACAGCACCTGCCACTCCTGGGCGGTCTCGACGGCGCCCTTCCAGCGGTAGACGGAGGTCACCGGGCCGGAGACCTGCGCGCAGGCGGCGAGCCGCGCCTCGACCGCGAGCCGGGCCAGGGCCTGGGCGGCGTCCGCCGAGTCGACGGTGGTCAGCACCGTCAGGACTGGCCGTTCGACCGATGTCACGGGGTTCCTCCCTCGGTTACAACGGGAGGTCCGGCCCCGGCCGGAACCCCCAGCGGCGTGCCGCGGCCGGGCCGGAGAACGGCTCGTCCGCGCAGCTGTCACACAACGTCCCGGTGCCCGTGACGGGCGCCGTCACCGTCGATTGTCGCGGCCCCGGCTGCGGCCCGTCCCCCCACCCCCTCCCCGTATCCACCATGATCAGAGCAATCCGCGCCGCCGCCCCGGCCCTCGCCGTGTCCGCCGTCCTCCTCGCCCTCGGCGGCTGCGCCGCGCCCGGGGGTCTGGGCGTCGGCGAGCCGGCGCCCGCCGTGTCCGCCCAGCCGCGCCCCGAGGAGCTGTGGCCGGCGTGGGCGATCGGGTCACCGGAGGCGCCGGGGGCGGCCGCGGCCACCCGGCAGCCGCCGCCCGAGCCGTTGCCGGACGGGCCCGCGGTGCCGGCCGGCGGGATGGCGGCGGTGGATCCGCTGGAGGTGCTGCGGGCCGACAAGCGGATGAAGCCCTTCCTGGCGCGCGGGATGATCAGCGGGCCGGGGCACGCGGGCATCCGCCCGCCGGTGCTGCACGACCTGACGGGCGACGGGAAGCCGGACCTGGTCATCGGGGCGGACCTGGAGAGCGGCCGGTCGGCGATCGCCGTCTACACGGCGCGCGACGGCAGGGTCGTGCCGGTCCTCTACACGTCGGGCCGGCGGATGGCCGTCGAGGCGCTGCAACACGACCTGCTGGTGCGCACGGCGGCGAACGACGGGGCCGAGCAGGCGGTGCGCTACCGCTGGGACGGCCGCCGGCTGTCGGTGGTGAGCGACGAGAAGCGCTACCGCAAGGGTGCGGACCTGTGAGGGCCCTCTTCCTGCGCGGCCGCCGCTCCCTCCGGGCGCTCGGCCTGCGGTGGAAGATCGCGGTGCTGCTGGCGGTGGGCTGTGCGCTGGTGGCGGTCACCATCGGCGTGCTGATCCACGAGGCGCGCACCCGGCAGGTGGCCGACGCCGCGCGGGTGGCGGCCACCGGCCAGCTGATCCGGGTACGGCAGCTGTACGAGGTGACGGGACGGCTGGACGGGAACGACGAGACCGAGGCGGCCATCGACTGCCCCCGCCTGCCGGCCGCGCTGCGCGAGGCGGCCCTGGCGGGCGAGCGCACGACGTTCCTGCGCCTGGAAGGACCGGACCCCGCGGTGTGGGCGGCCCGCCCCATCGGGGGCAGTCACGTCCTGTCCGTGAAGCAGTCGCTCCGGGTGGAACGCCAGGAGCTGACCGATCTGGACCGGCAACTGGCGGTCTCGACGGCCGGCGTCGTGGGCCTGGCGGCCGTCGGCGGCGCGCTGCTGGCCGGCAGGCTCAGCAAGGACCTGCGGAACGCGGCCGAGACCGCGCGCCGGATCAGCCAGGGCGAGCTCGACGCCCGCATCGGCCCCTCGGGGGTCCCGGGCACCCGGGACGAGGTGGCCGAACTCTCCTCGGCCGTCGACACGATGGCCGCCAGCCTGCAGCGACGGCTGGAGGCGGAGCAGCGCTTCACGGCGGACGTGGCCCACGAGCTGCGCACCCCGCTGACCGGCCTGCACACCGCCGCCGAGCTCCTCCCGGAGGGCCGCCCGACGGAACTCGTACGGAACCGGGTGGCCGCCCTCCGCACCCTGACGGAAGACCTCCTGGAGGTGGCCCGCCTGGACGCGGCCCGGGAACGGCCGGCGCTCGAGGTCCAGCCCCTCGGGCCGCTGGTCACGGCCGCCGTCCACCGCTCGGGAGTACGGGCCGCCGTCTGCCTCCCGGCCGACCCGCTCCCCGTACGCACCGACTCCCGCCGTCTGGAGCGCATCCTGACGAACCTGCTGGTCAACGCGGCCCGCCACGGCGGCAGCGCGATCACGGTCACGGTGACGCCCAGCGCCACGGGGGCCGAGGTCGCGGTCGCCGACCACGGCCCCGGTTTCCCGGAAACCCTCCTCCGGCACGGCCCCCAGCGCTTCATGACGGGTGCCCCGGAGCGCGGGCAGGGCACGGGCCTGGGCCTCACCATCGCCTTCGGCCAGGCCGCGGTCATCGGCGCCCGGGTCCGCCTCGCCAACCCTCCGGAGGGCGGCGCCCGGGCCACCCTCCACCTGCCGGGTCCGTGAGCTGTCCGCGACCCGGGGCCCGGGGCAGCGCGGGGCCCGGGGCGGCGCGGGGCCGCGGTGGCCCTCCTCACCCGAACGGCGCGCCCCGTGCTCCTCTCCCCGACCGGGTGAGCGGCCCGCGGCTGACCTGCGGAAAGCCAACGCACCGGGTGCCGGGCGGCGGGGGCGTGCGGTGGCCGCACCGGCCCGGGGCCGTTCTCCTCTGAAGGGAGAGACCGCCCCCGAGGAGCGATATGCGCACCCGTCTGCTGACCGGCACCCTGCTGACCGCCGCCGCCCTGCTGGCCCCGGTCACCGGCGCCTTCGCCGGGGAGTTCGCCGTGCTGGAGATCTTCCCGAAGTCCGCCGCCCCGGGCGCCACCGTCACGGTGAACACCACGGCCTGCGGCGCCGGCGGTACGGCGGACGGCGACGCCACGACGGTGGGCGGCGGCCGCTTCCGGCTGGCCCCCTCCACCCACAAGGAGGACGCGGTCGGCCAGTTCCGGGTCGCGCACGACACCCGCCCCGGCACCTACGCGATCGGCGCCACCTGCACCAACGGCAAGTTCGCCACCGGGGACCTGATCGTCACGGAACGCGGCCCGCAGGGCCACGTACAGACCGGCGTGGGCGGCGGTACGACGACCTCCGCCGACCCCGCCAGGATCGCGGCGGGCGTGGCCGTACTGGCCGCGACCGCCGTCGGCGGTACCTGGGCCCTGCGTCGCCGGGCGAGCGGCACGCGGGCCTGACGGGATCCACGGGTACCCCGGATCCCACGGATCCCGGCGGTACCCCGGAATCCCACCGGTACCTCCCGCCGTCGCCCGCCCCGAGAGAGCCGGGGCCGGGCGGCGGCACCGCCCAGACCGAGGGGGCCGCATGCACCGGGACCCGCGCACCGCCCGCCGCTGCGGGCTGCTCGCCCTGGCCGCGTGCACCGGCATCTGGCTGATCGGCAGCGGCTCGTCGGAGACGGTGCGCCCGCCGCAGCCCGCCCTCTCGGAGGCCCTCGGATCCCGTGCCGCGGACCACGGCGCGGCCATCGCCCCGCTGCCCGGCGCCCCGCCGTTGCGCATCCGGATCCCCTCGGTCCGGGTGGACGCCCCGCTCGTCGGCCTCGGTCTCCAGCGCGACGGCCGCCTGGAGGTCCCGCCGCCCGAGCGGACCGGGGTGGCCGGCTGGTACCGGCACGGCACCCCGCCCGGAGCCACCGGGACGGCGGTCGTGGCCGGTCACGTGGACCACGCCGACGGGCGCGCCGTCTTCTACGACCTGGGCGCGGTGCGGCGCGGGGCCGCGATCGAGGTGGGGCGCGCGGACGGCCGTACGGCCGTCTTCACGGTGTACGCGGTCGAGGTGTACGAGGCCGGGCGCTTCCCTGACGCGCGGGTGTACGGGCCCGCGCCGCGCGCCGAGCTACGGGTGATCACCTGCGGCGGCGGCTTCTCGGCCCGCACCGGGTACCGGGGGAACGTGGTGGTGTTCGCGCATCTGACGGGCACGTACTGAGAGGCGCCCACGGCTCACGCGGCGGCCCACTGCTCCAGCCCGAGCTTCACCACCAGTACGCACACCACGCTGAGCAGCACGCCTCGGACGAAGCCGCTGCCCTTCTTGAGCGCCATGCGGGCACCGATCATGCCCCCGGCGAGGTTGAAGACGGCCATCAGGGCGGCCAGCTGCCAGAGCACGTAGCCCTGGTACGAGAACATCACCAGCGCGCCCAGGTTGGTGCACACGTTGACGATCTTCGTGGTGGCGGAGGCGGTCACCAGGTCGAGGTGCAGGAGCGCGGTCAGCGCGAGGACCAGGAACGTGCCCGTGCCCGGGCCGACCAGCCCGTCGTAGAAGCCGATGCCGCCACCGGCCAGCAGGATGGCCAGGAGCACGCGCTGCCGGGTGACCGGGCCGGTGGCGGGTGCGCTGCCGAACGACGGCTTGAAGATCACGAAGGCCGCCACCAGCAGCAGGATCACCATGATCGCGGGGCGCAGGACGTCCTTGCTGATGCCGCCGGCCAGCAGTGCGCCGCCCATCGACCCGGCCAGCGCGGCCAGGCCGATGCGGACGGAGAGCTTCACGTCCACCGGCGTCTTGCGCACGTACGTCACGGCGGCGCCCGAGGTGCCCACGATGCTGACGGCCTTGTTCGTCGCCAGGGCGTAGGCGGGGGGAAGGGAGGACGGCAGCCCGAGCATCAGCGCGGGGAGCTGGATGAGCCCGCCGCCGCCCACCACGGCGTCGACCCAGCCCGCGCCGAGTGCGGCGAGGCAGAGCAGGACGGTCATGGTCAGCGATATGTCGGGCATGATCGCGACCCTATGGACGGGATCGGTGCAGCGTCCATCAATCCCGCGAGAATTGCGCAAGGCTTGAGGTTCCCGCCGGGGCGCGGTCCGGGGCGGCGGGCGCGGCCGGGTCGACGAACGCGGTGACGGCGGTCGCCGAGAGCGCGCTGGCCAGGGCGAGGGCCGCCGCGAGCCGCTGCGCGGGCGGTACGGCGGCCAGGGCCCTGCGCAGCAGGGCGGGCGCGGTGGGGGGCTTGCGGTGGCGGGCCATGTCCTCGTCTTCCGGGTGCGGGGGTGATCGGTGAAGTCGTCGCCGGGGATGACCGGCAGGGGCGTCGCTGGGGGCCGGCGGCGGGGGTTGCGGGGGCGCGGGATGGGCGCAGGGGGCCGGCGGGGTCGGCGGCGTCGGCGCAGCTCAGTACGCGAAGCACTCCGAATGGATCCGCGCGGCCGGCACCCCGGCCCGGCGCAGCGAGTTCGTGGTGGCCAGGGCCATCCCCGGCGGGCCGCACAGGTAGACGTCGTGGGCGTCGAGGTCGGGCACCAGCTCCCTCAGGGCTCCGGGCGCCAGCGGGTCGTACGCGGCGTCCGACGGCCCGAGCAGGTAGTGCAGGCCGGCCCCCCGCTCGGCGGCGATGGCCTCCAGCTCGCCCCGCAGCACGAGTTGCCCGGCGTCGCCCGCCCGGTAGAGCAGGGTCAGCTCCCCGGGCCCGCCGGGCAGCGTTTCGAAGAGGGCGCGCAGCGGGGTGATCCCGACCCCGCCCGCTATCAGCAGCACCTTCGGCCGGGTACGGCGGCGCGCGGTCAGGGCGCCGAACGGGCCGGTGGCCAGCACCCGCGTGCCCGGCCTCAGCCGGCGGATCCGGCGCGAGTGGCGCCCGAGGCCCTTCACGGTGATCCGCAGCGTGTCGTCCCGTACCGGCGCCGAGAGGGAGAAGGGCAGCGCGGTGTGCCAGAGCCCGCGGCACAGGAACCGCCACCGCAGGAACTGCCCCGGCTCGGCCCGCAGCTCCGCCAGCCCCTCCCCCATCACCGTCACGGACACCACACCGGGCCCCTCGGCACGCACCCCGGCCACCCGCAGCCCGTGCCGCAGCGCCTGCCGTACGGGCACCACGGCCCGGTACCAGACCAGAAGCACGGCAACGGCCGTGTGCAACAGCGCCCAGCACCACGCCACCGGCGGGACGGACGCGAGATCCGGCCCGGCGAGCTGGTGGCCGAAACCCAGCGCCACGGCCGGGTACGTCAGCAGGTGCACCCCGCGCCACGTCCCGTGGGGCAGGCGGCGGCGCGCGGCCCTGGCGGAGGTCACCCCGACGGCGGCCAGCAGCACCGCCCCCAGCGCGGCCGCCGCGAGCGCCGGGTAGCCCAGCAGCGCGACGGCGGCGCCGATCACGTCGGACCCGGTGTGGACGGCGTAGCCGCACAGGGCGAACAGCCCGTGTCCGAGGCACAGCCCGAGCACCCACCGGCCGCCGAGGGCGTGCAGGCGGGCCAGCCGGTCCGCGCCCACCCCGTGTTCCACGGCGGGCACCCGCGCCATCAGGAAGAGCAGCGCCAGCACCCCGTACCCGGCGAGCAGGCCGGTCAGGTGGGCGGCGGTGGCGAAGAGCGCATCGAGTCGTGCGGAGGGCCGGACCTGGGCGGCCCACAGGGCGAACACGCCACCGGCCCCGCCGAGCAACCCGGTGCGCAGGCGCGCGGGGGCGGATCTCATGCGGGGCACGCTATGCCAGGTCAGAGGGGGTGTGGTGATCCTTAAGCCGGGCTTGAGGGAGCGTTAAACCACCCCTCATCCGGTACCTCATCGGCCCCTGATCCGCGCCTCGTCCCGGTGCCCACGCGCCGCACCGGAACACCTCGTCACAGCCCTCGTCACCGCCCACGTCACGGCCCCCGCAACCGGCCCCGGAAGACCCTCACACCCGACGGACACCCCCCGGGAGGGCAGCGTTCCCCGCGGGAAACAGAGGGGATGCGGTGGGGAAACAGCGGGCCCGCAGTCTCCTGACATGACCTCGCGACGTGTGGTGGTGATCGGCGGCGGAATGGCGGGCCTGCGCCTGGCCCAGCGGCTCACGGCCGCCTCCACGGCCCCGGGCACGGCCCCCGGCCCGGCCCCGGGCACCGCCACAGCCACAGCCACAGCCACCGCCGCAGCCACAGCCACCGCCGCAGCCACCCCAGCCGTGTCCGTGACCGTACTCGGCGAGGAGCAGCACGCCCCGTACAACCGGGTGCTGCTCGCCGAGGTGCTGGCCGGGCGGTACGCGCCCGAGGTCACCGCCCTCCCCTCCCCCGGCCCGGTGCTGCGGCAGGGGGTGCGCGCGGTGCGCGTGGACCGGGGAGCCCGGGAGGTGCACTGCGACGACGGCGCGGTCCTGCCGTACGACGACCTGGTGCTGGCCACGGGGTCGAACCCGGTGCTGCCCCCGCTGCGCGGCCTGTTCGAGCCGGGCGGCGGTGAACTGCCGGACGGCGTGCACCCGTTCCGCACCATGGACGACTGCCTGGCCCTCTCGGCGGCGATGCGCCCCGGGCTGCGCGCGGTGGTCATCGGCGGGGGCCTGCTGGGCGTCTCGGCGGCCCGGGCGCTGGCCGCCCGCGGGGCGCAGGTGGTGCTGGCCCAGCAGGGTGCGCGGCTGATGGAGCGGCAGCTGGACGAGGAGGCCGGCGGGCTGGTCCGCAGCCACCTGACCGCCCTCGGCGTGGAGGTCCACACCGAGTGCCGCGTCCGCGGCCTGATCACCGCCCCCTCCGCCCCTGCCGGCCCCAAGGCGACCGGCCCCGCCCCCACCGCCTCCCCCCGCCGCGTGACCGCCGTGGAGCTGGGCGACGGCTACCGGCTGGAGGCCGAACTGGTGGTGATCGCCTGCGGGGTCCGGCCCCGCGTCGGCCTCGCGCAGGCCGCCGGCATCGAGACCCGCCGCGGCATCGTCGTGGACGACGCGCTGCGCACCTCGGACCCGCACGTGTACGCGATCGGCGACTGCGCCGAGCACGACGGAAGGGTGTACGGGCTCGCCGGCCCGGCGCTGGAACAGGCCGACGCCCTGGCCCGGACCCTGACCGGCGCAGCCCCCATCGCCCTGGCCCGGCCCCAGACCCCTCCCACCCCCACCGCCCCCCGCTACACCGGCACCCGTGCCCTCACCCGCCTCACCCTCGCCACCGGCGAACGTCCCCTGGACCTGGCCGCCTTCGGCGAGACCACGCCCCAGCCCGGCGACGACGTCGTCCGGCTGGTCGACGCCACCCGCAGCACCTACCGCAAGGTCGTCGTCCGCGGCGACCGCCTCGTCGGGGGCGTGCTGCTCGGCGAGCTCTCCACCGTGGGCGCCCTCGCCCGTACCTGGGAGAGCGACGAACCCCTGCCGGACCCGCCACCGGATTCCCACCGGAATCCACTGCTCCACCTGCTCACCGACGACGGAGGCTCCTGAGATGGCCAACCCCGCCCCCAAGCCCACGATCGTGCTCATCGGGCACGGCATGGTCGGCCAGCGCTACCTCGAAGCGCTCGCCGAACGCGGACTGACCGCGACGCACCGCGTCGTCGTGCTCTGCGAGGAGCCCCGCCCGGCGTACGACCGGGTCCACCTCACCTCGTACTTCTCCGGCACCAGCCCGGAGGAACTGTCCATGACCCCGGACGGGTTCATGGCGGAGCACGGCATCGAGCTGCTCCTGGGCGACCCCGCGGCCGCCGTCGACCGCGCGGCCCGGACGGTGACCGCCCGCTCCGGGCGGGTCGTGCCGTACGACACCCTGGTGCTGGCCACCGGCTCGTACCCCTTCGTTCCGCCCGTGCCGGGCAAGGACGCGCCGGGCTGCTTCGTCTACCGCACCATCGAGGACCTGCTCGCGATCGAGGAGTACGCCAAGGGCCGCACCCGCGGCGCGGTCGTCGGCGGCGGCCTGCTGGGCCTGGAGGCCGCCGGCGCCCTCCAAGGGCTCGGACTGACCACCCACATCGTGGAGTTCGCCCCGCGCCTGATGCCGGTCCAGGTCGACGAGGGCGGCGGCGCAGCCCTGCTGCGCACGATCGAGGACATGGGCCTGACGGTCCACACGGGCACCGGCACCCAGGAGGTCGTCACCGGCCCCGACGGCTCGGTGACCGGCATGAAGCTGTCCGACGGCAGCACCGTGGAGACCGAGCTGGTGGTGTTCTCGGCGGGCGTCCGGCCGCGCGACGAGCTGGCCCGCGACTGCGGCCTGGACGTCGGCGAGCGCGGCGGCATCGCCGTCGACGCCCGCTGCCGCACCTCCGACCCGCACGTGTACGCGATCGGCGAGTGCGCCCTCGCGGTGGACGGCCGGGTCTACGGACTGGTCGCGCCCGGCTACGAGATGGCCCAGACGGCCGCCGAGGACCTGCTGGGCACGGCGGAGCGCGCGTTCACGGGCGCGGACCTGTCCACCAAGCTCAAGCTGCTGGGCGTGGACGTGGCCTCCTTCGGCGACGCCCACGGCACCACCGAGGGCTGCCTCGACGTGGTCTACTCGGACTCCCGCTCGGGCGTCTACAAGAAGCTGGTCGTCGCCGCGGACGGCACGCTGCTCGGCGGTGTGCTGGTCGGCGACGCCGACTCGTACGGGCTGCTCCGCCCGCTGACCGGCTCGGTGCCGCCGGCCGCCCCCGAGCAGCTGGTGCTGCCCGCCGGGATCGGCGCCCCGGCCGCCCTCGGCCCGGCCTCGCTGCCGGACGACGCGATCATCTGCTCCTGCCACAACGTCACGAAGAAGGCCATCGCCGCCTGCGCCACCCTGCCCGAGGTCAAGAAGTGCACCAAGGCGGGCACGGGCTGCGGCAGTTGCGTGAAGGTGATCGGCCAGCTGCTGCCGCAGGCCGGCGACCAGGGTCTGTGCGGCTGCTTCAAGTACACCCGCGCCGAGCTGTACGAGATCGTCCGCACCCTGCGGGTGACCTCGTACGCCGCACTCCTCGACAGCCACGGGCGGGAGGCGGCGCGCGGCGGCGAGGGCTGCGACGTGTGCAAGCCGGCGGTCGGCTCGATCATCGCCTCGCTCGCGCCGACCATCGGCGCGGAGGGGTACGTGCTGGCGGGCGAGCAGGCGGCCCTCCAGGACACCAACGACCACTTCCTGGCGAACCTGCAGCGCAACGGCTCGTACTCGGTGGTGCCCCGGATCCCCGGCGGCGAGATCACCCCGCAGAAGCTGATCGTGATCGGCGAGGTGGCCCGCGACTTCGGCCTCTACACCAAGATCACCGGCGGGCAGCGGATCGACCTGTTCGGCGCCCGCGTCGACCAGCTCCCCGCGATCTGGACCCGCCTGGTCGACGCCGGGTTCGAGTCGGGCCACGCGTACGGCAAGGCCCTGCGGACGGTGAAGTCCTGCGTGGGCCAGACCTGGTGCCGGTACGGGGTCCAGGACAGCGTACGGATGGCCATCGACCTGGAGCTGCGCTACCGGGGCCTGCGCGCCCCGCACAAGCTCAAGTCCGCGGTCTCCGGCTGCGCCCGCGAGTGCGCCGAGGCACAGAGCAAGGACTTCGGCGTGATCGCCACGGCCGGCGGCTGGAACCTCTACGTCGGCGGCAACGGCGGCGCCACGCCCCGCCACGCGGACCTGCTGGCGCAGGACCTGTCCGACGCCGAGCTGGTCCGGCTGATCGACCGGTTCCTGATGTTCTACATCCGCACGGCCGACCGCCTGGAGCGCACCTCCACCTGGCTGGAGCGGCTGGAGGGCGGCCTGGACCACCTGCGGGACGTGGTCGTGCACGACTCGCTGGGGCTGTGCGCGGAGCTGGAGTCCCTGATGGCCGCCCACGTGTCCCACTACCGCGACGAGTGGGCCGAGACCCTGGACGACCCCGACCGGATGCGCCGCTTCGTGTCCTTCGTCAACGCTCCGGGGGCGCCGGACCCGACCGTGAAGTTCGTGCCCGAGCGCGACCAGGTCAAGCCCGACCTGGAGATCCTCACCATCCGCCCGCTGGAAGGGAGCACGGCCCGATGACCGTCGAACTGCGCACTGGGGAGGACTGGGTGCCGGTCTGCGAGCTGACCGCGCTGACACCGGGACGCGGGGTCGCGGCGCTGCTGCCGGACGGCAGCCAGGCGGCGCTGTTCCTGGACCGGGCGGGCCGCGCGTACGCGATCTGCAACCAGGACCCGTTCACCGGCGCCCACGTGCTGTCCCGGGGGCTGCTGGGCTCCGACGCGGGGCGCCCCTTCGTGGCCTCGCCGCTGCTCAAGCAGCGCTTCGACCTGGAGTCGGGGCGCTGCCTGGACGACGACGGGGTGGCGGTCCGCACGTACGAGGTGCGGACGGCCTGACCCCTGGGTCGGGTCCGGGGCCGCCGAGGAGGCGCGGTCCCGGACCGCCCGGGGGCATCCGTCGTCCCGGGGCGCGGGGTGCCCGGGGTGCCGGTCGCTCGGGCGCCGGCTCAGCCCCCGATGGCGGCCGGGTCCATCCAGACGTACTCCCAGACGTGGTGGTCCAGGTCCTCGAAGGCGCGGCCGTACATGAAGCCCATGTCCATGGCCGGCCGGGGCTCGACGGCGCCGGCGGCGAGGGCGGCCTCCACGACCTCGTCGACCTTCTCGCGGCTCTCGGCGCTGAGGGCGACCATGACCTCGGTGGTCTTGGAGGCGTCGGCGACCGGCTTGGTGGCGAACTCCTTGAACTTCTCCTCGGTCAGCAGCATGGCGAAGATCGTGTCGCTGATGACCAGGGAGGCGGCCGTCTCGTCGGTGAACTGCGGGTTGAAGGAGTAGCCGAGCTTCTCCCAGAAGGCCTTGGCGGCGTCCAGGTCCTTGACCGGCAGGTTGACGAAGATCATGGTGGCGGACATCGGCCGTCTCTTCTCTCTCGGTGTTCCCGTCCGCCGCCCTCGTGGGCGGCGGTTTCAGAGAGATAGACCGGGGGCCGTCCCGGAACTCATCGCCCGCCGGTGAATTTTCTCGAAGATTTTTTCGTGGCGGCGTATCCGCAGGTCAGACTGGGTGCGACGGTCCGGGTCAGGCTGCGGAACGGAGCTGCAGGGCGGCCAGAGGGATGAAGCCGCGGTTCTCCGCGCCCGCCAGGGAGGCCCCGGGACCGGCGAGGCGCCTGTGCAGGGTGAGGGCGATCCGCTCGCCCTGCACCTTGGCCCGCTCGGCGTTCGGTCCCCGGTGCGCTCCGTCGACGGTGGCGTGCCAGAGCTGGACCCAGCGGCCGAAGTCGGCGGCGGTCATGCCGCGCACCGAGTGCAGGGCGGCGTGCGGGGCGAAGGCGTTGCGCCGGTAGTCGGCGGTGCGGAACAGGGCCCGCTCCCAGAAGTCGGTGATCCGGGGGAGGTGCACGCCGAGGTCGGTGCCGGCGATCTCCGTGAAGAAGGGGCCGATCCGCGGGTCCGCGAAGGCCGCGGTGTAGAAGCGGCGCAGCAGGCGTTCGAGGTCGGCCCGGCCGGCGATGTCGGCACGGTGGTGGTTCATGCCCCCAGCCTCCTCCTCGCCCGCTGCCGGGCCCAGGGTCGAAGGTCCCTGGCCGGCGCGGAGGAGGGGGGCCGGCCGCGCTGAAGGAGCTGCTGGGGGGCTGAGGGGCGTACGCCGGTGCGTGCCGGGCGGTGGTGGGCGCCCGGTGGTCGCAGCAGGCTCCGCCACCCCGGAGTCCGTAGGCCTGCGGTCGCCCCCGGGACACCCGGCGTTGACGCCACGTCAATTCCGGACGCCTAGGTTCCTCGGCGCGCGACCCCGTGGCCGTCCCGGGCCGCGGGGCGCTCCCTCCCCACCAGGAGTGACCGTGGAACGTCGTACCTTCCTGCGCGGCGCCGTCATCGGCTCCTCGGCCGCCGCCTTCGGCGGCACGCTCATGCGCGGCGCGGCCTACGCCGCGCCCGCCCAGCCCGGCCCGGGGCCCTACGGGGCCCTGAACCCGGCCGACGCCAACGGGATCATGCTGCCCGGCGGCTTCACCAGCCGCGTGATCGCCCGTTCCGGCCAGACCGTCGGCGGCACCTCGTACACCTGGCACAACGCCCCCGACGGCGGTGCGTGCTTCGCCGACGGCTCGGGCTGGATCTACGTGTCCAACTCCGAGATCAACCCCTCCGGCGGGGCGAGCGCGGTCCGCTTCAACTCCTCGGGCACGGTCACCTCCGCGTACCGGATCCTCTCCGGCACCCGGCAGAACTGTGCGGGTGGCAAGACCCCGTGGAACACCTGGCTGTCCTGCGAGGAGGTCAGCCTCGGGTTCGTCTACGAGACCGACCCGTTCGGCGTCAACGCGGCCGTCCAGCGGCCCGCGATGGGCAAGTTCAAGCACGAGGCGGCCGCGGCCGACCCGGTGCGCCAGGTGGTCTACCTGACCGAGGACGAGTCGGACGGCTGCTTCTACCGCTTCGTCCCGAACACCTGGGGCAGCCTCTCCGCCGGCACCCTCCAGGTCCTGAAGGCCGGCACCGCCACGTCCGGCTCCTTCACCTGGCAGAACGTGCCGGACCCGGACGGGTCGCCGACCGCCACCCGCAACCAGGTCTCCGGCGCGAAGCGGTTCAACGGCGGCGAGGGCTGCCACTACGCGAACGACACCGTCTGGTTCACCACCAAGGGCGACAACCGGGTCTGGCAGCTGAACCTGGCCAACAGCACCTACGAGCTGGCCTACGACGACTCGCTGGTGGTCGGCGGGGGCGCCCCGCTGACCGGCGTCGACAACGTCACGGGCTCCTCGTACGGCGACCTGTACGTCGCTGAGGACGGCGGCAACATGGAGATCTGCGTGATCACCCCGGACGACGTGGTGGCGCCGTTCCTGCGGATCACCGGCCAGTCCTCCTCCGAGATCACCGGCCCGGCCTTCTCGCCCGCGGGCAACCGGCTGTACTTCTCCAGCCAGCGCGGTACGAGCGGCAGCTCGTCCGGCGGCATCACGTACGAGGTGACGGGGCCCTTCCGCACCTGACCGTGGACGGACGTGGCCCCGGCCGGACTCCCCCGGCCGGGGCCACGCCCTTGTGCCGCCCCGCCCCGGCCCGTGGTTGCCGTGGGCGGGCCGGCGGCTCAGGAGGCCACGGCCCCGCCCTTGAGGAGGGCCGCGCCCAGTGGGGTGACCGTGTGCAGGACGGCGTTGCCGTGCCGGAGCGTGGTCACCAGCCCGGCCTCCCGCATCACGCAGGCGTGCTGGCTCGCCGAGGCGAGCGAGACCCCGGCGCGGCGGGCCAGTTCGCTGGTGGTGGCCCCGTCGCCGATGGCCTGGAGGACCACGGACCGCGTGTGGCCCACCAGCTTGCCCAGGGTGCGATGGGTGCCCGGGTCCGCCCCGCGCGGCGTGGCGGCCGAGCTCAGCTGCGCGGCGGCCGGGTAGACCAGCACCGGGGGCAGCTCCGGATCCGCCAGCGTCACCGCCGTACGCCGGCAGAAGAACGACGGCTGGAGCAGCAGCCCGCGCCCGCGCAGACGGACGTCCCGGTCGACCGGGTAGTCGCACTCCAGCACCGGCGAGCGCCAGCGCAGCATCGGCGGCAGGGAGGACAGCAGTTCGTCCGCCCCTCCGTCCAGCAGCGCCCGGCCCCGGGCGGCGCGCTCGGCCTCGATCTGGGCCTGGATGTGCGTCCAGTACGGCTCGACCGCGACCCGGTGGTACGCCCGCAGCTCGGTGACCAGCCGGCCCAGCTGCTCGGTGCCGCCCTCGGCGAGCTCCCGCAGCCGCGGCACCATCGGGGCCCCGGCACCGACCCGGGCCAGCTCTCCGCGCAGGCGGGAGGCACGGGTGCCGCGGAGGGCGTCGAGGCCCAGGTCCACGCCGTACCGGCCCTCGGCGGGCGTCAGAAAGTCCGGGAAATAGCCCCGGATCGGTATCAGCGCACCCAGCAGGCGTGTTTCACCATTCAACCGGGTACGAGTTTCCGTACGCCATTCACCGAACAGGCGGGCATCTCGCCGGTCTCTTAAGCGATGAAAACTAAGAATCGTTTCCCACAACGCATCGGGTCTCCCCGCCATCCTCACCCGTGCCAGGTCCACTCCAGTGAAATGGATACGCAGCACTGAACCCCCACACTGTGCAACCGCAATCCCCCCGCCCCACGAGTATGCACACCGTCACGCGACGTCACCACGCCCTTTCGGCCACAGTTGAAACCCCTTTCGGCGAGGGCGTGACAAGCGAAATGCTGTACTCCGCCGGGCACACTCCGGGGCGACCGGAAACGCTCCGCGAAGGCCGTGGGGGGCTTTGCGGGGCCTGGCGGTCGGTCGCACCGGGAAGCGCCGACGTGTCCGGCTGATTGACAGGAGGCGGCGGGCGGGTGGGGATCCGCCCGCCGCCTGCTGGTTGAATTCCGCATCTTTTTGGATATGCCGGATATGGCGCACCCCGATATCGCGTTTCCCGCCTCCGGGCATGCCGGAACCGTCCTCCGCTCGATGAGGGTCGGGTGAGCGGGGGACGGTTCCGTGGGCGGCCTGCCCGTCCCGTCTGGTCAGGGATGACAGGACGGGTGGCCGGGGACGGGTGGTTCGTGCCACCCGCCCGGGCCGGCGGTTCGCGCCACCGGCCCGTTGTGGGCGGCCGGGCGGCCCGTGGGCGGCCCGGCCGCAGTCTCAGCGGCTGTCGCTGCCCTGGGCCTCCGCGGCGGCCCGGCCGGCCTCCAGGCGCGCCACCGGGATCCGGAAGGGCGAGCAGGAGACGTAGTCGAGGCCGGCCTCGTGGAAGAAGTGCACCGACTCCGGGTCGCCGCCGTGCTCTCCGCAGACGCCGAGCTTCAGGTCGGGGCGGGTCGCGCGGCCTTCCTTGACCGCGTGGCGCACGAGGGCGCCGACGCCGTCCCGGTCGATGGTCTCGAAGGGCGAGACCCCGAAGATGCCCTTCTCCAGGTAGGCGGTGAAGAAGCTGGCCTCGACGTCGTCGCGGGAGAAGCCCCACACGGTCTGGGTCAGGTCGTTCGTGCCGAAGGAGAAGAACTGCGCGGCCTCGGCGATCTGGCCGGCGGTCAGGGCGGCGCGGGGCAGCTCGATCATCGTGCCGATGGAGAGCTTGAGCTCGGTGCCGGTGGCGGCCTCGACCTCGGCGATGATCGCGTCGGCCTCCTCGCGGACGATCTCCAGCTCCTGGACGGTGCCCACGAGCGGGATCATGATCTCGGCGCGCGGGTCGCCCTTGGCGTCCTTGCGGATGGCCGCGGCCTCGGCGATCGCGCGGACCTGCATGGCGAACAGGCCGGGGATGACCAGGCCGAGGCGGACGCCGCGCAGACCCAGCATCGGGTTCTGCTCGTGCAGCTTGTGCACGGCCTGGAGCAGGCGCAGGTCGTTCTCGTTGTGGTCCTTGCGGGCCTCGGCGAGGGCGACGCGCACCGAGAGCTCGGTGATGTCGGGCAGGAACTCGTGCAGCGGCGGGTCGAGCAGGCGGACGGTGACGGGCAGGCCGTCCATCGCCTCGAACAGCTCGACGAAGTCCTTCTGCTGCAGCGGCAGGAGGGCACTGAGTGCCTCCTCGCGCTCGGACTCGGTGTCCGCGAGGATCAGGCGCTCGACCATCTCGCGGCGCTCGCCGAGGAACATGTGCTCGGTGCGGCACAGGCCGATGCCCTGGGCGCCGAAGCGGCGGGCGCGCAGCGCGTCCTCGGCGTTGTCGGCGTTGGCGCGGACGCGCAGGCGGCGGACCCGGTCGGCGTACGCCATGATCCGGTGGACGGCCTGGACGAGCTCGTCGGCGTCGTCGGCGCCGGCGTGCATGCGGCCCTCGAAGTACTCGACGACCGGGGAGGGTACGACGGGTACCTCGCCGAGGTAGACCTTGCCGGTGGAGCCGTCGATGGAGACGACGTCGCCCTCCTCGATGACCTGTCCGGCGGACGTGGTCAGGCGGCGGCGCTTGGTGTCGACGTCCAGCTCCTCGGCACCGCAGACACAGGTCTTGCCCATGCCGCGGGCGACGACGGCGGCGTGCGAGGTCTTGCCGCCGCGGGAGGTCAGGATGCCCTCGGAGGCGATCATGCCGTCCAGGTCGTCAGGGTTGGTCTCGCGGCGGATCAGGATGACCTTCTCGCCGGAGCGGGACCACTTGACGGCCGTGTAGGAGTCGAAGACGGCCTTGCCGACGGCCGCGCCCGGGGAGGCGGCGATGCCGCGGCCGAGGAGCTCGACCTTCGCGCTCTCGTCGAAGCGGGGGAACATCAGCTGGGCGAGCTGGTGGCCGGTCACGCGCTGGAGGGCCTCGGCCTCGTCGATCAGGCCCTGGTCCACGAGCTGGGTGGCGATGCGGAAGGCGGCACCGGCGGTGCGCTTGCCGACGCGGGTCTGGAGCATCCACAGCTGGCCGCGCTCGATGGTGAACTCGATGTCGCACAGGTCCTTGTAGTGCGTCTCGAGCGTCTCCATGATGCCCATGAGCTGGTCGTACGACTTCTTGTCGATCTGCTCCAGGTCCGCGAGCGGCACGGTGTTGCGGATGCCCGCGACGACGTCCTCGCCCTGGGCGTTCTGCAGGTAGTCGCCGTAGACGCCCTGGTGGCCGCTGGCGGGGTCGCGGGTGAAGGCGACGCCGGTGCCCGAGTCGGGGCCGAGGTTGCCGAAGACCATGGAGCAGACGTTGACGGCGGTGCCGAGGTCGCCGGGGATGCGCTCCTGGCGGCGGTACAGCTTGGCGCGGTCGGTGTTCCACGAGTCGAAGACGGCGCGGACGGCGAGGTCCATCTGCTCGCGCGGGTCCTGCGGGAACTCGCGGCCCGCCTCCTTGGCGACGATCTTCTTGAAGGTCTTGACGATCTTCTTGAGGTCGGCGGCGTCGAGGTCGGTGTCGACGGTGATCTTCTTCGCGGCCTTGGCCTCGTCGAGGGCCTCCTCGAAGAGCTCGCCGTCGACGCCGAGGACGGTCTTGCCGAACATCTGGATCAGGCGGCGGTACGAGTCCCAGGCGAAGCGCTCGTTGTCGGCCTGGGCGGCGAGACCGGTGACGGACTCGTCCGAGAGGCCGATGTTGAGGACCGTGTCCATCATGCCGGGCATGGAGAACTTGGCGCCGGACCGGACGGAGACCAGCAGCGGGTCGTCGGACTGACCGAGCTTCTTGCCCATCTTCTGCTCGAGCGCCTCGAGGTGGGCGCTGACCTCGGCCTGCAGCGCGGCCGGGGCCTCGCCGCTCTCGAGGTAGACCTTGCAGGCCTCGGTGGTGATGGTGAAGCCGGGAGGGACCGGGAGACCCAGGTTGGTCATCTCGGCGAGGTTGGCTCCCTTGCCGCCGAGAAGGTCCTTGAGGTCGCGGTTGCCCTCGGTGAAGTCGTAGACGAACTTCTGATCTTTGTTTTCCGACACGGGTCTCGACTCCTCGAGGACTCGGTGGCTGCCCTGACGGCGAGGAACATACCCAGATCGAAGGCGTTGCGGTACGTCCACTTGGCCGTCGTACGGCTTCAACCACCCGTCCGCCAGCAGATCGAAAGTAACTCAACGGTAGCCAGAAGCCCCCACGAGCCTTCAGATCCCAAAGGGAAAAGCGTCAGATGGGGCCCCAGAGTGCTCACATGAGCGATGATCGATAACTTTGTCTTCAACTCTTGAACGAACAAAGGGTGGCACCCAGTGCCACCCTTTGAGAAGTGCAGTCGATGATTTCGCGCTCATCTGAGCGCAACCCCACCCATGCGTGGCGCATATCACGCCGTCCGTTCAGCCTCCGGACGTGTCCAGTTCGGCTTCCTCGCCCACTCCGGCGCAGTCGTAAGGATCCTTGAGCCAGCCGTCGGGGAGGACAACTCGGTTGTTTCCGGACGTCCGGCCTCGGGGGCCGTCCGCACCCTCGGGCCAGGGCTGGTCCAGATCAAGCTCGCTCAGATGAGCGTCCAGTTCTGCCAGGGACGAGATCACCGCGAGCTTCTTGCGCATCTCCGAGCCGACCGAGAAACCCTTGAGGTACCAGGCCACGTGCTTACGGAAGTCGATCACTCCGCGGGCCTCGTCGCCGATCCACTCGCCCAGCAGGGCGGCGTGCCGCAGCATGACCCGTGCGACCTCGCGCATGCCGGGCCGCGCCAGGTCGTCCGTACGCCCCTCGAAGGCCGCGACCAGGTCCCCGAACAGCCAGGGGCGGCCCAGGCAGCCCCGGCCGACGACGACGCCGTCGCAGCCGGTCTCGCGGACCATGCGCAGGGCGTCCTCGGCGCACCAGATGTCGCCGTTGCCGAGCACGGGGATCTCCGGCACGTGCTCCTTGAGCCGTGCGATGGCCTCCCAGTCGGCGGTGCCGCCGTAGTGCTGCGCGGTGGTGCGGCCGTGCAGGGCGATGGCCGTGACGCCCTCCTCGACCGCGATGCGGCCGGCGTCGAGGTAGGTGAGGTGGTCGTCGTCGATGCCCTTGCGCATCTTCATCGTCACGGGGAGGTCCCCGGCGTTGCCGACGGCCTCCTTGAGGATGGCGCGCAGCAGGTTCCGCTTGTACGGCAGCGCCGAGCCGCCGCCCTTGCGGGTGACCTTGGGGACGGGGCAGCCGAAGTTCAGGTCGATGTGGTCGGCGCGGTCCTCGTCCACGATCATGCGGACCGCCTTGCCGACGGTGACCGGGTCCACTCCGTACAGCTGGATCGAGCGGGGCTTCTCGCTCTCGTCGAAGTGGATCAGCTGCATGGTCTTGTCGTTGCGCTCGACCAGGGCGCGGGTGGTGATCATCTCGCTCACGAACAGGCCCTTGCCGCCGCTGAACTCGCGGCAGAGGGTGCGGAACGCGGCGTTGGTGATCCCGGCCATGGGGGCGAGCACCACCGGCGGCTGGACGGTGTGCGGGCCGATGGCGAGGGTGGGGGCGGCCGGGGCGGTGGCCGTGGCGGTGGCCTGGGCGGACGCGGCGGCCGGGGTGGCTGCGGGGGCCTGGTCGAGCGTGGTCATCCGCCCATTGTCCCTCACTCGGGTGTTGATTAGTTAGGCGTACTATTGAATCATGCGCGCCATGCCGTTCCCGCCCGTCACATCCGCCGCGCCCGAGCCCGGCCCGCGCCGACGGCTGCTGATCCTGGCGATCTGCTGCATGAGCCTGCTGATCGTCAGCCTCGACAACACCGTGCTGAACGTCGCCCTCCCCTCCATGCGGAACGAACTCGACGCCTCCGTCGCCGGAATGCAGTGGACCATCGACGCCTACACGCTGGTCCTGGCCTCCCTGCTGATGCTCGCGGGCTCGACCGCCGACCGGGTCGGCCGGCGCCGGGTCTTCGCCACCGGCCTGGTGCTCTTCACGACGGGGTCGCTGCTCTGCTCCCTGGCCCCGAACCTGGAGGCGCTGATCGTCTTCCGGATGCTCCAGGCCGTGGGCGGCTCGATGCTCAACCCCGTCGCCATGTCGATCATCACCAACACCTTCACCGACCCCAGGGAACGCGCCCGCGCGATCGGCGTCTGGGGCGGCGTGGTCGGCGTCTCGCTCGCCGCCGGGCCGGTGGTCGGCGGCCTGCTGGTGGACAGCGTGGGCTGGCGGTCGATCTTCTGGCTCAACCTGCCGGTGGGACTGCTCGCGCTCGGGCTCACCCTCCGGTACGTGCCCGAGTCCCGCGCCCCGCGGCCCCGCCGCGCCGACCCGGTGGGCCAGGTGCTGGTGATGCTGCTGCTGGGCTCGCTCACGTACGGGATCATCGAGGCGCCGCACGCCCCGGCCTGGGTGCTGTGGACCTGCGGGACGGTCGCGACGCTGTCACTGGTGGGGCTGGTGAGGTACGAGCTCCGGCGCGCGGAACCGCTGATCGACCCCCGCTTCTTCCGCAGCGCGCCGTTCAGCGGAGCCGTGGTCATCGCGGTGTGCGCCTTCGCGGGACTGAGCGGCTTCCTCTTCCTGAACACCCTCTACCTCCAGGACGTACGGGGCCTGTCGGCCCTCGAAGCCGGCCTGTACATGCTCCCGATGGCCGCCCTGACCTTCCTCTTCGCCCCGCTGTCGGGGCGCCTGGTGGGCACCCGGGGGCCCCGCCTGCCGCTGCTGGCCGCGGGGGCGGCGATGGGGGCGAGCGGGCTGCTCTTCGCCGCGGGCGGGGCGGAGGGGTCGGATGCGGTGCTCTTCTCGTCGTACGTGCTGTTCGGACTGGGCTTCGGCCTGGTCAACGCACCGATCACCAACACGGCGGTCTCGGGCATGCCGCGCGCCCAGGCGGGCGTCGCGGCCGCCGTCGCGTCCACGAGCCGCCAGACGGGCGGCACGCTGGGCGTCGCGGTGATCGGCGCGGTCCTGGCCGGCGGCCTGGCCCAGGGCGCCGACTTCGTCGACGCCGCGCGGGTGGCGTGGTGGGTGATCACTGCCTGCGGCCTGGCCGTCCTGGCGGTGGGCGCGGCCACGACGGGCAGGTGGGCGGCGGGGACGGCGGGGAGCGTGGACGGGGTGCGGGAGAGGGCGGGGGTGGGGCGGGGGTGAGGGTTCGGGGGTGAGGGTTCGGGGGTGAGGGTTCGGGGGTGAGAGGCGGGGTGAGGGTGGGTCGGTGAGGGGCGGGGTGACGGTGGGTCGGTGAGGGGCGGGGGGACGGTGGGTCGGTGAGGGGCCACCGCGGCGGTCCGTGCCGGTCGGTCGGCGATCCGTTGGTCGACGGTCCGTCGGCCGGCGATCCATCGGTGGTCGGTCGGTGGTCTGTCGGTACACGGGTCGGCACGTCGGCGGCTGTCGGCGGTGCGTCGGCAGCCGCTGCCAGCCTGGGTTCACCGGGGAGGGCCCGGCGCACGGCAATCCGTGAGGAGAAACCAATGACATCGCACGCGATGAAGACCGAGACCGTGAGCCGACCTGACTTGGACGAATCGCTGGTGGCGCGGATGTGGGAGTACCTGCACGCCGGCCTGGCGATGGACGTCGAGACGCTCGACGCGCTCTACGACCCCGAGTTCACCAACATCCGCGCCGACGGCGCGGGCCGCACGGTGACCCTCACCAAGGCCCAGTTCATGTCCCGCTTCCGCGCGCTCCGCGCTCGGGGCGAGCGGGTCGGCGAGTCCGTGGACGACATCCGTTTCGTGGCCACGACCGTCTGCGACGACCAGGGAACGATCGTCATGCGCCGGGCCGAGGACGACGCCCCGGCCCTGTACCTCTACGTGTGGCGCCGCCGGGACGGTCAGTGGTCCACCCTGGTCCGCGAGTTCACGTTCGAGCACGACCTCTCCGCGCTGCTGGCGCAGATCGGGAAGGGCTGACGCCCACCGGGAAGCGGTATCGGGAGGGGCGGGGCCGGGGGCCGGTGCCGCCTGGGCCGGCACCGAGAGCTGACCGGCTGGCGGCACCCCCAGAGCCGGCACCGGAAAGGCGACCGGACGGCAGCACCACCCAGGCCCGGCACTACAGAGCTGACCCGACGGCAGCACCACCTGGACCGGCCTCAGGGAGGGCGCCGGTCTGGGGCCGTCCGCCGACCGAGGGTTTCCGGGCCGGGGCACCCTGTCAAGGGCGCTCCGCTGCGCTCCGCGTCGCCTGCGGCGATTCCACTTCGTTCCACCCTTGACAGGGCACCCCGGCCCGGAAGGCAAAGACCTCGGCGGACAACCCCAGAAAAGACGCCCTGGCCACTCCTCATGCATTCCGGTACCGGGTGCGCGTCCCGGTGTCGGGGTGCGGGCCCGCCCCACGGGGCGGACGCGTCAGCGTCCGTAGGCCCACCACTCGGCATAGCGGCCTCCGGGCCGTCTGTGCCCCTTCATAAGCCGCCCACGATCGCTACGCGCTCCTGCCTCACGGCGACAGACGGCCGTCTTGGGCCGGGAAGGGACGTGAGAAGGGACGGGCGTCGGGGATGACCCGGATCCAGTGTCCATTTCCCGCAACTGGCGGGCGGGACGGCCCGTCGGCCGCCCAGCGAGAGCCGCACGCGGCCACCGTGGGCGGCTCTCGTCCCACCACGACCGGCCGGCGGACGCTGAGACGTGAAAAGCACCTACCCATCGCTGACGGCCTATGTCCCACCACGACGGGCCCGGTCATCGCGTGACGGGAGAAGCACATGCGATCGCTGGCGGCCTATGTCCGGCCCCAGACGGCCGTTTGTCGCCGTGAGGCAGGAGCGCGTAGCGATTTGTGGCGGCTTATGAAGGGGCACCGGCGGCCCGGAAGTCGCTGAGACGGGCGGAGGGCCTACGGACGCTGACGCGTCCGCCCCGTGGGGCGGGGGCCCACCCCGGCTCCGGGCACCGGGGGCGGACACCGGGCTCCCGGCCGGTGCCTGGGTGGCGGAGCCACCGGGCACGCTCCCATCGCTACTGGTCCGGCCCTCGGCTTTGCCCCCCTGACCGTCCCTCCTGGAGCCTCCCGCCACTCGTCGTACCCCCGGGGCGGGGCGGGCAGTCAAGGGTGAAACGAAGTGGAATCGCCGCAGGCGACGCGCAGCGCAGCGGAGCGCCCTTGACGGGCCGCCCCGCCCCGGAAACACCCTCAAGTGGCGGGTGGCTCCAGGACCCACCCACAACACCGGCCCACTGCGGATGCACCCGGCCCACACCATGCCGCGTGCGTGCGTGGGGCGCCCCCGGCCCACACCATGCCGCCGTGCGCGTGCGGGATGCCCCCGGGCCACCTCCACACCGCCCCACCCCGAAACGCCCTCCCGCCGACCACCCACCCTCCCTCACCGACCACCCACCGACCGCCCACCCCCACCGACCACTCACCCCACCCCACACCCACCCCACACCCACTCCCCCACCCACCGACTGACAGATATTGAAATCTGTCATCGCTCATGCCAAACTCGTCTCATGACCACCACCTTCACCCCCGCCCCCCGCACCCTCGGATCCGCCGGTCCCCGGACCTTCCCCCTCGGGCTCGGCTGCATGGGGATGTCCGCGCTCTACGGCGAGAGCGACCGGGCCGAGTCCATCGCGACCATTCACGCGGCGCTCGAAGCCGGGGTCACCCTGCTCGACACCGGTGACTTCTACGGCATGGGGCACAACGAGCTCCTCATCAACGAGGCCCTGCGCACCGCTCCCGCGCACCTGCGCGACCAGGCGCTGACCAGCGTGAAGTTCGGTGCGCTGCGCACCGTCGAGGGCGGGTTCACCGGGTACGACGGGCGGCCGGAGGCCGTCCGGAACTTCCTCGCCTACTCGCTCCAGCGCCTGGGCCGGGACCACATCGACGTCTACCGGATCGCGCGCGTCGATCCGGACGTGCCGATCGAGGAGACCGTCGGCGCCATCGCCGAGGCCGTCGAGGCGGGGCACGTGCGGCACATCGGGCTCTCCGAGGTCGGGGCGGAGACGATGCGGCGGGCCGCCGCCGTCGCTCCGATCGCGGACCTGCAGATCGAGTACTCGCTGATCTCCCGCGGCATCGAGAAGGAGATCCTGCCCACCGCCCGCGAGCTCGGGATCGGTGTCACGGCGTACGGCGTGCTGTCCCGGGGCCTGATCAGCGGCCACTTCACGCGGGACCGGGCGCTGGCGCCCGGCGACTTCCGTGGCATGAGCCCGCGCTTCCAGGGCGAGAACCTGCACCGGAACCTCGACCTGGTGGAGGCGCTGCGCGAGGTGGCGGACGCCAAGGGCGTCACCGTGGCGCAGGCCGCCATCGCCTGGGTGCTCGCGCAGGGCGAGGACATCGTGCCGCTCGTCGGTGCGCGCCGGCGGGACCGGCTGGCCGAGGCGCTGGGTGCGCTGGAGGTCCGGCTGGAGCCGGCCGACCTGGCCGCGATCGAGGCGGCCGTCCCGGTGGGGGCTGCGGCGGGTGAGCGGTACCCGGCGGCGCAGATGGCCCACCTCGACAGTGAGCACTGACCGGGCGGTACGGTCGTAGTCATGCCACCCGCTGCTGCCGAGCCCCTGACCCCCGAGCGCATCCTCGAGACGACCGAGGAGGTGCTGCGCCGCTACGGTCCCGCGAAGGCCACCGTGGTGGACGTGGCGCGTGCCCTGGGGGTCAGCCATGGCAGCGTGTACCGGCACTTCCCGTCGAAGGCGGCGCTGCGCGAGGCGGTGACGGACCGCTGGCTGGGCCGGACCGTGGGCCGGCTGGCGGAGATCGTCGAGGCGCCGGCGGAGCCGGCTCCGTCGAAGCTGGAGGCGTGGCTGGAGGCGTTGTTCGACGCCAAGCGCCACAAGGCGGGGGACGATCCCGAGCTGTTCGCGACGTACACGGTGCTGCTGGCGGAGAACAGCGGTGTCGTGGACGCGCACCTGGCCGAGCTGGTCGCCCAGCTGGCGCGGATCATCGGTGAGGGTGTCGAGGCGGGGACGCTCGCGGCGCCGGACGTGCCGGCCGCGGCGCGGGCGGTGTTCGACGCGACGGGGCGGTTCCACGACCCGCAGTACGCGGCGGAGTGGCGGTCCCCGTCGATCATTGCCGAGTTCGAGGCCGTGACGGGTCTGGTGATCCGCGGTCTGCGGGTCTGACACCCTCCTGGGCCCCTGTCCGGAGTCGACTCTTCCGGACACCTTGGTGATCATTTGGGGCTGGGACGCCTGTTCTCTTGGCGTGATCCGCACCTAGGTTCCCCCCGACCACACTGATTCCGCAGTC
Source organism: Streptomyces sp. NPDC101118 (assembly GCF_044759445.1). Lineage (NCBI taxonomy): Bacteria > Bacillati > Actinomycetota > Actinomycetes > Kitasatosporales > Streptomycetaceae > Streptomyces > Streptomyces sp. NPDC101118. Next base: position 18,881 of record NZ_JBIVZG010000038.1, on the reverse strand, counting down.
CTCAGGGGGAAGCATGTCCTCGCAGCCCGTCGCGGCCGCCGCCACCGCACCCGGCGGCCGTCCGCAGCCGCCCGCCCGCTCCGGCGGGGCGGCGGCCATCGGCTGGATCCTGACCATCGGCCTGAACGTCGTCGCGCCGATCCTCACGTACAACGCCCTCCGGGACCACGGCTGGAGCGAGTTCGGCGCGCTGCTCACGAGCAGCGCGTGGCCCGTGCTCGACACCGCGGTCATGGTGGCCTGGCGGCGGAAGCTGGACGAGTTCGCCCTCGTCACGCTGGTGTTCATCGTGATCACGGCGGCCGTCTCGCTGGTCGGCGCGCACACCGCCCGGGCGCTGCTGGTCAAGGACTCGGCCGTGACCGGCCTGTTCGGGGCGCTGTGTCTGGCGACGCTGCTCGCGCCGCGGCCGCTGATGTTCTACTTCGGACGCAAGTTCGCCACCGACGGCACCCCGGAGAGCACCGCGTGGTGGAACGGCCTGTGGCAGTTCGAGGGCTTCCGCCGGACCATGACCGTGATGACCACGGTGTGGGGCGTGGCGTACCTGGCGGAGGCCGGGATCCGGATCGCCCTCGCGTACGTGCTGAGCACGGACACGATGGTCGTCCTCAGCCCGGTGATGATCTACGGCGTTCTCGGCGCGCTCGGGGTGTGGACCGCGCTCTACGGCAAGCGGTCGGCGGCCGAGGGTGAGAGGCGCGCCGTCGCGGCCGCCGCGGCGGCCGCGACCGGCGACTGACGCGGCCGGCCGAGGCTGCCGGTGGAACGGCCGGCCGAGCCGGCCGGGACACGGGAACGGCCGGTGCCCGGTGCGCTCGACGCGCACCGGGCACCGGCCGTTCTCAGTCGCGGGTCGCTGCGGGTCAGCAGCCCAGCAGGCGGGCGCCGAGGTACGCCTGGATCTGGTCCAGGGAGACGCGCTCCTGCTTCATGGTGTCGCGCTCGCGCACGGTCACCGCGTTGTCGTCCAGGGTGTCGAAGTCGACGGTGACGCAGAACGGCGTGCCGATCTCGTCCTGGCGGCGGTAGCGGCGGCCGATGGCGCCGGCGTCGTCGAACTCGATGTTCCAGAACTTGCGCAGGTCGGCGGCGAGGCCCTTGGCCTTCGGCGACAGCTTCTCGTTGCGGGACAGCGGGAGGACGGCGACCTTGACCGGGGCGAGGCGGTGGTCGAGGCGCATCACGGTGCGCTTCTCCATGACGCCCTTGGCGTTCGGGGCCTCGTCCTCGACGTACGCGTCGAGCATGAAGGCGAGCATGGCGCGGTTGACACCGGCCGCCGGCTCGATGACGTACGGGACGTAGCGCTCGCCGGCCTCCTGGTCGAAGTAGAACAGGTCCTGGCCGGAGGCCGCGGAGTGGGCCTTGAGGTCGAAGTCGGTGCGGTTGGCCACGCCCTCGAGCTCGGAGAACTCACTGCCGCCGAAGTTGAAGCGGTACTCGATGTCGGCGGTGCGCTTCGAGTAGTGGGACAGCTTCTCCTTCGGGTGCTCGTACCAGCGGATGTTCTCCTCGCGGATGCCGAGGTCGCGGTACCAGTTCCACCGCTCCTGCATCCAGTACTCCTGCCACTGCTCGTCCTCGCCCGGCTTGACGAAGAACTCCATCTCCATCTGCTCGAACTCGCGGGTCCGGAAGATGAAGTTGCCCGGAGTGATCTCGTTCCGGAAGGACTTGCCCATCTGCGCGATGCCGAACGGCGGCTTCTTGCGGGAGGTCTGCTGGACCTGGGCGAAGTTGGTGAAGATGCCCTGGGCGGTCTCGGGGCGCAGGTACGCCTTGGAGCCGGTGTCCTGGGTCGGGCCGAGGTGGGTCTCCAGCATGCCGGAGAACTGCTTGGGCTCGGTGAACTGGCCCTTCACACCGCAGTTGGGGCAGTTGACGTCGGCCAGGCCGTTGGCGGGCGGGCGGCCGTGCTTGGCCTCGTACGCCTCTTCCAGGTGGTCGGCGCGGTGGCGCTTGTGACAGGAGGTGCACTCGGTGAGCGGGTCGGAGAACGTCGCGACGTGACCGGAGGCGACCCAGACCTCGGGGGCCAGGATCACGGAGGAGTCGATGCCGACGACGTCCTCACGCGCGGTGACCATGGCCTTCCACCACTGGCGCTTGATGTTCTCCTTGAGCTCGACACCCAGCGGTCCGTAGTCCCAGGCGGCCTTGGAACCGCCGTAGATCTCGCTGCACGGGTAGACGAAGCCACGGCGCTTGCTCAGGCTGACGATGGTGTCGATCTTGTCGGCGGCCACGGTGCTCTCTTCATTACGAGGACGAACGCGAATGCTTCAGGTTACCGGCGGCCGGGCCCCCACTTTCAAATCGGTTCCCCTTTGGTACCGCGCGCGCGGACGGGCCCGAGGGCGGGACCCGAAGGCTTTTGACAATCGTTTCCATCTTTGATGAAAATGAGTGTCATGAACGTACGACGCCTCATACCCGCCGCCGCCCTGACCGGAGCCGTCGCCCTCGGCGCCGGTGCCCTGACCGCCTGCTCCGGAGCCACCGCTGCCGGCGGCGCGAAGGACGGCAAGCTGGACGTCGTGGCGTCGTTCTACCCGCTCCAGTTCCTGGCCGAGCAGATCGGCGGGGGCCACGTGGCCGTCTCCACCCTCACCAAGCCGGGCGTGGAGCCGCACGACCTGGAGATCACGCCCAAGCAGACCGCCCAGCTCGGCGAGGCGGACGTCGTCCTCTACCTCAAGACCCTCCAGCCCGCCGTCGACAAGGCCGTCGAGCAGGCCGGCGTCGAGAACACCGTCGACGCCGCCTCCCTCACCAAGCTCGTCCACCACGACCTGGCCGGCGAGGACGAGCACGGCCACGAATCCGGCGCGGAGCACGGCTCGGAGGACGACCACGGCCACGACCACGGCGAGGCCGGCGACGACCCGCACGTCTGGCTCGACCCGGTCAAGTACGCGGAGATCGCCAAGGGCTTCGGCGCGACCCTGGAGAAGGCCGACCCGGCCCACGCGGCCGACTACAAGAAGAACACCGCCGACCTGGTCGGCAAACTAGGCGCCCTCGACACCGAGTTCAAGGACGGCCTGAAGAACCGGGCCACCGACACCTTCATCACCACCCACTCCGCCTTCGGCTACCTCGCCGAGCGCTACGGCCTCGACCAGGAGGGCATCTCGGGCGTCGACCCCGAGGCCGAGCCCAGCCCGGCGCGGATGAGGGAACTCCAGGCCCTCGCGAAGAAGGACAATGTCACCACCGTGTTCTTCGAGACGCTGGCCAGCGACAAGACCGCCAAGACCCTGGCGGCGGACACGGGCCTGAAGACCGACGTCCTCGATCCCCTGGAGGGGATCACCGAGAAGTCCCAGGGCGCCGACTACCTCGAGGTCATGCGGTCCAACCTCAAGAACCTCCAGAAGGCACTCGGCAGCAAGTGATGACAGCCACGGCAGTTACGGAGGCGCGCGCCATGCAGTCCACGCCCGCGGAGGCAGCGGACCAGCCCGTCATATCCCTGCGCGGGGCCTCGGCCTCGCTCGGCTCGCGCCCCGTACTGCGCGGGGTCGACCTCACCGTCCGGCGCGGTGAGGTCGTCGCCCTGCTCGGCGCCAACGGCTCCGGCAAGTCCACCGCCGTCCGGTCGGTGGTCGGCCAGGTCCCGCTGAGCAGCGGCGAGCTGTCCCTCTTCGGCACGGAGCTCAAGCGCTTCCGCGACTGGTCGCGCATCGGCTACGTGCCCCAGCGCACCACCGCCGCCAGCGGTGTCCCGGCCACCGTCCGCGAGGTCGTCTCCTCCGGCCGGCTGGCCCGCAGCCGCTTCGGGCTGCTGCGCAAGGCCGACCGGGCCGCCGTGGAGCGGGCCCTGGCCCTGGTCGACATGGACGCGTACGCCGACGCCTCCGTCAACGCCCTCTCGGGCGGCCAGCACCAGCGGGTGCTCATCGCCCGGGCCCTCGCCGTCGAGCCCGAGCTGCTGATCATGGACGAGCCCATGGCCGGCGTGGACCTCGCCAACCAGGAGGTCCTGGCCAACGCCCTGCGCGAGCAGGTCAAGACGGGTACCACCGTGCTGCTCGTGCTGCACGAACTGGGCCCGCTGGAGCCGCTGATCAGCCGCGCCGTCGTGCTGCGCGACGGGTGCGTCGTCCACGACGGGCCGCCCCCGGAGGCCGTGGGCCAGCACGCGCTGCCCGGCCACGACCACGTACACCCCCACGCGGCGCACGATGCCGAGCCGCTCCGGACGGGACTGCTGAGCTGATGGACATCCTGAACTACGCCTTCATGCAGCGGGCACTGATCGCCGCCGCCCTGGTCGGCATCACGGCCCCCGCCATCGGCACGTACCTCGTCCAGCGCCGCCAGGCCGTGATGGGCGACGGCCTCGGCCACGTCGCCATGACCGGCGTCGCCCTCGGCTTCCTGCTGAACACCAGCCCCGTCTGGATGGCCACCCTGGTCGCCGTGCTGGGCGCGGTCGGCATGGAGCTGATCCGTTCCCGCGGCAAGACGAGCGGCGACGTGGCGCTGGCCATGCTGTTCTACGGCGGCCTGGCCGGCGGCGTCATGATCATCAACCTGGCGCCGAACGGCTCGACGACCAACCTGGTCAGTGCGATGTTCGGCTCGATCACGACGGTGGCCCCCGAGGACGTCACCGCCATGCTGATCCTCGCTGCGTTCGTCATCGCGGTGACCATCGGCCTGCGCCGGCAGCTGTTCGCCGTCTGCCAGGACGAGGAGTTCGCCAAGGTCACCGGCCTCCCGGTGCGCGCCCTGAACCTGCTGCTCGCGGTCACCGCCGCGGTCACCGTCACCGTCGCGATGCGGATCGTGGGCCTGCTGCTGGTCAGCGCCATGATGGTGATCCCGGTCGCGGCCGCCCAGCGGGTCACCCGCGGGTTCGCCGCCACGCTGGGCCTGGCCATCGCGATCAGCCTCGCCGTCTCCCTGGGCGGGACGGCGGCCACGTACTACGTCGACGTGCCCTCGGGCGCGACCATCGTGCTGATCGCCATCGGCGTCTTCCTCGTGACGACCGCGCTGTCGGCGCCGCTGGCCAGGCGGCGTGCCGGAGCGGCGCGCGCCGCCGAGCAGGTGTGCACGCGGGACGACGTCAAGGTGTAGAGGGCCGCGGGCGGACAGCCGGGGCCCCGGGGGTGCCCGGCCTGGCACAATGGCCCGAGGCCCGAGATGAGGAGGAACCGGTGGCGACTGCGCCTGGCGAGACGAACACCGCGCCAGTACGAGGACGGTCCACCCGGCAGCGTGCCGCCGTGGCGGCGGCGCTGGACGAGGTCGACGAGTTCCGCAGTGCCCAGGAGCTGCACGACATGCTCAAGCACCGCGGCGATTCCGTGGGCCTGACCACCGTGTACCGCACCCTCCAGTCCCTCGCCGACGCCGGCGAGGTCGACGTGCTGCGCACCAGTGACGGCGAGGCCGTGTACCGCCGGTGCTCGTCCGGCGAGCACCACCACCACCTGGTCTGCCGCAAGTGCGGCAAGGCCGTGGAGGTGGAGGGCCCGGCCGTGGAGAAGTGGGCCGAGGCCATCGCCACGGAGCACGGCTTCGTGAACGTGGCGCACACCGTGGAGATCTTCGGCACCTGCGCGGACTGCGCGGCCGCGGGCTGATCCGGCCCGCGCCGGAAACCCGGCCTAGACCGGCGTGGCGGAGCCGAGGCTCTGCTCGAAGAACCGGCGCAGCCGGTCCAGGTCGGCCGGGCCCTGCAGGCCGCGCTTGGGCAGCACCGTGACTCCCACGGCGTTCCGGTCGGGGCTCAGCATCACGAACAGCTCGGGCGTCTCGACGTAGCGGGGCTGGGCGCCCCACGGGATGAACTGGGAGCCGCCTGCGGAGGTGACCGTCACGCCTTCCCCGTCCACCACGCTCCGGTACTCCCCGTGGCCGGCGGCCATCCGGTGGAGCTGCCGGGCGGCCAGCCGGGGGCTGAGCCACAGCAGGACGCAGAAGGCCACGGCTCCGGTCACCACCCCGATCACGGCCGGTTCGAAGGGGACCCCGTCCCGCGCCTTCAGCCATACGTACAGCGCCGCCGCGGCGATCACCACGACGGGGGCGAACCGCGTCCGCCGCCCCGTCGGCGTGGTCCTGGACCGCGCCTTCAGCGCCCCGACCATGTCCTCGGCCATCGGCCGGTACCTGAGTTCCACCGGCGCCGCGACGCCCTGCTCCCCACCCGTGTTCATGGGCGGGGAGCATAGTGGGCCGGCGTCCGGGGGCTGCCTACCGGCCCCCGACCTCGTTCGGGATCGCCCCGCCGAAGCGGCGGTCGCGCTGGGCGTACTCCAGACAGGCCCGCCACAGGTCGCGGCGGTCGAAGTCCGGCCACAGCACGTCCTGGTAGACCATCTCGGCGTACGCGCTCTGCCAGATCAGGTAGTTGGAGGTGCGCTGCTCGCCACTGGGGCGCAGGAACAGGTCCACGTCCGGCATGTCCGGGTAGTACATGTACTTGGCGAAGGTCTTCTCGTTGACCTTCGACGGGTCGAGCCGGCCGGCGGCCACGTCCCGCGCGATGGCCTGGGCCGCGTCCGCGATCTCCGCACGGCCGCCGTAGTTGACGCAGAAGTACAGCGTCATCGCGTCGTTGTTCTTGGTCTGCTCCTGGGCGACCTGGAGCTCCTGGACCACGGACTTCCACATCTTCGGCATGCGGCCGACCCAGCGGATGCGGATGCCCAGCGCGTCCATCTCGTCGCGGCGGCGGCGGATGACGTCGCGGTTGAAGTTCATGAGGAAGCGGACCTCGTCAGGCGAGCGCTTCCAGTTCTCGGTGGAGAAGGCGTAGAGGGAGAGGTTCTTGACGCCCATCTCCAGGCAGCCCTTGAGCACGTCGAGGACGACGCCCTCGCCGACCTTGTGGCCCTCGGTGCGCGGCAGCCCGCGCTCCTTGGCCCAGCGGCCGTTGCCGTCCATGACCACGGCGACGTGGTTCGGCACGAGCTCGCCCGGGATCTTGGGCGGGCGCTCTCCGGACGGGTGGGGTTCGGGAAGGACGTACTCGCGGCGCTGCCGCCCCAGAATCCCGCGTCGTACCATGTCGCCTCGCTCCTTATTTCTCTACGTAACGCAAGGAGCGTAGCCCTCGCTCCAGATGCCAGTGGAGGTAGGCCGAGACCAGCCCGCTGCCCTCCCTGACGTGCCGCGGCTCGCACGCGTCCGCGGTGGCCCAGTCGCCGGTCAGCAGCGCGCTGAGCAGTCCGATGGCCTCCGAGGAGGGTACGACGCTTCCGGGGACCCGGCAGTCGCCGCAGACCACGCCGCCCGCGGCGACGGAGAAGTGGCGGTTGGGGCCGTGGATGCCGCACTTCGCGCAGTCCTCGAAGGAGGGCGCGTAGCCGTTCACGGCCAGCGAGCGCAACAGGAAGGCGTCGAGGATCAGGTGCGGCTCGTGCTCGCCGCGGGCCAGGGTGCGCAGGGCGCCGACGAGCAGCAGGTACTGCTGTACGGCGGGCTCGCCCTCCTGGTCGGTGAAGCGCTCGGCGGTCTCCAGCATCGCGGTGCCGGCGGTGTAGCGGGCGTAGTCGGTGACGATGCCGCCGCCGTACGGGGCGATGATCTCGGTCTGCGTGCAGAGCGGCAGACCCCGGCCCACCAGTTCGCTGCCGCGGGCGAAGAACTGGACGTCGACGTGGGAGAAGGGTTCCAGCCCGGCGCCGAACTTCGACCTGGTCCGGCGTACGCCGCGGGCGACGGCGCGGACCCGGCCGTGCCCGCGGGTCAGGATGGTGATGATGCGGTCCGCCTCACCCAGCTTCTGGGTGCGCAGCACGATGCCGTCGTCGCGGAACAGACTCATGCGGCCCATTGTCCCGTACGGCGGCGGGACAACGGGCCGGGTCGGCCGGCTCGGGCCGTGGGGCCCTAGAAGGGGACGGCCATCGGCTGCCGGCAGGCGGAGCCCTGGAGCAGGGTCTCGTCGAAGTTCTTCCGGAAGCCCTCGTAGATCGCCGCGTTGTCGATCTTCAGCAGGGTCTCGTCCTGCGAGCGGAGGTTCGGGTACGTGTAGTTGTGGCTGCCGGTGAAGACCAGCTTGCGCGGGGTGCCCAGGTACGTGCCGTCGATCAGCAGGTACTTGGAGTGGATGCCGAGGCCGGGCGCCGACTTGTCCTCGCCGCCCTCACACATGCGTACGTCGACTCCCGGCGCCGTGGCGAAGACGTCGCGCACCCCGGTGCCCACGCTGCCCTTGTCCCCGTTGAGCACGACCTGCACCGCACAGCCCTTGGCCGCCATGCTGCGGAGCCGGTCGGCGACCTGGGTGCGGGTGAAGGCGTACATCCCGATCCTGATCTTCGAGGGAGTGGCGGCGCTGCAGGTCACGTTCTCCAGCAGGTCCACGACGGTGTCGGTGTCCGGGTCCTGCCGCGGGTCGGCCGGCACGCCGTCGGCGGTGTTGTCGTCGTCCTCGCGGCGCGGGAAGAAGTAGGTCTTGTAGTCCCCGACGTCCTTGGTCTTGTAGTAGTGGTCCAGGCCGTCGCCGCTGACGCCGAGGCGCACCTGGTCGTTCCAGTAGCGGCTGTACTCGTCGTAGAGGTCCTTGTGGGGGACGACCACCGCGTTGTTGTACATGGTGGTGCGGTGGCTCGTGGTCAGGTTGGCCGAGGACTGGAAGACGACGTTCTCGGTGGTGCCCACCTTCGAGAACAGGAAGAACTTGTTGTGGTTGATGGCGTTCTCGACGTCGCCGTCGGCCTGCGTCATCTTCCGGTTGCCGATGCAGCCGCGGTCCTTCTCACAGGCCAGGACGAAGGAGCCGGCGGTGGCGACGTCCACCGTGTCGCCGTACTTGACGGTCCTGCCGAACGCGGTGCCCAGGTTGCCGAACTCCGTGCCGGTGGGCTCGCCCGCCGCGTTCGTCTCGGCCACGGCATTCTCGTCGAAGACGATCTGGACGGTGACCTTCTTCGCCCCTTCCCGGGACGCCGCCCGCTTGAGGGCCTCGCGCACGTCGTTGTCGGTGAAGAGGAAGATCGAACCCCGGATCAGCCCGCCGTCCGCCGTGTTGTCGATGAGCCTGATCAGCTCGTCGCGGATGGCGTTCGGGCTGGTGGCCGGATCGTTGAAGACGGCCTTCGGCGTGACGGGGGACGCGGTGTCCGCGGCCGTGGCCCCGTGGCCGCCCAGCAGCGAGGCCGAGACTGCGAGGGTGGAGGCGACGGCGAAGCGCCGGAACACACGTGTGCGCATGATGATCTTCCCGGTCCGGTGGTGGCGGGCGGCGGGCGCCCTGGGTCGGATCCGACCGTAGGCAGGGAAGATCGGTTCGGGACCGGTTTCCGGGTGGCACGAAGCGTCCTTGGCCGCAAGGTGCCTCGCCCGGCGGCGGAACGGCAGTGACCCCGGCCGGTGGTGGTACCCGGCCGGGGACACCCCTTGGGAGGTATCAGGCGGTGGGCGCGGGCGCGGCGGCCTCGCCCTCCGTGGCCTCGGAGGCGGGCGCGGCCTCGTCCGCGTCCGCGTCCTTCGCGGCCTTCGTGGTTTCCGCCGGCTGACCCGGGATGACTGCCGGAGCCTCGGTGGCGTTGTGGGCGTCGTCCTTGCCGAGACCGTTGAAGATCAGGTTCAGGACGATCGCCGCCGTGGCGCCGAGGGTGACACCGCTGTTGAGCAGCGAGGAGAGGTCGGCGTTCATGTGCTCCTTGAAGAACACCGGGACGGTGGCCGGGAGCAGGGCGAAGGCCAGGGAGACGCCGATGACGAGCGCGTTCTTCTCCTCCTTGAGGTCGACCTTGGCCAGGGTCTGGATACCGGCCAGGGCGACCATCGCGAACATCACGGTGGCGGCGCCGCCGAGGACCCCGTGCGGGACGGAGGCGACGATCGCGGCCGCCTTGGGCAGCATGCCCAGGACGATCATGAACACACCCGCGGCGACGACCACGAAGCGGCTCTTGACCTTGGTCATCCGGACCAGGCCGACGTTCTCGGCGAAGGCGACGTACGGGAAGGAGTTCAGCACACCGCCGAGGGCGGTCGCGGCACCGTCGGCGCGCAGGGCGCGGGCCACGGTCTCGCTGTCGACCTCCTTGCCGACGATGTCGCCGACCGCGTAGGTGTCGCCGGTGGTCTCCACCATCGTGATCAGCATGACGATGAGCATCAGCACGATCGGGAACCACTCGAACTTCGGGACGCCGAAGTGGAACGGGGTGGTGACGCCCACCCAGTCGGCCTTCGACACGTCACCGAACTTGGCGTCGCCGAGCAGGAAGGCGACGGCGGTGCCGCCCACCAGGCCCAGCAGGATCGCGATGCTGGAGAGGAACGGCTTGCCGATCTTCATCAGGATCAGGATGAAGAGCATCGTGCCGCCGGCGTAGGCGAAGTTCTTCGGGTCGCCGAAGTCGGGGCTGCCGAGGCCGCCCGCGGCGTCGTTGAGGCCGACCGGGATGAGCACGATGCCGAGCACCGTGATCACCGTTCCGGTGACGACCGGCGGGAAGAGCCGCATCACGGCCCGGAAGGCCTTCGGCGGCAGCCAGGCGAACGCGAAGGTCGCGATGCCCGCGGTGATCACGGCTCCGTAGATCACCAGGAGTGCTGCGGTCCCGCCGCCGGCGCCGAGGCCGATGGCGATCATCGGCGACACCGCGGTGAAGGTGACGCCCTGGATCAGCGGCAGTCGCGCACCGATCCGGCCGATGCCGAAGGCCTGGATGATCGAGGCGATACCGCAGGTGAAGAGGTCTGCGTTGATCAGATAGACGAGCTGTTCCGTGCTGAGTCCAAGGGCACCACCGACGATGATCGGGACGATCACCGCTCCCGCGTAGAACGCGAGTACGTGCTGGAAGCCGTAGAGCGCGAGCTTGGGAAGGGGGAGCACCTCGTCGACCGGGTGCGTGCTCTGCTCTCCGTCGGAAAGCCGGGCGGCGACACGTGCCATCTCTGCCTTGCCCTTCAAGAGGTAGGTAACTGAGAGGAGTTCTGGTTATCCCTGCTCCGGCGGCTCTGACGGTCAGGGTTGTCAGTGCTTCACGTGGATCGAAGCCCTGCGGTGTTACGGACAGCGCCTCGTCGTGTGACCGGAATCAAACGCCTGTGAGGGCCCTCACGCACATCGTCGACTGCTACAAATTGTTGAGCCTTACGGAACCTCGATTTGTGGGTTCCTCTCATGGCGACCGCGCCCCGGATCAACTATGGGAAGATCCTGCTCCGCTTGGCGTTCCCACCTGCACGAACGGGAAGCCGCCGCTGCCCCCAGGCCCCTGACCAGGCAGGGGCGACTTTCCGTCAAGCGAATCCGAACGTCCTGTGAACGCCCTGTGAAGCTGCAGGACAGCAAGGGGCCAGGGGTCCCGGAGGATCCACTTCCGGCCAGGAACGGAGCCGTCCACCGGGCGGCGACGCGAAATCGTTACGCAGCGAAGCGGAGTCAACACGCGTAGAACGGGCGCCCGGAGAAGCCCCGGACAACTGCGTCCGGGGCTTCGGTACTGACAGGCCGCCGCCGGGGCGGGTCAGGAGGGCGTACGGGCCGCCGCGAGCAGCCGCGAGACGTCGTCCGTGTCGAGCCGCAGCGCGCCCCCGGCCGTGGCCAGCACCTCCCGCTCGCCGGGCGTGTACGGGCCGTCGGCGAGGGCGATACGGGCCCCCTGGAGCAGGATCGACTCACGGCCGGCCGGCGCCAGGTGCGGCGACAGCGGCTCCAGCGCCTCGTGCAGCTCGATGGACAGGGCGGCGCCGAACATGTCCGCCGAGAGCCTGCCGGTGTCCCCCAGCGCCTCGACGAGCGCCTCCAGCTGCTCCTCGGTGCAGTCCTCGAACCCGGCGCCGCGCACGGCCGACACCGCGGCCTCCAGCGCCGTACGGGAGGACGTGCCCCCGGCGGCGAGCACGGCCAGGGCCACCGTGTGGACCGCGTCGCGCAGCATCGCCGAGAAGCGGGTCGTGGTCGGGTGGTCCAGCAGCTCCGGGCCGTACCGCTCCGCACAGGCGGCGCACTCGACGACCGGCCCGACGTACCCGCGCGGCAGCAGCGGCAGCCCGAGCACGGTGAGCCGGCGCCGGCCGGTCCGGCGGCGGTAGTTGCGGTCCCCGCCGCAGCCCGGGCAGAAGAACTCACCGTCCCCCACGGTGCTCCAGGTGGTGCGGATGCCCCACGGCATCACCTTCCGGCCGTTCCCGCCTCGCCCAGGCAGCACGTCCCACCTCCGTTACATCCCCGCAACATCGCGACGTTGGCGTGATGTTAGCCACATGCGCCGGACGACGGCAGTCCCGCGACAGGACATCCCCCTTCCCCACACGGGAGTTGGCCGAACTCCGCCCTCCCCCGTCCTCCGGCGGAGTTCCGGCGGGCCGCGCTGGCCCCTTGCGGTCAGGGCCGGTTGCGTCCCGTTGATCTTCCTTCCGCAGGCCGGACGGCTCCCTCAGAGTGGATCTCGAAAGCACCGAGCACGTGCTCGAACGGCACCGGCCATCTCGTGGGCGGAACCGCCCGTGTCCGTGTCCGAGCTCCGGAACCGCCGTTCCCGCCCGGTGCCCCGGGACGGGGGCCGGCCGCCTTCCCCCCTGCGGCCGGCCCCGTACGGCGGATGCCCGGAGCTCCCTCGCGGGAGGTCCGGGCATCCGTCACGTCAGGACCCAGGCGGGCCTCGTGTCAGGACCGGGTCGTCGCGTCAGGACCCGGCCCGGCGGGGTCAGCGGCCCGCGCGGTTCACGGCCGAGATGACGGCCTTCAGGGAGGCGCGCGTGGTGTTGGCGTCGATGCCGATGCCCCACAGGACACGGCCGTCGATCGCGCACTCGATGTACGAGGCTGCCTGCGCGGAGGCGCCCTCGCTCATGGTGTGCTCGGTGTAGTCCAGCAGGCGGGCGTCCACGCCGATGCCGGCCAGCGCGTCGAAGAAGGCCGAGATCGGACCGTTGCCGGAGCCCGACAGGGTGGTCTCCACGCCGTCCACGACCGCGTCGACGGTCAGGGTGTCGGTGCCGTCCTTGTCCGTGGTCGACTGGCCCGAGCGCAGCTGGATGCGGCCCCACGGGTTCTCCGGGTTCGGCAGGTACTCGTCCTGGAAGACGGACCAGATCTCCTTCGGCGTGACCTCGCCGCCCTCGGCGTCGGTCTTGGCCTGGATGATCTTCGAGAACTCGATCTGCATGCGGCGCGGCAGGTCCAGCTTGTGGTCGTTCTTCAGGACGTACGCGATGCCGCCCTTGCCGGACTGCGAGTTGACGCGGATGACCGCCTCGTAGGAGCGGCCGACGTCCTTCGGGTCGATCGGCAGGTACGGGACCGCCCACTCGATGTCGTCCACGGTCTTGCCCTGGGCGGCCGCGTCGGCCTCCATGGCGTCGAAGCCCTTCTTGATGGCGTCCTGGTGGGAGCCGGAGAAGGCGGTGTAGACCAGGTCGCCCGCGTAGGGGTGGCGCGGGTGGACCTCCATCTGGTTGCAGTACTCGGAGGTGCGGCGGATCTCGTCGATCTGCGAGAAGTCGATCTGCGGGTCGACGCCCTGCGAGAACAGGTTCATGCCCAGGGTGACCAGGTCGACGTTGCCGGTGCGCTCGCCCTGGCCGAACAGGCAGCCCTCGATGCGGTCGGCGCCGGCCATGATCGCCAGCTCGGCGGCGGCGACGGCCGTGCCGCGGTCATTGTGCGGGTGCACGGACAGACAGACGTGCTCGCGGCGGGACAGGTTGCGGGACATCCACTCGAAGCGGTCCGCGTGGGTGGAGGGGGTCGAGCGCTCCACGGTGGCGGGCAGGTTCAGGATGATCTCGCGGCCGGGGCCGGGCTGCCAGACGTCGCAGACGGCCTCGCAGACCTCCAGGGCGAAGTCCAGCTCGGTGTCGGTGAAGATCTCGGGGCTGTACTGGTAGCCGAAGACCGTCTCGTCGCCCAGGATCTTCTCGGCGTACTCCATGACCAGGCGGGTGCCGTCGACGGCGATCTGCTTGATGTCGTCCTTGGAGCCGCGGAAGACGACCCGGCGGAAGGTCGGCGCGGTGGCGTTGTACATGTGCACGGTGCCGCGCTTGGCGCCGCGCAGGGACTCCACGGTGCGCTCGATCAGGTCCTCGCGGGCCTGGGTCAGCACAGAGATGGTGACGTCGTCCGGGATCGCGCCCTCTTCGATGATGGAGCGTACGAAGGCGAAGTCGGTGTCGCTGGCGGACGGGAAGCCGACCTCGATCTCCTTGTAGCCCATGCGCACCAGCAGGTCGAACATCTCGCGCTTGCGGGCGGGGCTCATCGGGTCGATCAGGGCCTGGTTGCCGTCGCGCAGGTCGGTGGACAGCCAGCGGGGTGCCTTGGTGATGCGCGCGTCCGGCCACGTGCGGTCCGGGATGTCCACCTGCTCGTACACGCCGTACTTGTGGACCGGCATCCCCGAGGGCTGCTGCGTGTGGGTCGCGTTGGTGACGGGCGTGCGGCGGTCGGCGTAGCTGTGCTGGGTCATGGCGTAGGGCTCCTCGCGTGTCCGCGTTGATTCGCTGGGACGGCCGACGGGTCGTACTGCGCAACACCAGACTCCGCGGGGAGGGGGTCGGCCTACGACTACAGGCCCTCGCCGCGGCAGCTAAGGAGAAGCAGCCCGAAACGCATGATGCTCCGCAGACTAACCGAGACCGCGGCGGGGACGCGTCGTCGTTCCAGTATGCGGGACCCCGTTTCCGGAATGTCCGAAATGTGACTTACACCTCCGGGGGCTCCGGAAGGTCCGGATGTTCTGTCAACGCGGTGCTGCGACTTTGAGACGGAGGAATGAATCATGGTCGCGGGTAGTGACAGCGTCATGACCCACTGCCACATTGCTGTCGCATGGATGCCAAGGACGCCCGCCACGCCGCCCACCCCGTCTTCTGCACGATCGTGCCGCCCCACCTGCTCGACAAGCTCGCCCGGGCCGACAACCCGGCCGTCGCCGCGCCCGCCAAGCGGACCCTGATCGCCGACGCCTCGCTGCGCACCGAGCGCCGCCTGAACACGGTCATCGGCCTGCCGGCCTTCGGCGGGGCCCCCGAGGAGCCGAACCGGACCATCCACGACGCGCAGCGCCGCACCTCCCTGCCCGGAAAGGTCGTGCGCCGCGAGGGGGACGAGCCGGGCCAGGACGCGACGGTGAACCGCGCGTACGCCGGCCTGGGCGCGACCTTCGAGCTGTTCCTGACCGCCTTCGGCCGGAACTCGATCGACGGCGAGGGCCTCCCGCTGCTGGCGACCGTCCACTACGACGAGAACTACGGCAACGCCTTCTGGAACGGCGAGCAGATGGTGTTCGGCGACGGTGACGGCGAGATCTTCCTCGACTTCACCCTGCCGGTGGACGTGATCGGGCACGAGCTGGCCCACGGCGTCACCCAGTACACGGCCAACCTCGACTACTTCGGCCAGTCCGGGGCGCTCAACGAGTCGATGTCCGACGTCTTCGGCTCGCTGATCAAGCAGTACGCCCTGGGCCAGACCGCCGACCAGGCGGACTGGCTGATCGGCGCGGGGCTCTTCGCCCCCGACGTGCAGGGCGTGGCGCTGCGCTCGATGAAGGCCCCGGGCACGGCGTACGACGACGACGTGCTGGGCAAGGATCCGCAGCCGGCCACCATGGACGACTACGTGCGCACCGGCCGGGACAACGGCGGCGTGCACATCAACTCGGGCATCCCCAACCACGCCTTCTACCTGGTGGCCACCGCGCTGGGCGGCAACGCCTGGGAGCGGGCGGGGAAGATCTGGTACGAGACCCTCGCGGGCGGCGAGCTGGACTCCGACGCACAGTTCAAGGACTTCGCCCGCCTCTCGGTGGCGAAGGCCGTCTCGCTGTTCGGCGAGGGCGAGGAGTCCCAGGCACTGCTGAAGGCGTGGTCGCAGGTGGGTGTCCCGACCGTGTGAACGCGGTAGAGAGGTCCCATGCGCATCGAAGTACACAGGACGGGCGGCTTCGCCGGGATCGAGCGGCGTGCCGAGGTGGACACCGGGGGCCGGCCGGACGCGGAGGAGTGGGCGGCGCTCGCGGAGCGGGCGCTGTCCACCGCGCCGGGCGGCCCCGGCGGCACGTCGGGGGCGGTCGGGGTGCCGGACGGCTTCTCGTACCGGATCACGGTGGACGGCCGGACCGTCCACTGCGCCGATCCGCACCTCACGGACGCCCAGCGGCAGCTGGTGTCCCGGGTGCTCAAGGAAGGGGCGTGACGCGGGCCGTAAAGGGGGTGCCCCGCCGGGGTGATCCTGCTTCCATGGCGCCGTGACCACACTTGACGATCTTGAGCGGTACTACGACACGGTGCCGCGCGTGGGCGGTGCCCGCGCCGAGGACTTCGGCCCCCTGACCCTGTTCGTCCAGGAGAACCCCGAGGGCTGGGCGTACTACGCCCGGCCCGTGCTGGGCGGCACCGGCCCGGTGACGGCCGCCGACGTGGAGCGGGTGCTGGCCCGGCAGCGCGAGCTGAAGGTGCCCGAGGCCTTCGAATGGGTGGCCGAGACGACGCCGGGCCTGCGGGCCGCGGTGGAGGCGGCCGGTCTGCCGGTGCACGCCCACCCCCTGATGGTGCTTGACCCGGACGCCGCGGCGCCGGAGCCGCACCCGGAGGTACGGCTGCTGGGCGCCGACGACCCGCTGCTGCGGGCGGCGGTGACGGTGCCGGCGCTGGCCTTCGCGGCGCCCGGCACCGCGCTGGGCGAGGCGGGGCCGGCGGAGCTGGCGCGGCAGGCGGCCGACCCGGGGAGCGAGAGCCGCCGGGCGTACGTGGCGGCGAAGCTGGCGGCCGGCACCACGGTGCTGGCGGCGGCGGTGCGGGACGGGGTGGTGCTGTGCTCCGGGCAGTACAACCCGGCGGGTGACGTTGCCGAGGTGGTGGGTGTCGGCACCCTTCCCGCGGCACGCCGCCAGGGCCTGGCGCTCGGGGTGACCGCGGCCCTGGTGGCGGCGGCCCGCTCGAACGGCGCGCGGACGGTGTTCCTGTCGGCCGGCGACGAGGACGTGGCCCGGATCTACCGGCGGGCGGGCTTCCGCCGGGTGGGCACCGCCCTGATCGCGGAGCGCGAGGGCTGAGCCGCGCCCAGTCGCCGGCCACCGGGCGGGCGCCCGGTGGTCAGCGGCGGACCGGGGTCCGCAGCCGGGCCGGCATGTTCCGGATGAGCCAGCGGTTGGCGGGCTCCTCGACGTACCGGTGCAGCGCCCAGGACAGGGCGGTCGCGACGAGCCCGAGGCCGAGCAGGCCGAAGAGGGCGCCGTTGTTGTCGTGGAGGCGGCCGAACTCGTACGTGGCCCAGCGGCTGACCGTGTGGTGCAGCAGGTAGAAGCAGTACGACCAGATGCCCAGGTTGATCAGCGTCCTGCTGTTCATGATCCCGCGGTGCCCGGCGACCTCGCGCTGGACGAAGGCCAGCATGATCAGGGCGGCCAGGATCGCGATGCCCGGCCGGACGAGCGCCTCCAGCTGCTGGTCCCAGTACGGGGGCAGCGCGGCGCGGGCCTGGTAGTACGCGTAGACGAACGCGGCCAGCGCGGCGACCGGCACGGCCGGGTGCAGCGGCATCCGCCAGCCCCGCTTGACCGCCAGGGCGAGGGTGATGCCGAGCAGGAACTCGGGCATGTAGACCAGCGGGTGCCGCATGACCCAGGAGGCCATCTTGCCGCTGAGCTCCGCGTACGCCACGTGGTCGACGACGACCATGCCGAGCAGGCCGGCCGCGGTCAGCAGCCACAGGTTCCGGGTGCGCATCCGGACCAGCACGCGGGCCGCGAAGGGGAAGAGCAGGTAGAAGAGCAGCTCGACGCCGAGGGTCCAGGTGACCGGGTTGCCGGGCAGCGTGGGGTACGCGCCGGGGAACCAGTTCTGGACCAGGAAGAGCGAGGAGATGATGCTGCCCCAGTCCCGGTCCTCCTTGGCCATCACGTAGAAGACGTAGTAGGCGGGGACGGCGGCGACGAGGGTGGCCGGCCAGATGCGGGCGATGCGCCGCCAGTAGAAGGCGCCGGCCCTCTGCTCCGGCTTGTGGACCCAGGTCAGCAGGAAGCCGGAGAGCACGAAGAAGAACGTGACGCCATGCGCGCCGATCTGCGAGTACGGGAAGATCAGCGGCGCGGTGCCGAAGCCCGTCTTGTGGCCGTACCCGGTGAAGTGGTGCGCGAAGACCGCGAACGCCGCGAAGAACCTCAGGCTGGTGAGTGAATCGAGCCGGCTCGGCAGCGGATCCGTTTCGGCGGGGCGGTCGCCGCGCCCGGATATGGAGGGCTGCAGAACGGTCGGGGACGTCGACGCCGTCGATGTCATGGCGGGGTCTGCCTCACAATTTCATCAGCGGACGGAGCGGCCGGAAAACTCTCCGTGTCATTCCGCGCAATTCAGGACGCCGGTGGCTCCGCGGATTCCCCGATGGGGTGTCAGGCTCCGTGGCTGGACGTGCGGACACCCTGCGGAAGCTCGCGGCGTTCGGCAGACGAAAAGGTTCCGTTCATAGTAAGCACCGCACTCCGACGTTCCGAGCGCCCGAACGACTCACTCTGTGTGATGAATCTCCCGCTGATACCCTGGTGTTCATCCGGGATGATCTGGTATGGGGGCCGCCCTGGTGCCGGGTGCGGGGGTCGGGCGGCTCACACACGCGCGGGGCGCGCCGGTCGGCAGCGGCTGCGGACAGGCCCGCTGGGGTATCGTGCCTGACCGGTCGCCGCGGTGGCCGTCGCATCAAAACCAGCCCCAAAATTCGGCGCGGCGAAAGCACCTCCATTCGGCGCGGCGGAGTTTTCCCGTGCAAAAGAGAGCCGATCGAAGATGACGTATTCGCTGGGGCGAATATGACCCTCGAGACCTCAGAGAACACGAACGCGCCGCGCCCGGATCTCTCCGTGGTCGTCATCGTCTACAACGACGCAGAGCGTCTGCCGACGGCGGTGAAGTCCGTCCTGGACCAGACCCTTCACGGGGTCGAGGTCGTG
>NZ_JBIVZG010000037.1:0-51815 GCF_044759445.1 Streptomyces sp. NPDC101118 | reverse complement strand
GACGGTGTCCGCGGAGAGCTTCTTGCCGGTGGCCGCGACGTTGGACTTCTCGTCCTTCTTCTCGTCCTTGGCGCCGGAGCCGTAGCCGCAGGCGGTGAGCAGGAGGGGGAGGGCAGCGGTGAGGGCAACGGCGCGCAGGGCGGTGAGCGGTCTTGCGGCAGACACGGAGGTGTCCTTTCACGGGAAGGTGGCGAGGGAGCCGAAGGAGCGGGAAGTACGGGAAGAGCGGGGTGCGGGCATGCCGGGGCGCGAGGTGTGAGCGCGCCGGGAGGCGTGCGGGCAGGGTTCGGCGGGGCCGGCCGGAGGGGGTGCCCCTGTGGCGGACGGCGCAGGCGCACGCAGTGGGTGCGCGGCGAGACCGGCCCAGGGGCCGCGTCAGGCGGACTGACAGATGGCGCTGGACGTACGGGCCAGGTCGATGTGCCGGCGGGAGGTCAGAGGCGTCATCCGGCCTGCGCGGTACGGCATGTGCACGGCCACCTCCGAATTCCTAGTTTTCCTACCGGGCTGGTAGGCATAGTGGCAGAGGTGAGGGCCCCGTCCCAAGGGTGTGTTCACATGCTGGACGGAGATGGCTCGGAATGTGAGAAAGTGCAGGTGGGGGCAGGGGCTAGGTCGTGTCTTTCGGGTCAGGCCGGATCAGGGAGCGGGGCCTGGTGCGTGCGATCGCAAGGCGGAGGAGGGAGTCAACGCGGAGCGTTGGCGACCGACGACAACGCGGCGAGCGTGCGTGCCAGGCCCCGCGAGCCCGGCCTGATCCGAAAGACACGACCTAGGGCCGGCGCTGAAGGCGGGTGCTCAGGGGTTGGTCCAGGCTCCGGGGGTCTCGCTCAGCGCGGAGACGTCGGCCGGCAGGGCGGATGCGGCGACGTCGGCCAGCGACACGCCGTCGAGGATCTCCCGTACGTTGGCCCGCAGCGCGATCCAGAGGGGGAGCAGCGACTCGGCGGGGCCCGTGTAGGACAGGTCCGGGGGGCGGACGCCGCGTACCGAGACGAGCGGACCGTCCACGACGCGGATGACGTCCGCGATGCTGATGGATTCGGCCGGCTTGGCCAGCCGGTAGCCGCCGTTGCCGCCGCGCTGGCTCAGCACGAGGCCGCCCCGGCGCATGTCGTTCATGATGCCTTCGAGGAACTTGTGCGGGATGTCCTGGGCGTCGGCGATGGCTTCTGCCTTCAGTGGCCCGTCGTCCTGCGACGCGGCGAGCTGCAGTGCGGCTCGTACCGCATAGTCCGCCCTGGCTGAGATCCGCATGGGGGCATTATCCCGCACGGTCCCCGCCGGGCGTGCCCGCGGGGCCGCCGGGTGGGGGACGGGGCGCCCGGCGGCCGAAGGTGCAGGTCGCGGGTGGCGGTGTGGCGTGGGCGGGTCAGCCGAAGGCCGCCAGTGCGCGGTGCGGACCGTTGAGGTAGTGCTCGCCGATGGCGCGCAGCCGGTGTGCGGTGGGCCGGTGGGCCGTCAGAACGCGGGCGTTGCGCCAGAACCGGTCCAGCCCGGGCGCGTCGGCGAGTTCCAGCACCCGCGTGGTGATGTGCAGGGCGGCCCGCGAGGTCACGGTCTCGGCCGTGGCGACCAGGGCGGCGACGCCCGCCGCCTCGTCGGCGTCGAGCAGCGCACCCGCTTCAAGGGCCTGGGCCGTCACCTCGGTCGCCCGGTCGACGACGGCGGTGGCGGTCTGGACGGCGGAGGCGAGTTCCCCGTACGTGAGGAGCAGGTCCGGGTCGGCTCCGGGCAGCCGGCGGCCGAGGCCGCCCCTGCTGAGGTCGCGCACCTCGGCGAGGGCGCCCCCGGCGTTGCCGAGCGCGACGTGGCACAGGGCGAGCCGGAGCGCGGGCTCGGCGAGCGCCGTGAAGGGCGGGGCCGACTCCTCGTCGTGCGGCCGGCGGCCCAGCACCTGCCCGGGCCCGACGGCGACCCGGTCGAGGACGACCTCGCCGGCCCCGGCCACGCGCTGCCCGAGGCGGTCACGGGCGGGTTCCACCGCCAGCCCCGGTACGCCGGACGGGATCCGTACGACCAGGACGTCACCGGTCACGGCGCAGAGGGCGTCCACCACGACCTGGTCGGCGACGCCGGCCGCGGTGTCCACGGGCCGGCGCCCGTTCAGGACGTACCCGGTGCCGCGGGGCCGCAGGGTGAGGTCCGGTCCCTGGGGCTCGTCGTGGGGGCCGGGGGTGCGGACCGCGCCGGTCCAGAGCCACTGCTCGCGCGCCGACTCCTCCTCCAGGGCGGCCGCGTGCTGCCGGCTCGCGTAGAAGCGTCCGCTCCAGGTGTGCGCGTAGTGGCGGGCGAGTACGTCGCCGACCGAGCTGTCCGCGGTGGCGACCTCCCGTACGACGGTGCACGCGGTGCGCCAGTCCGTCCCCCGGCCGGGCCCGGGCGGGGTGAGCGCCGCCAGCAGGCCTGCCTCGCGGAGACGGGCGGTCTCGTCGGCGGGCTGTCCGCCGGCCCGGTCCCGGGAGATGACGTCGGCGGCCAGGTCGTCCGCCACGTCGCGGGCCGTACGGAGGACCGTGCGGCGCTGCTCGTCGGCGGTCCGGCCGGCCGTTGCCGGTGTCGTCGGTGTGAGCGTCACCGGCAGGTCCGGATGCCGCCGGCCGGTGCGGGGGCCGGGCGGGCGGCGCTGTCTTGGGGGGTGGCGGTGGTCATGTCGGGTGCTCCGGAGGTTCGTCGGGTGGCGGTCACATGGGACGGGACGGGACGGTCGGGCACGGGCGCGCCGTCGGGAGCGGCCCTGCGCCGGGTCGGCAGGCCGCGGCGGGGCCGGTGTCCCCGGCGCACCGCACCACGGCGGATCCGAATCCCTACTTTTCCCATCGGATTGATAGGAATGTTTCCCCGAACTCGCCCGTCGGGCAAGGGTGTGACCGGATGGTGGACAGTCAGATCTCGCGGAAGGAGACGGGTGCAGGGTCGAGCCGCCGTCCGTGGTTCCCTACAGAACCAGTAGGGAACCATTGACCGCCGCCCGTCGCGCCCTCACGATGTGGTCATGTCCCCGTCGCAGCCCATGCTCGTACGCCGCCGGCACGTCGACTTCCGTCGCGTCGCCAGCGCGGTCTGCCGGCCCGTCTAGGGCTTCTCCGGCAGGGGACTCCTCCGACGCGTGCCGCCGTCCGGGCCGCCGCGTCCCCGGGTGTCACGCCCTCTTCCTCCCCCCGCCCTCCGGGGCCGTCGGGTCGGCCCGGCGCGCGCCGAGCCGGGTTCCCGGGCGCTTCCGTGGGGGAGTTCCCGCCCTGCCCTCGGTGGCCGGACCACCGGCCTCCGCACCTCACTCCGAGCAGCCGAAGGGGCACGCCATGACCACCGCAGTTCCCGCGTCCACCACCACCTCCACCCCCCGTCACCCCGGCCCGCGCCTCCAGGTGGTCGGCGACCGCACGCCCGGCGTTCCCGCGGGCGGGACCGGCGGCGGTCGCGTCGGCTACCTCGTCTTCCTGCCGGCGGACGTCGATCCGGTGGCGGTGATGACGGCCCACGGCATCCGGCCGGAGGTCCACCCCCTCGGGCCGGCGACCCCTCCGGCTCCCGGACCGGTGCCTCCCCCCGACCCCGGCACCGCTGCCGGTCCCGCCCTCGGAACCGCCTTCGGAACCGCCCTCGGAACCGACCCCGAGGTCCACTCCGACGACGCCGTCCGGGTCGACCGGGCGCGCCGGCTGGTCGAGGTCGACGGGCACGAACTGGACCTCACCTACCTGGAGTTCGCCCTCCTGGCCCACTTCGTGGCCCACCCGCACACGGTCCACACGCGTGACGCGCTCATCTCGGGCATCTGGGGCTACGGGCACATCGGCGACGGCCGTACGGTCGACGTCCACGTGGCCCGGCTGCGCCGCAAGCTCGGCGCGGCCCACCGGAACCGCATCTCCACCGTGCGCCGCGTCGGCTACAAGTACGTGCCCGGCCGCCCGTAACCCTGCTCACAGCCCGTGCACGACGCGCATCGGCCGCATCCTCGCGCGGCCGATCAGGAAGGCGTGATCCGACGTGTCCGCATCCGCATCCGCATCCCAGCCCGCACCCGGAACCACCTCCGCACCCCGTCCCGCACCCGGAACCGCCTCCGCATCCGCAGCGGAGTCCGCCTCGGGCCCCTCCCGCCCCCCGGCGTCACCCGCGCCGCTGCACCTCGCCGTCGCGCTCGACGGCGCGGGCCGGCACCCTGCCGCCTGGCGCGAGCCGGGCGCCCGGCCCGGCGAGCTGTTCACCGCCCGGTACTGGGCCGAGGCCGTGGCGGAGGCCGAAGCAGGCCTGCTCGACTTCGTCACCTTCGAGGACTCGTTCGCCCTCCGGTCGTCCGCGGCGGACGGGTCCGACGGGCGCACGGACCGGGTCGGCGGGCGGCTGGACGCCGTACTCACCGCCGCCCGTGTCGCACCGCTGACCCGGCGCATCGGACTGGTGCCGACCGTGACCGCCACCCACACGGAGCCTTTCCACGTCTCCAAGGCCGTCGCCACCCTCGACTTCGTCAGCCGCGGGCGCGCGGGCCTGAGCGTCCGCGTGTCGCAAGACCCCTCCGAGGGGAGGCACTTCGGGCGCCGGGCGGTCCCGCTCCCCGACGCGCAGGCCTACGAGGAGGCCGCCGACCACGTCGAGGTGGTCCGGCGGCTGTGGGACAGCTGGGACGACGACGCCGAGATACGGGACGTGGCCACCGGCCGGTTCGTCGACCGCGACAAGCTGCACCACATCGACTTCGAGGGCCGGTACTTCAGCGTCAGGGGCCCGTCGACCACTCCCCGCCCGCCCCAGGGGCAGCCCCTCGTGAGCGCGGCGGCCGTCGCCGGGGCGCCCGGTACCTCCGGCGGCAGCGCGGCCCACGGCCTGATCGCCCGCTCCACGGACGTCGGGTACCTCGCCGCGCACGACACCGGCGCCCTCCGCGCCGCGGTCGCGGAGATCAGGCGGGCCCGGGACGCCGCCGGGCTCGGGACGCGGCCGCTGCACCTCTTCGCGGACCTCACCGTGTTCCTCGACGAGGACGCCCCGGCCGCCGACGCCCGCCGGGGCCGCCTCGACGTGCTGGCCGGCGCCCGCTGCCGCGGTGACGCCGCGGTCTTCACCGGGACGTCCGCGCACCTCGCGGACCTGCTCCAGGACTGGCGGACGGCCGGCCTGTCGGGCTTCCGGCTGTGGCCGGGCGTACTCGCCCACGACCTGCCCGCCATCACCCGGGGGCTGGTGCCCGAGCTCCAGCGCCGCGGGGTCTTCCGCCGCGCGTACGAGGCGGACACCCTGCGCGGACTGCTGGGCCTGCCGCGCCCGCGCGGCCGCTACGCCGCCCCGCCCGCCGCCTGAGCCCTGATCCCAGACCTCTGACCCCTGACCCCTGGCCCCGGACCCCTGGCCCCGGACCCGTAAGGACCGTCATGAGCAGCAAGCCGCTCAAGCAGATCCATCTCGCGGCCCATTTCCCCGGCGTCAACAACACCACCGTGTGGAGCGACCCGGCGGCCGGCAGCCAGATCGACTTCGACTCGTTCGTCCACTTCGCGCGGACCGCCGAACGCGCCAGGTTCGACTTCCTCTTCCTCGCCGAAGGGCTCCGGCTCCGCGAACAGGGCGGCCGGATCTACGACTTGGACGTGGTCGGAAGACCCGACACCTTCACGGTGCTCGCCGCCCTGGCGGCCGTCACCGACCGCCTCGGACTGACCGGGACGATCAACTCCACCTTCAACGAGCCCTACGAGGTGGCCCGCCAGTTCGCGTCACTGGACCACCTCTCGGCGGGCCGGGCCGCGTGGAACGTCGTCACCTCCTGGGACGCCTTCACCGGGGAGAACTTCCGGCGCGGCGGATTCCTGCCGCGCGAGGAGCGCTACTCCCGGGCGAGGGAGTTCCTGGCCACCGCGATCGAGCTGTTCGACTCGTGGGACGGCACCGAGGTCCTCGCCGACCCCGTCTCGGGCGCCTTCCTGCGGGACGCGCGGGCCGGGGCCTTCGCCCACCGGGGGCGGCACTTCGACGTCGAGGGCCACTTCAACGTGCCGCGCAGCCCCCAGGGCCGCCCGGTGGTCTTCCAGGCGGGCGACTCCGACGAGGGCCGCGAGTTCGCCGCAGCGGGCGCCGACGCGATCTTCAGCCGGTACGGGACGCTCGACGAGGGCCGGGAGTTCTACGCCGACGTGAAGCGCCGGCTGGCGAAGTACGGTCGTTCGCCCGCGGAGTTGAAGATCCTGCCCGCGGCCACCTTCGTGCTCGGCGACACCGACGCCGAGGCGCACGAGACCGCGCACGAGGTCCGCCGCCTCCAGGTCAGCGGGCAGACCGCGATCAAGTACCTGGAACACGTGTGGAACCGGGACCTGTCGGGCTACGACCCCGACGGCCCGCTGCCGGAGGTCGACCCCGTGCCCGGCGAGAACACCGTGGCCCTCGGCCGGGCGAGCGTGCGGGGGTTCCGCGATCCGCTCGACACCGCCCGGAAGTGGCGCGAGCTCGCCGGGGCCCGGAAGCTGTCGATCCGGGAGCTCGTCATCGCGACCACCTCCCGGCAGACCTTCGTCGGCTCCGCCGCCACCGTCGCCCGGGCGATCGACGACCTGGTGCAGGCGGACGCGGCCGACGGCTTCATCCTGGTCCCGCACATCACGCCGGGCGGGCTCGACGGGTTCGCCGACACCGTGGTCCCGCTCCTCCAGGAGCGCGGTGTCTTCCGTACCGAGTACGAGGGCGCCACCCTGCGCGACCACCTCGGGCTCGCGGCGCCGCACGCCGGGGCGGCGGCCCGGCGCACCGCGGACCGGCAGGCCGCGGCTCCCTGAGGCCCGGCCCGCCGCCTCGCCCGCGTTTCCCGATCCCGCCTTCCCCGACGGCGTCTCCCGGCCCCGCCTCCCGGCCCGCCCTCCCGACCCCGCCTTCCCCGACCCGTAAGGAGCCAGCCGTGTCCGGCATCCCCCTGGGGGTCCTCGACCTGGTCCCCGTCCCGTCCGGTTCCACCGCCGCCGACGCGCTGCGGCACAGCATCGACCTGGCCCGCCGGACCGAGTCCTTCGGCTACGTCCGCTACTGGTTCGCCGAGCACCACCTCAATCCGGGGGTCGCGGGCACGTCCCCCGCGGTCGTGATCGCCCTGACCGCCTCCGCGACCTCGACCATCCGGCTCGGCTCCGGCGCCGTGCAGCTCGGGCACCGCACCGCGCTGTCCACGGTGGAGGAGTTCGGCCTGGTCGACGCGCTGCACCCGGGGCGCCTGGACCTGGGCCTGGGCCGGTCCGCCGGCAGGCCGCCCCGGCACACCGACGGGCCGGCCCGGCCGCCCGGGACCGGGCCGGCCGGACCCGTGACCCCCGTCGTCGACGGGTACGCCCCGAACGGGCTGCGCATCCCGCCCCGGTTCTCCTTCGAGCACCTGCTGGGCCACCCGCGGGTCGCGCTCCAGCAGCGGCTGCTGAACCTCCCCGGCGCGCGGCCGCAGGACTACGCCGAGCAGGTCGACGACGTCCTCGCCCTGCTCCGGGGGGACTACCGCTCGCCGGAGGGCGTGGAGGCGCACGCCGTGCCGGGCGAGGGGGCCGACGTACAGGTGTGGATCCTCGGCAGCAGCGGCGGGGTCAGCGCGGAGACCGCGGGCCGCAACGGGCTGCGCTTCGCCGCCAACTACCACGTCAGCCCCGCGACGGTGCTGGAGGCCGCCGAGGGCTACCGGGCCGCGTTCAAGCCGTCGGCCGAGCTGGACCGCCCGTACCTGACGGTGTCCGCCGACGTCGTGGTCGCCGAGGACGACGCGACCGCCCGGGAACTGGCCACCGGGTACGCGCCCTGGGTGCGCAGCATCCGTACCGCCGAGGGGGCCGTCCCCTACCCCACGCCCGCCGAGGCGCGCGCCCTGCCCTGGTCGGAGGCGGACACGGAACTCGTCGCCGACCGGGTGGACACCCGGTTCGTCGGCTCGGCACGGACCGTCGCCGACCACCTGGAGCGGCTCCAGGAGGCCACCGGGGCCGACGAGCTGCTGATCACCACCATCACGCACGACCACGCCGACCGGGTCCGCTCCTACCGCCTCCTGGCCGAGGAGTGGCGGCGCCGCTGAAACCGGCGCCGCCCTCGTCCCGGTTGCGGCGGTGCAGGGCCGCGGGACGCTGGAAGGGCCGGCGCGAGGCCCGTCCGGACCCCGATGGGGCCCGACCGGCCCAAGCGGGGCGGCGGGCCGGTGGCACACCCTGACGGTGACCACCGCATCGCACCGCACACAGAGAGAAGGCCGCGCCATGAAGGCACTCGTCTTCCACGGGCCCGGACAGACCTCCTGGCAGGACGTACCGGACCCCTCGGTCAAGGACGCCGCCGACGTGATCGTCCGGGTCGACGCCGTCACCCTCTGCGGCACCGATCTGCACATCGTCAAGGGCGACGTCCCCGAGGTGGAGCCCGGCCGGATCCTGGGCCACGAGGCCGTCGGCACCGTCGTCGAGACCGGCGGCGACGTCCGCACCGTACGCCCCGGCGACCGGGTGCTGATCTCCTGCATCTCGGCCTGCGGACGCTGCCGCTTCTGCCGCGAGGGGCGGTACGGCCAGTGCCGCGGGGGCGGCGGCTGGGTGCTCGGGCACACCATCGACGGCACGCAGGCCGAGTACGTACGCGTCCCCTTCGCCGACCTCTCCGTCCACCCCCTGCCCAGCAGCCTCGCGAGCCACGACGCCGTGCTCCTCGCGGACATCTACCCGACCTCCTACGAGGTGGGCGTGCTCAACGGCGAGGTGCGCCCCGGCGACACCGTCGTCGTGGTCGGCGCCGGCCCGATCGGCCTGGCGGCCATCGCCGCCGCCCGCCTCTACAGCCCGTTCCGCATCATCGCCGTCGACCTCGCCGCCGCCCGCCTCGCGGCCGCCCGGGACCTCGGCGCCGACGCCGTCGTGGCCGCCCGCGAGCAGCCCGAACGGCTGGTCGAGGACCTGACCGACGGGCTGGGCGCGGACGTCGTCATCGAGGCCGTCGGCGTGCCCGAGGCCTTCGAGATGTGCACCCGGATGGTCCGGCCCGGGGGCCGGGTGGCCAACATCGGTGTCCACGGCAGACCCGCCACCCTGCACCTCGAAGACCTGTGGATCAAGGACGTGACCATCACCACCGGTCTCGTCGACACCCGGTCCACGCCCATGCTGATGCGGATGATGGCCGCCGGCCGCCTCCCCGGCGCCGAGCTGGTCACCCACCGCTTCGAGCTCCGGCAGATGGAGGAGGCGTACGACGTCTTCTCCCGCGCCGCCGACACCGGCGCCCTGAAGGTCGTGCTCGGCGGGCCGCAGCACGACACGGTCGCCGCCGCCGTACCGTCCCGGGAGCCGTGATCACCGTGAACGCCGTGAAGAGGAGCCGGAGCAGCGCACGGCAGACGTCGGGCGAGGCGCAGGGCGAGGTGCTCGGAGAGACACAGGGAACGGCGCGGGGCACGGCGTACGGAGTGCAGGGCGAGGCATCCGGCGGGGCGCGGGGCACGGCCTACGGTCCTCCGGGCGGGGCGCCCGGCGCGCCGCCCGGCCGCACGGACCTGGGCCGGCGGCTGGTGGCCCGGCGCGAGGCCCTCGGCCTCAGCCGGGAGGAGCTGGGCCGGCGCTGCGGCGCCGACGCCAACTACGTCGCCTACCTGGAGGACCATGCCGCGACACCGGCGATCGGCACGCTCCTCCGCATCGCCGACGCCCTCGGCGTCACCGTCGACGACCTGACCGGCGCGAGCGCGGACCGGGCGCCCGGCCGGTCCGGCGCCCGGCGCGACACCGCGCTCGTACCGATGCCCGAGGACGAGTGCCGGCAGCTGCTCGGCACCCACGGCGTCGGCCGCATCGCGGTCTCCACCGACGAAGGGCCGGCCGTCTTCCCCGTCAACTACGTGACCGCCGGCCCCGGCGTGGCCTTCCGGACGGCCGCGGAGAGCCCCGCGGCCCGGGCCGCGGGCACCCGGGCCGCGTTCGAGATCGACCACATCGACGACGTGACCGCCGGCGGCTGGAGCGTGCTGGTGGTGGGCGGACTGACCGCCGTCACCGACGGGGCCGAGCTGCGCCGCCTGAGCGCCGCGGCCCGCTCCCACCCCTGGGCGGGCGGCCCCCGCAGCCACTGGATGAGGATCACGCCGGACCGGGTCACCGGCCGCCGGGTGGTGCACGGGGGATGAGCGCGCTGCGCGCCGTCGTCTTCGACACGGACGGGGTCCTCCTCGACACGGCGGCCCGCCACGCCGCCGCCTGGAAGGAGACCTTCGACGGCTGCCTCGCCGAGTGGCAGCCGCCCGGCCGGGACCCGCCGCGCCCGTTCGACGCCGTGCGCGAGTACCGGGAACTGGTCGACGGCCGGTCCCGGCTCGACGGCGTACGGGCCTTCCTGGCCGCCCGCGCGATCCGCCTGCCCCCGGGGCGGCCCGAGGACCCGCCCGGCTGCGCGACCGTCCACGCGGTCGCCGCCCGCAAGGAGCGGGTGTTCTCCGCGGCGCTGCGGACCGGGGCCGCCCGCGCGTTCGACGACGTGCGCCCCGTCCTGCTGCGCCTGTCGCGGTCGGGGATCCCCTGCGCGGCGGTCTCGGCATCCCGGCACGCCCGGGCCCTGCTGGAGTCCGCCGGCCTCGCCGGCCTCCTCGGCACCGTCGTCGACGGCGAGCTGGCCGCCGTACTGGCCCTGCCCGGCAAACCCGACCCGGCCCTGTTCCACGAGGCCGCGGCCCGGCTCGGCGCGGACCCCGCGCACACCGCCGTGGTGGAGGACGCCCTCGCCGGCGTCGAGGCCGGGTGCCGGGGCGGGTTCGGCCTGGTCGTGGGCCTCGACCGCGAGGGCGGCCCGGCCGGGGACCGGGCCCTGCGCGCCCGGGGCGCCCACCTCGTGCTCCGGGACCTCTCCGGACTGCCCGCCGCACTCACGGGCGGCCGGCCGTGACCGCGCCCTGGTGCTGGGAGTACCCGCGGTACGACCCGGGGGCCGAGCGGCTCGTCGAGTCGCTGTGCACCCTCGGCAACGGCCGCTTCGCGACCCGCGGTGCGGCCCCCGAGTGCGTCGCCGACGACGTCCACTACCCGGCCACGTACCTCGCCGGCTGCTACGACCGGCTCACCTCCGTCGTCGGCGGCCGGGAGGTCTCCAACGAGGACACGGTCCGGCTGCCGGACTGGACCGCCCTGAGGTACCGCTGCCTGCCCGACGGCGGGCCGCCGGGGGACTGGCTCACGCCGGACCACCCCGCCCTGCGCCACTGCCGCGTCACGCTGGACCTGCACGCCGGGACGCTCACCCGCCGGATGCTGTTCCAGGACCCGGACGGGCGCCGGCTGGGCGTCACCCACACCCGCCTCGTCCACATGGGCGACCCGTACCTGGCCGCGCAGCGCACCGTGTTCCGCGTGTACGGGTGGAGCGGCCGGATCGAGGCCGAGTCCGTCCTCGACGGCGACGTGGCCAACAGCGGCGTCGACCGCTACCGCGCCCTCGCGGGGCGCCACCTCGCCGGCCACCGCGCTGGGGTGGACGCGGCCGGCACGGCCTGGCTGTCCTGCACCACGACCGGCTCCCGGATCCGGGTCGGCCTCGCCGTACGGGCCGTGCCGCGGCAGCCGGCCGAGGTCCGCCGGACGGTGACGGGGACCGCCGCCGGGCATTCCTTCGTGCTGCCGGTCAGCCGGGCCGCGCCGGCCGTGGTCGTGAAGACCGCGGCCCTCTTCAGCTCGCTCGACCGCCCCTTCGACGACCCCGTCCGCAGGAGCGCCGAGTACGCCGCACGCGCCCCGGACTTCCCCTCGCTCCTGGCGGCCCACCGGGCCGCGTGGCAACGGCTGTGGAGCGAAGGCGAGTTGGCGGTCCCGCACGACACGGGCCGGATCCTGCGCCTGCACGCCTTCCACGTCCTGCAGACGCTCTCGCCCCACACCGCCGACCTGGACGCCGGCGTCCCGGCCCGGGGCCTGCACGGCGAGGCGTACCGGGGGCACGTGTTCTGGGACGAGCTGTTCGTGATGCCGTACCTCTCCCTCCACTTCCCCGGGACGGCCCGCTCCCTCCTCATGTACCGGTACCGGCGGCTGCCCGCGGCCCGGGAGGCGGCCCGCCGGAGCGGGGCGGGCGGTGCGATGTTCCCCTGGCAGAGCGGCAGTTCGGGGGCCGAGGAGACGCAGCGGCTGCACCTCAACCCGCGCTCCGGCCGGTGGCTGCCGGACCACTCCCACCTCCAGCACCACGTCGGCTCGGCCGTCGCGTGGAACGTCTGGCGGTACGGCCGGACGAGCGGCGACACCGGCTTCGTGCACGGGCCGGGCGCCGAACTCCTGCTGCACGTCGCGCACTTCTGGGCCTCCACCGCGACCTGGGACGAATCGCTCCGCCGCTACCGGATCCGCGGGGTCGTCGGCCCCGACGAGTACCACGACGCCTACCCGGACGCCGATGTCCCGGGCATCGACGACAACGCGTACACGAACGTCACCGCCGCCTGGGTGCTCGCCCGCGCGCTCGACCTGTACGAGGAACTCCCGGCGGCCCGGCGCGCCGAGCTCCTCGCACAGCTCGGCTGCGGCCGGGAGGCGCTCCGGCACTGGGACCACGTCTCGCGCCGCCTGTACGTGCCGTTCCACCAGGACGTGATCAGCCAGTTCCACGGCTACGGCGAACTAGCCGAGCTCGACTGGGCGGAGTACCGCGCCCGGTACCACGACATCCGCCGGCTCGACCGCATCCTGGAGGCCGAGGGGGACTCGCCCAACCGCTACCAGGCGTCCAAGCAGGCCGACACCCTGATGCTCGGCTACCTCTTCGCCCCCGCCGAACTCGCCGCCCTCTTCAGCCGGTTGGGCTACGGCTTCGACGACGGACTGTGGCGCAGGACCGTGGCGTACCACCTGCGGCGCACCTGCCACGGATCGACGCTCAGCAGCCTGGTCCACGGCTGGGTGCTCGCCCGGCAGCAGGGCGCGGACGCCTGGCAGTACTGCCGGGAAGCCCTGCTCAGCGACATCACGGACGTGCAGGGCGGCACCACCGGCGAGGGCATCCACCTGGGGGCCATGGCCGGCACCCTCGACCTCGTCGAGCGGGGCGTCGTGGGACTCGAACCGACCGGCGGCGGCCTGCGCATCGACCCCGTCGCGCTCTCCGGAATCCCCGGCTCCGCCTTCTCCCTCTGCTACGCCGGCCACCGGGACATCCGCATCCGCTTCCGCCCCGGCCGCCTGGGCGTGAGCGTGCCGCCGTCGCCCCTGGGCCCGGTCCCCCTGGTCCTCCCGGACGGCCGCCGCGAACACGTCGCCCCGGGCGAGGAGCGCTGGTTCCGCCTGGGCCCCTGACCCCCGGCCCCGCACGCGCGCGAACTCCCCCCGACCGCAACCCGACCGACCCACGCCCGCCTCGCGTCCGGCCGGGGGTGCCGCGCTCTGGGCTCGGGTGCTGTCCGCCGGGATTCGTCCCGCCGTGATCCGTCCGTAGCCCGGCCCGGCCGGCCCTGCCCGTGAGGTGGAGATGTTCACCGACTTCGAAGACCCGCCGTTCCGCCCTCGCGGCGCCGAGCACCTCGTGTGCGGCGCCATACCCGCGGGCTTCGGCGCCCCGGTCTACGTCAGCGGTGCGGAGCGGCAGGGCATCGAGAGACTGCGCAGGCTCCTCCTCGAGTACCCCAGGCCTCCGGCGGGGCTGCGCACGGTCGCCTCGCTGCGGAAGGCCGGGCTCCGCCCCCGCAACCTGTTCCGGCCGGACGGCTACGTCCTCGGCCCGCCGAAGACGGTCCGCATCCCCGGACCGGCGGGCGGGCGGGGCGGTGACGGGTGGACCGAAACCGTGTACAGGCCGGCGCCGGTGTACGTCGCGGGTCAGGCGACGGCCTTCGCGGTGCCGCCGGACCCCGAGCAGCTGGAGGCCGACCGCCGGGCCGCGCAGGACTGGGCGCAGGAGGTCCTGGCGGATCCGGACACCGTCGTCCTCGCCGTCAACGCCGTCGGCTCACCGGCACCGGCCACGGAACCGCTCGCGCGCGCGACGCCGTACGAGCTGGCCCTCACGTCGGCGACCGGCCGGACGATGTGGCACCAGCTCGTCGACCCCGGCTGGGACTCCTCGTTCATCCGCCGCCTCGACCTCCACGGGGTGACGCCCGAGGAGGTCGGGGCGGCGCCCGCCTTCGGCGAAGTGGACGACGAACTCCTGCGGAGGCTTTCCGGGAAGCGCGTCGTCACCCACGGACGCAACATGCAGTAC
Organism: Streptomyces sp. NPDC101118; assembly: GCF_044759445.1. Lineage (NCBI taxonomy): Bacteria > Bacillati > Actinomycetota > Actinomycetes > Kitasatosporales > Streptomycetaceae > Streptomyces > Streptomyces sp. NPDC101118. The sequence continues at coordinate 37,631 of NZ_JBIVZG010000037.1, read as the reverse complement.
GCCGCCCTCTACACGGCCGGTGAATACACATGGGCCGGCGACGGCCTCCCGGAGGGCACCCTGTGGCGCGAGACCGCGGACACCCTCGCGGTGCTGGGGCGGAGCCGCTGGGAGTGCGCGCGGCTGCGGCACGCGGAGTTCGAGGGCGAGTGGGATGCCTCGACGGGCCACTACTCCCTGCCGCCCGCCCTCCCGGGCGGCGATGCCCGTCCGCAGCCGGAGCGGGGCGTACCTCCTGGAAGTGGACCATGTCGACGACCACGCCAAGGGCGGCGAGGACCTGCCCCGCGCGATGATCGCCCTCTGTCCGAACTGCCACACCATCAAGACCCGTGGAGCGGCCGACGAAGGGTTTCGCGAGAGGCTGCGCGCGAGTGCCCTGGCCCGGCATCACGACCTCCTCGACGAAGCCGGGTCCGGGTGAGGTCTGCGAGGACTTCGCGGGCCGCGCGGGTGCCCGAGGCGAGGGCGCCCTGGACCGAGCCCGTGGCGCGGTGGTCGCCGCAGACGTAGCGGGCCGGGGCGAAGCGGGTGGTGCGGGTCAGGGGCCAGGGCGGCGGCATGGCCGGGAGCGCGTCCGTGACCGGGTAGGTGGCCACCAGCTGCCAGCGGGCGGGGTCGGAGCCGTACAGCTCGCCCAGCCTGCGGCGGACCGTGCGTTCGCGTTCCGGGGTGTCCGTGCCCAGGACGGAGGCCGAGACCAGTGCCGTGCCCGGGGGAGCGTAGCCGGGGACCACCGCGCTGAGGACGCACGTGTTCAGGACCGTCATCGTGCTGTCGAGCAGCAGGACCGGCTCCGTCAGGGGTGCGTCGTCGGCGGCGTAGTAGAAGGTGGTGGCGGTGCGTTGGGCCGGTACCGCCAGTCCCGGCAGCAGGGCGGCCGCGGTGCGGGCGTCGGTCGCCACGACCACGGTACGGGCGGCCAGGTCGCGGCCGTCGGCCAGGAGGACGCCCGTGTCGGTGACCGCCGCCACCGGCGTGCCCGGCCACAGCGTCCCTTCCGGCAGCGCCGCGGCCAGCTGCGCGGCGGCCGCGCCGATGCCCTCGGCCGGCAGGCACAGGGTGCCGCGGGCCATGCTCCGCCACACCAGGTGGAAGTAGCGGGCGGAGGTCTCCAGCCGGTCCTCCAGGAAGACGCCGGAGAGGAACGGCCGCAGGACGTGGTCCACGAGGGCCGGGGTCAGTCCGGCCCGGCGCAGTGCCTCCCGGGTGCTGCGGTCGCCGCGGCCCTTGAGGGCGCGGGCGGGCAGGAACGCGTCCCGCAGGGTGAGGGCCGACAGTGCCGCCAGGTCGCGGGCCGAGAGGGCACGGCCCGGCAGCAGGGTGCGGGCGCCCTCCCGGCGGCGGCTCGGGTCCACCAGGCGTACCGGCCCGGACGGCGTGTGGGCCACCACGCCGGGGGTGAAGGGGTGCAGGCGCAGCGCGCGCAGGTCGAAGCGCCGTTTGACCTGCGGGTAGGCGGTGTTGAAGACCTGGAAGCCGCGGTCCAGCAGGAAGCCGTCCCGCCGGTCGGTGCGGACGCGCCCGCCGGGGCCGTCTGACCCTTCCAGGAGGACGACGCGGAGGCCGGCCTCCACGAGGTCCGCGGCACAGGCCAGACCGGCCATCCCTGCGCCCACCACGATCGCGTCGTGCTCAACGGCCAACGGACACACCGCCCTTCGCGGAGACCAGCGCTCGCCCGGACGGCACAGAAGGGTGATGGGGGGCGGGCGGTGCCATCGTGGCACGGGGCCGGACGGGCCTGCCGCGCCGCCGTGGGGCGGGGCGCGGCGCGGGCCACGAGTTCACCCGCCCGGCCGTGCCCGTACCGGCGGCCGCCGCCCGGCCGTGCCTGTGCCCGTACCCGCGGCCGCCGCCCGGCCGTGCCCGCGTTCGCGGCCGTGCCCGCGGTCGTACCGCCGCGCGGCGCGCCGTCAGCGCCGGACGAGGGCGAGCTGCCGGTTCATCTCCGTGAGGAAGCGCACCACGACGTGCAGCTCGTCGGAGGTGAAGGCGGCGCGGGTGGCGTCGGTGAGCGTGGCCAGCGGCCGGAAGTAGTCCCGTGCCACCTCCCGGCCGGCCTCCGCGTAGTGGAGGTGGACGATGCGCCGGTCGTGTGCCGACCGGACGCGGCGGATGTGGCCCGCCTTCTCCAGGCGGTCGAGGCAGGCGGTCGTCGCCCCCGAGGTGAGGTTCATCTGCTTTCCGAGCCGGCCCGGCGTCAGCGCGCCCTCGCCGTGCGCCTCCGCCTCCAGGACGGCGATCAGGGCCTGGACGTCGGTGAGGTGGAGGCCCTGGGACTGGGCGAACTCCTGCGCGACCCGGTTGAACTCGGCGTTCATCCGGCGCAGCAACACCGCGAAGGACTGCAACCCGATCGGGTCCTCGGCCGGAAGGGAGGTCGAGGGAGAAGCCGGATGGGAACCCGAGGGGGAAGCCGAGGGGGAAGCCGGGGGGGTGTCCGCGTCACGCATGCGCTCAGCATAAGATCTCTCGATGATTGAGATTCTCGATGATTGAACGAAGTGGGGAAGTGACGTGAGAAACGCAGCCCGCTGGGCCCGCTGGGCCGTGCCCCTGGCGCTCGTGCTCGTCTGGCTCGGCATCGGCGGCACCCTGGGGTCCTACGCGGGCAGGCTCGGCGAGGTCGCCACCAACGACCAGGCCGCCTTCCTGCCGCGCAGCGCCGAGTCGACCCGGGTCCTCCAGGCCCGCAAGGCCTTCGAGACGTCGGCGTCCGTCCCCGCGATCGTCGTGTGGACCGCCGACGACGGCGGCCGCGTGTCCGCAGACCGGCAGCGCGCGGCCACGCAGGCGGCCGCGGGGCTCGCCGGACGCCCCGGCGTCGCGGGCCCGCCGTCCCCCGCCCTCGTCTCGGCCGACGGGGAGGCGGTCCAGGCCGTCGTACCCCTGGAACCCGACCTGGGCGAGCGGACCCCGGAGGTGCTGGCCGAGGTACGGCGGGCCGCCGAGCGGGTACCGGGCACCTCGGTGGCGATCGCCGGCCCGGCGGCCACCCAGGCCGACCTCTCCGACGCCTTCGCCGGGATCGACGGCCTGCTGCTGGGGGTCGCGCTGGGCGCCGTCCTGCTGATCCTGCTGCTCGTCTACCGCAGCGTCCTGCTGCCCTTCGTGATCATCATCAGCGCGGTGTTCGCCCTCGGGCTCGCCTGCGCCGTGGTCTACGCGCTCGCCGCCCGCGACGTGGTGCGCGTCGACGGCCAGGTGCAGGGGATCCTCTCCATCCTGGTGATCGGGGCGGCGACCGACTACGCCCTGCTGCTCGCCGCCCGCTTCCGCGAGGAGCTCGCGGTACGGGGGGACCGCGTCGCCGCCGTACGCGCCGCCGTGCGCCGCTCGGCCGGAGCCGTCACCGCGAGCGCCGCGACCGTGGCGCTCGGCCTGCTGGCCCTGCTGGCCAGCGACCTGACGAACAACCGCGCCCTGGGCCCCGTCGGCGCCATCGGCATCCTCTGCGCCGTGCTGACCACCCTGACCTTCCTGCCCGCGGTCCTGGCGCTGCTCGGCCGCGCCGCCTACTGGCCCGCCACCCCGAAACCGGCCGACGCCACCGCCGAGGGGCACCGCGTCTGGCAGCGCGTCGCCGCACTCGTCGACCGCGCACCCCGGCGGGTGTGGGCCGGCACCGCACTCCTGCTGTGCGTGCTGGCCGCCTTCGCCCCGGCCCTGTCGTCGAAGGGCGTGCCGCTGGACGAGATCTTCGTCAACGACGCGCCCTCCGTCGGCGCGCAGCAGACCCTCGCCCGGCACTTCCCCGCGGGCTCCGGCAACCCGGCCGTCATCATCACCGACGCCGGCCGGGCGGCCGCGGTACGGGCGGCGGCCGAGGGCACCGAGGGCGTGGCGGCCGTACGCCCCGTCACCGCGGGCGGCGGCCGCCCGGGCGGAGGCGGCCCGGGCGAACCCCTGGTCGTGGACGGCCGGGTACGCCTGGACGCCACCCTCGAGGCCGCGGCCGACAGCGACGCCGCGAAGGACACCGTCCGGCGGCTGCGCGAGGGCGTCCACGCCGTACCCGGCGCCGACGCCCTGGTCGGCGGCTACACGGCCCAGCAGTACGACACCCAGCAGACCTCGGCGCGCGACCGGAACCTGATCGTGCCCGTCGTCCTGACCGTCATCCTGCTCATCCTGGCCGGGCTGCTGCGCTCGCTGCTCGTGCCGGTCCTGCTGGTGGCGACCGTCGCCCTCAACTTCCTCGCCACGCTCGGGGTCTCCGCGCTGCTCTTCCAGCACGTGCTGGGCTTCAGCGGCACCGACGCCTCCGTCCCGCTGTACGGGTTCGTCTTCCTGGTCGCCCTCGGCGTGGACTACAACATCTTCCTGATGTCGCGGGTGCGCGAGGAGAGCCTCGTGCACGGCACGCGCCGGGGCGTGCTGCGCGGGCTGACGACCACGGGCGGGGTGATCACCTCAGCCGGCGTGGTCCTCGCGGCGACCTTCGCCGCCCTGATGGTGATCCCGCTGGCCTTCCTGGTCCAGATCGCGTTCATCGTCGCCTTCGGCGTGCTCCTGGACACCCTGGTCGTACGGTCCCTGCTGGTCCCCGCCCTCGTGCTCGACATCGGCCCCCGCGCCTGGTGGCCCAGCGCCCTCGCCTCGCGCTTCGAGGAGGGACCGGTGCCGTCACGGAACCTTGGCTAGGGTGACCGCGGAGGCCGGTCACGGCGCCCTCGACCGGGGCGGGGAGCGGGCCGGCGACGACGGGGGGCTCACGTGTCACGGACCGGCCGAGGTGTTCCGACGACGGGCCGGCCGGCGCCTCCGGTGCTGCCCGCCGCGCAGCGGGGGTGGCTCGGGTTCGCCGGCGTCCTGGCCGCGTCGGCGGTCGTGCTGCTCGGGATCCTGCACGCGGACGACAGCCGGCCCGGCGCGGCGGACGTACGGGTCGGGGCCCTGGTGGACGGGGCGCGGCCGTCGTGGTGGCAGCGGGCCGCCCTGGCCGCCGACTTCCTGGGAGAGCCGGTCGGGGCGGCGGTGCTGGTCCTGGCCGTGGTGACGGGCTGCCTGCTGCTGCGGCGCCCGCGCGCGGCGGTGCTCGTCGTGGCCGGCGCCGGCCTGACCGTGGTGACGACGACGCTGCTCAAGCACGTGGTGGGCCGGACGATCAACGGCGGGTACCTGTCCTACCCGAGCGGGCACACCGCCTTCCTCACCGCCCTGGCCGTCTCGCTGACGCTGCTCGCCATCGGCGGCGCCGGCCGGACGGCCGGCGCGCTGCTCGTGTCCACCGCGGCGCTCGCCGCCGGTGCCGTCATGGGCTGGGCCCAGGTAGCCCTGGGCGCGCACTACCCGACGGACGTCCTCGGCGGCTGGTGCACCGCGCTGGCGGTGACGCCGGCGACGGCGTGGCTGGTCGACCGGACGGCGGACGCCGCCGGGGCCCGTCCGGCGGACCGGGGTCCGCGGACCCGGCTCGATCCGCCGGACATGCCCCGGCGGTGACGGCGCGAAGCCGGACGGGCCCCGGCGGTGACGGCCGGGGCCGGACGGGCCCCGGCGGTGACGGCCCGGGCCGGACGGGCCCCGGCGGCGAGCGGCGCCGGCGCCCCGTCAGGCCAGGCGGCGGAAGACCGGTTTGACCGGCCGCCCGGCCAGCCAGGGCGTGGGATCCCCGGCGTCCAGCGCCTTCCGGTACACCGCGCACGCCTGGGCCACCACGTCGACGGTGTGCTCGATGTCGGCCTCGTCGAGCGCGCTGCTCACCACGAACGACGGGGCCAGCACCCCGCCCGCGAGGAGCCGGCGCAGGAACAGGGTGCGGAACGCCTGGGACGGCTGCCGGTCCTGGTCGAGGGTGGCGAAGATCAGGTTGCTGGCCCGGCCCCGTACGAGGACGTGGTCGCCGACACCCATGCCGGCGGCGGCCTCCCGCACCCCGGCGGCCAGCCGCTCGCCCAGGGCGTGCAGCCGTGCGGTGACGCCCTCCTCCGTGTAGACGGTCTGCACCGCCATCGCCGCGGCCAGCGAGTGCGTTTCCGCGCCGTGCGTGGTGGACAGCAGGAACACCCGGTCGCCGGAGTGCCGCAGCCCGCCCCGCTCCATCAGCTCGCGGCGCCCCGCCAGCGCGGAGACGGCGAAGCCGTTGCCCAGCGCCTTGCCGAACGTGGACAGGTCGGGGACCACGCCGTACAGGCCCTGGGCGCCCGCCTCGGACCAGCGGAAGCCGGTGATCATCTCGTCGAAGACCAGGACGCAGCCGTGCCGGTCGGCCAGCTCGCGCAGGCCGGCCAGGTAGCCGGGCGGGGGCTCGGTGTGGCCCGCGGGTTCGAGGATCAGGCAGGCCACCTCGTCCCGGTACCGGGTGAGCAGTTCCTCCGTGGCGGCCAGGTCCCCGTACGGGAAGGCCACGGTCAGTTCGGTGGTCGCCGCCGGGATGCCGGCGGACATCGGCGTGGTGCCGATGAACCAGTCGTCCACGGAGAAGAACGGGTGGTCGCCGCAGACGGCCACCCGCGGGCGCCCGGTCACGGCCCGGGCGAGGCGCACCGCCGCGGTGGTGACGTCGGAGCCGTTCTTCGCGAACTTCACCATCTCCGCGGTCGGCACGGTGGCCAGGAACCGCTCCGCGGCCTCGACCTCCAGGACCGACGGCCGGACGAAGTTCGCGCCGCGGCCGAGTTCGCGCCGCACCGCCTCCAGGACCCGCGGGTGGGCGTGGCCCAGGCTCACCGACCGCAGGCCGGAGCCGTACTCGACGTACCGGTTGCCGTCGACGTCCCACACGTGGGCGCCCCGGCCGTGGCTGATGACCGGGGCCAGGTGCTCGGGGTACTGGTCGTCGCCCTTGGCGTAGGTGTGCGCGCCCCCGGGCACCAGGGCGTGCAGCCGCTCGTTCGCCCGCACCGACCGGGGCAGGGTGAACTCCGCTGAGTCCATGGTGAGTTCGGTGTCCACGGTGACGTCAGCCCTCCCTCTGCTTCAGGACCTCGGCGAGGCTCGGCGCCTCCCGGTCCCGCTGGGACATCGAGGCGGCCGGCAGCGGCCACGGAATGGCCAGCTCCGGGTCGTCGAAGGCGATGGTCACGTCCTCGGCCGGGTCGTGCGGACGGTCGATCCGGTACGAGGTGTCGGCGGTCTCGGTCAGCGCCTGGAAGCCGTGCGCGCACCCGGCCGGGACGTACACGGTCGCCTGCGTCTCGCCGGACAGCTCGAAGGAGGCCCGGCCGAGGTAGGTCGGCGAGTCCGGCCGCAGGTCCACGACGACGTCGAAGATCCTCCCGTACGAGCACCGCACCAGCTTCGCCTCGCCGGCGCCGGAGCGCAGGTGCAGCCCGCGCAGCACGCCGCGGACCGAGCGGGACACGCTGTCCTGGACGAAGGCGCCCGGGTCGAGTCCCACCGAGCGGACCACCTCGGCGTCGAACGTGCGGCAGAAGAAGCCGCGTTCGTCGGCGTACGGCGTCGGCTCGAACAGGAACGCGCCGGCCACCTCCGGCACTTCGGTCACCTTCATCACTTCTCCTCCAGGGCGTGGGCCCGGTCGGTCGCGGGGAACAGCACCTTCGTCAAGGCGTCGAACTGGAGCCGGAGTTGCCGTGCCACGTCCTCGTTCCGCCCGGCCAGGACCCGGCGCAGCCCGGCCGACCGCTCCTCCAGCTCCCGGAACTGCCCGAGCAGCCGCCCGGCGTCGACCTCGCGTGCCGGGTGGCAGTACGCGCCCAGGCCCATCCGCTCCATCAGCGTGTCGCTCTTGGCCGCGTAGCTCACCGCGAGCACCGGGGTGCCGGTCTTCAGCGCGCAGACCAGGTTGTGGTACCGGGCCGCCACCACGCTGTCCGCGGCGGCCGTCTCCTTCATCAGGTCGGCCAGCGAGGCCGTCCCGGCGGCCGTGACCAGCGGGGAGTCCACCGCGTCCAGGATCGCCGCGACCACCGACGCGTCGCACTCGTCCCCCGTGAGCAGCCGGACCGGCCGGCCCTCCTCGACCAGCGCGCGGACGAAACCGACCGTTCCGTCGAGGTAGCGCCGGTGGATCTCCCCGGCCCGCGCGCGGTCGTCGTTGCCGCCGTGGAAGTCCATCACGCCCACGCAGACCGTGCCGGGGACGCCGGAGGGCGCCTCGGACCGGGGCGCCGGCAGGGCGAACGCGAGGTCGGGGTAGACCTCGTCGCCCGTCGTGTCCACGCCCATCGCCCGCATCGCGTCGCGGGACGGCTCGTCCCGGTACGAGCGGTACGCGGCCAGCCGGGCCGACCAGCGCACCAGGGCCCGCGTGGGCCTGCTGCCGATCTCCGCGGCGCCGACGCTGACCAGCGCGACCCGGGTGCCCAGCAGCCGGCCGCTCGCGCAGAGCAGGAACAGCGCGTACGGGAAGCCCCACGGCCGCAGCGGCAGCGTCGCCTCCAGGACGCCCATGCCCGGCACGATCACCACGTCGTGCCGCCGCACCCAGGCCGCGGTGCGGTACGCGTCGACGACCTTGCCGAGGCCCTTCGCCACGACGGCGCCCGCCCGCGACGCGGTCCGGTACTCCCCGCGGTTCCAGTGCAGCCGCGTCGCCGGGATCCCGAACCGGGCCGCGACCGCCTCGGGCCCGCCGCACAGCGCGTCCACGACCGCGTCCGGGTGCTCGGCGCGCAGGTACCCGAGTACGGCCTCCAGCGAGCCGTCGTTGCCGAGGTTGCCGGACCCGAGCAGCCCGAACACCCCCACCCGCACCGGAGTTCCGCCGGCGGACGGCACGGCCGCGGACGTCGGGCCCCCGGACGTCGGGCCGGTGGACGTCACCCCCGCCTCCCTTCGCGCCCGGCGACCAGGTCGTCGACGGACACGGTGAGCAGGGCCGGGTCCACCGGGGCGCGGTCCTCGACCCGCTCACCGGCCCCCGGCCGGGCCCGGCTGGCCATCCACGCGGCCAGGTGGCGGTAGCAGGCGCGCCGGTCGGCGGCGGACAGCGGCGCCCGCCGGATCGCCGCCACGAAGCCCCAGACGTACTCGGCCAGCAGCCGCGGCGTCGGGTGCAGCGGGCCCGCCCGGCGCGGGTCCAGGTTGACGCAGCGCGAGCGCTTCGACGGGTTGGCCCGCTCGGCGCGCGTGGGATGGTCGCGGCGGAAGTACAGCAGCTCCGGCACCTGGTGGAAGGGCCCGTGCAGGCCGATCTCGGTGACGAAGGTGCGGTCCGCGTGGTGGTAGCTGTCGTGCGGCTTCACCCGGCGCAGCACGTCGGCCCGCATCACCCCGTAGAAGTCGTCGCCCCCGGGCTCGAACAGCATGCTGCGGAAGCGCTCCGGCGCGGACGGGGAGGCGGTGGCCAGCGTGTACGGGTACGGCACCTTCACTTGGCCGCGCTCGTCGATGACCGCCTGGTCGGCGTGGGCGAGGATCACCTCGGGCCGCTCGTCCAGCGCCTCCACGCAGCGCTCCAGCAGGGTGCGCGCGTACAGGTCGTCGTGCGAGGCCCACTTGAACAGCTCGCCGCGGCACTGGGTGAAGACGTGGTTGTGGTTCGGCGCGGCGCCGATGTTCCGCGGCAGCCGCAGGTAGCGGACGCGGGAGTCCTTCCCGGCGTACCGGCGGCAGATGTCCTGCGTCCCGTCGGTCGAGGCGTTGTCGGAGATGACCAGCTCGAAGTCCTCGTAGGTCTGGCCGAGCAGGGCGTCGAGCGACTCGGCGAGGTACTCCTCGCCGTTGTACACGGGCAGGCCGATGCTCAGCCTGGGTTGCGCGGTCATGTGGTCCTCACTTCGGGAACGGGGTGGTGATGGTGCTCGCGCAGGGCGGCCCGCAGCTGCAGCCACCACACGGCCGAGGCGCCGAGGGTCGCGGCGGCGACGCCCCAGGCCGAGCCGGCCGTGCCGGCCGCCGCCGCCCCGCCGAGGCCGCCGGCGACGTAGCAGGCGGAGGCGAAGAGCTGGCAGCGCAGGCTGCGCCGGGCCGCGCCGAGCGCGCGCAGCCCGGCCGCCGCGCCGGTACCGAGTCCGGCACCCGCGACGCCGAGGGTGACCGGCACGACGAGCTGGGAGGCGGAGTGCCAGACGCCGCCGAGCACGAACGCGCCGGCCCGGTCCGGTACGAGCAGCAGCGCCCCGCCCCAGAGCAGTGCGCCGACGGCCTGCCCGCCGCCCAGCAGGAGGCAGAACGCACCGAGGCGGTGCGAGGCCTGCCGCAGCACCCGCGCCGCCTCGGGGACGGTGACCAGCGAGAGGCCCATCAGCACGGCGAGGAACGGGCCGAGCAGGAGCTCGGCGCCCCGGACCGCGCCCACCGCGCCGACGCTGGCGATCGCGCCGAGCCCGTACGCCCGCAGCTGGCTCGCCCCGCCGAGGCTGACGTTCTCGACGAGGTAGCGGTAGCCGAGGTCGCGCTGCTCGCGCAGCCAGGCGCGCGCCCCGGAAGGCCGGGGCCGGATCCCGGACTGGACGCAGCCGTAACCCGCCGCCACCGCGGCGGAGGCGCCCCAGGCCAGCACGAAGGCGGCCACGCTGCCGACGCCGGCCGCCAGGATCATGGCCGGGACGAGCGCGACGCCCCACACCACGTCGTTGACGAACGCCTTCCGCCCGGCACCGGCGGCGAAGAACGAGAACCGCCAGGCGTCCTGGAGCAGCAGCCCGGGCAGCGTGACGGCGAGGCAGACGAACGCCGTGCCCACCTCGCCGCCGAGACCGAGCCCGGCCACCAGGCAGCCCGCCCCGATGACCGTGCCCACGCCGAGGGCGGTGCCCGTGGACCGGGCCACCGCCCCGCGCCAGGACGCCTCGGGCACGCCGCTGAAGCGCACCACGAGCGGATCGGTGGCCAGCCCCCGGGACACGTTGAGCACCACGCCGTACGTCACCCAGGCGAGGCTGAACACGCCGAACGCGGACAGCCCCAGCGAGCGGGCCACGTACAGGCCCACCACGAAGTTGCTCATGCTGGAGGCCGCCTGGTCGGCCAGGCCCCAGGACAGCCGGCCGGCCAGCGCCCGTCCCGCGGACCCGGCCCGCGTCCGGGTGCCCGTCTTCTTCCCCTCGGTGGTCATCGGCGTCATTCCTTGAGCAGTCCGGCGCCGTGCAGCGCGGCGGCCGCCGCTGCCACGGTGTCGAAGGGCAGCCCGGACCGCTCGGCGACGTCCAGCAGGCTGTGTTCGCCGTCGGACAGGCTGAGCACCCAGAGCATCGCCATCTGGGCCTGCTTGGCGTCGCTGCGCCCGCCGAGCGAGTCGTACAGCCCCCGCTTGCCCAGCTGGGGTTCGCCGTACGGGCTGAGGTTGACGTAGCGCCGGTTGCGGTCCAGCACGGCGAACGCCTCGCGGCAGAGCGCGAGGGTGTCCGCCATCGCCTCCGGGGTGACGAAGTCCGGGTTGTCGGCCGAGGTGTGGTACTCGGGGTAGCCGGCGTACGGGGTGCGGCTGAGGGAGCCCACCCCGAGGTCGAACCCGGGCGAGCAGAACTGCCGCTCGTCGTACCCGTACGGGGTGAACTCCCGGATCTCGTGCGGGCGTCCGGACGCGGCCAGCACGTGCCGCAGCACCCGGTCGATCTCCGCGTCGCCGCGCCTGCTCTGCTTGTACGTCAGCTGCCCCCGGTCGCCGGCGCAGGCCAGCACCAGCCCGTGCCGGACCCGGTCGATCCGCTCCGCGTTCCGCGCCAGCCAGGTGATCGCCCCGATGGTGCCGGGCGCGAACAGGAACCGGTAGGTGTGGTACGGGTTCTCCGCCGCCAGCGCCCGCGCCAGCTGCACCGCCACCGCGATCCCCGCCAGGTTGTCGTTGGCCAGCGACGGGTGGCAGACGTGGCAGGACACGATCACCTCGTCGGGGACCTGCCCGGGCACCACGTGCTCGGCGTACGTGAGGTGCCCGTCCTCCAGCGTGGAGTCGATGTGCACCTCGTAGGCGCCCTCGGGCAGCGCGTCCAGCGTCTCCTGGGCCAGGCAGAACCCCCACTCCGGCGTGTAGTAGCTGGTGCGGTACGGCACCCAGGACGGCCGGTCCGGCAGCGTGTGCAGGTGCGCCCGCAGCTCGGACAGCGGCATGGTCGCCGACACCGGCACGCTGTAGCCGAGCACGTGCAGGCTGGACGCGGCGAAGTCGACCACCCGGTTGCCCGCGGCGTCGGCGACGTACGCGTCCCGGATGTTCCACTCCTGCGGCACCGTCCAGTCGAGCACCTGCGTCCCGGTCGGAACCTCGTGCACCTCCAGCGGGAGGTACTCGCCGACGGCCTCCAGGGTGGCGCGCACCCCGTCGCCGGTGATGCTCCGGCACAGCGGGTACAGCCGCCGCACCAGCGCGTGCATCTCCTCGCCGGCCTCGGTCACCGGCTCCACCGCAGGGTGCCGTCCACGGCGCCGGCGCCGGAGGCCGCGCGCAGCACGGCGAGGCGGGTGAAGCGCTGCTCGAACGCCTCCCGGGTCAGCCCGTGCTGCCGGTAGGCGTCGGCGAGTTCGCGCGCGCCCCGCTCCACCGACCAGGCACAGTCGAAGCCGGGCAGCGCGTCGCGGAACCGGGAGAAGTCCACCCGGTACGAGCGCGGATCGGCCCCGTTCTCCCCGGTGATCACCACCTTCGCGCCGTCCACCGCCTCCGCGACCTGCTCCGCGATCTCGGCGACCGTGACGTTGTTGGCCTCGCTGCCGATGTTGAACGCCCGGTCGTGCACCGCCTCGCGCGGCGCGGTGAGCGCGGCCGTGAAGGCCTCGGCGATGTCGGCGGCGTGCACCAGCGGACGCCACGGGGTGCCGTCGGAGAGCACCAGCACCTCGCCGGAGAGCAGGGCGTGGCCCACCAGGTTGTTCAGCACGATGTCGGCGCGCAGCCGGGGCGAGAAGCCGAACGCGGTGGCGTTGCGCATGTACACCGGGCTGAAGTCGCCGTCGGCCAGTTCGTGCAGGTCGTCCTCGACCCGCACCTTGGACTCGGCGTACGGCGTCACCGGGCGCAGCGGGGCGTCCTCGCCGACCAGGGCGTCCCCGCCGGCGGCGCCGTAGACCGAGCAGGTGGAGGCGTACAGGAAGCGCCGCACGCCGGCCTCGCGGGCCAGCCGGGCCAGCCGTACGGAGGCGTGGTGGTTGATGTCGTAGGTGAGCTCGGGCGCCAGCGACCCCAGCGGGTCGTTGGAGAGCGCGGCCAGGTGGATCACGGCGTCCACCCCGGCCACGTGCTCGGCCGTGACGTCCCGCAGGTCCACGCGGTGCCCGGCCGGGTCCGCCGGCCGGGGGCCGAGCAGGCAGTCGGCGAACAGGCCGGAGTCGAGTCCGACCACCTCGTGCCCGGCGGCCGCGAGGACCGGGGCCATCACGGTGCCCAGGTAGCCCTGGTGTCCGGTCAGCAGTACGCGCAAGGTTCATTCCCCCAGGTCGAGAGTGAGTTTGGTGACGTCGAACGCCTCGGCGTAGCGGGCGTGGCATTCGATGCCCCGGATCCGGGCCAGGCCGAGGAAGGCCTCGCGGTCGTACCAGGGCCGGTGCCGCTGCGAGGGGTAGTGCTCCTGGAGCAGCCGGACCTTCCGTTCGGCGGTCTCCGGCAGCAGGGGCTGGTACGCGGACGGACGGCCCAGGTCGCCGTCCCACTTGACGATCTCGTAGCCGAGGACGAGGTGGTCGCGGAACGCGGTGGGCAGCAGCCGCGCCAGCCCCCGGTGGTCCTGGTGCGCGTCGTCGGTGCGCGGGGCGAGGACCAGGTCGGGCTCGGTCCGCGCGCGCAGTTCCTCGACCGCCGACTTGGCCTCCTCCCAGTAGGCGGGGAGCCGGCCGTCCGGCAGTTTGAGCACGGTCAGCCGCAGGTCGGCGCCCGGGCAGAAGGCGGTGAGTGCGGCCCGCTCCTCCGCCTCCCGCTCGGTGCCGCCGCCGGACAGCACCAGCGCGTCGACCCGGATGCCCGGCCGCGCCAGGCACGTCGTCAGCAGCGTGCCGCCGGCCCCGATGGCGATGTCGTCGCAGTGCGCCCCCACCGCGACGAGCCGGTCCAGACGCCGGGTCCCGAGCCGGATCATGCCGTCCCCACGGCGGAGGCGCCCCGGCTCGCGGGCACCCGGGCCCCCTCGGCGCCGTCCCGCTCCCACACGGCCCACGGGCGGTCGCCCTGGGCGTAGGAGGTGTCGAGGGCGGCCCGTTCCTTCACCGTGTCGGTCGGCTTCCAGAAGCCGCGGTGCCGGTGCGCCACCAGCCGCCCCTGCTTGGCCAGCCCGGCGCAGCCGTCGGCGACCAGGTCCCCGCCCTCGGGTATGTGGTCGAAGACCTCCTGGCGGAGCACGAAGTAGCCGCCGTTCTCCCACAGCGGCATGTCGCTCACCGCCGTGATGCCCCCGACCAGGCCGTCCTCGGCCAGGTCCACGCAGTGGAAGGACTGCTGCGGCGGCACGACCATCATCGACGCCCCGGCGTCGCGCCGGGAGAACCGGTCGATCATCTCCGGCAGCGGGGCGTCGGTGAGCACGTCGGCGTAGTTGGCGAGGAACATCTCGTCGCCGTCCAGGTGGTGCCGCACCCGGCGCAGCCGCTCCCCGATGGGCGACTCGATGCCGGTCTGCGCGAAGGTGATCGTCCAGTCGGCTATGTCGGTGGACAGTAACTCGGTGCGCCCGCCGCGCAGGACGAAGTCGTTGGACGTCGTCTCCTCGTAGTTGAGGAAGAAGTCCTTGATGTGGTGGGCCCCGTAGCCGAGGCACAGGATGAACTCCTTGTGCCCGAAGTGCGCGTAGTAGCGCATGACGTGCCAGATCAGCGGCCGGGGACCGACCATCGCCATCGGCTTGGGCACGTCGTCGGCGGTTCCGTTGCGCATCCGCATCCCGTAACCGCCGCAGAACAGCACGACCTTCACGACTTCACCTCGACGATGCTCAGTTCCGGGATGGGGAAGACCAGGCGGCCGCCCCACTCGTGCACGTACGCCAGCTGCTCGGCCAGCTCGGTCCGCAGGTTCCACGGCAGGACGAGCACGTAGTCGGGCCTGTCGGCGGCGATCTGCTCGGGCGGCAGGATCGGGATGCGGGTGCCCGGGGTGAACCGGCCGTGCTTGTACGGGTTGCGGTCGACGGTGTAGCGGAGCAGGTCGGGCCGGATGCCGCAGTGGTTCAGCAGGGTGTTGCCCTTGCCCGGCGCGCCGTAGCCGACGACCGTCTCGCCGCGGTCGGCCGCCTCGATCAGGAACCGCAGCAGGTCCCGGCGCACCTTGGCGATCCGGGCGGAGAACTCGGTGTACCCGGACAGGTCCTGCAGCCCGGCGGCCTTCTCCCGGGCCAGTACGTCGGCCACGCGGCGGCTCGGCTCGGCGGCCGTCTCGGCGGGCCGGGCCCAGAGCCGGATGGAGCCGCCGTGCGTCGGCAGCAGCTCGACGTCCACCAGCGTGAGCCCGCCACCGGCCAGCGCCCGGGCCGCGGACGCGACCGTGTAGTACTGGAAGTGCTCGTGGTAGATCGTGTCGTACTGGTTCTCCTCGATCAGGGTGAGCAGGTGCTGCACCTCGATGGAGACCCAGCCGTCGTCGGCGACCAGGGCGCGCAGGCCCTGGGTGAACCCGACCACGTCGGGGATGTGCGCGTACACGTTGTTGGCCACGACCAGGTCCGCCGGGCCGTGCTCGGCGCGGACGCCCGCGCCGGTGGCCGGGTCCAGGAACTCCGTGAGCGTGGGCACGCCCGCCTCGCGGGCCGCGGCGCCGACGTTCACCGACGGTTCGATGCCCAGGCAGCGGATCCCCCGCTCCGCCACGTGCCGCAGCAGGTACCCGTCGTTGCTCGCGACCTCGACCACGAACGCGTCGGGGCCGAGCCCCAGCCGGGCCACCGCGTCGCCGACGAAGGTGCGCGCGTGCTCCACCCACGAGGTCGAGTACGAGGAGAAGTACGCGTACTCCTCGAACGTCTCCTCCGGCGTGATCAGCGGCGGGATCTGCGCGAGCCAGCAGTCGGTGCAGACCCGCAGGTGCAGCGGGTACGCAGGCTCCGGCAGGTCCAGTTGGTCCGCGGCGAGGAAGCTCTCGCACGGCGGCGTCGCCCCCAGGTCGGCGACGCTCGCGAGCTTCGCCGAGCCGCAGAGTCGGCACTGTGTCATTTCTCCTGCCCCCATCCCTGCCCGCGTGCGGAGTCCCGCAGCGGGCCAGCGTTTCCGTTCCTTGCCGGCGGCGGTTCCTCCCCGCCGCCCGACCGCCCCGCGATCGCGGCGCGGTACCCCTCCATCAGGCGCTCGAGCCCGACCTCCGGGCTGAACCCCAGCTCGTAGCGGCGCCGGGCCGCCCGCCCCATCTCCCGGTTGCGGTCCGGCTCCGCCGTGATCCGGCGGATGCAGGACACCAGCGAGGCGGTGTCACCCGGCCGGTGCAGCAGCCCGGTCACCCCGTCCTCGACCACCTCGGTGAAGCCGCCGTGGCCCGCGGCGACGGCCGGTACCCCGGCCGCCATCGCCTCCGCGGCCACCAGGCCGAACGTCTCCCTGGCCATCGAGGGCGCCACAACGGCGACCGACCGCACGACGGCCTCCCGGCACTGGGCGGGGGAGTACAGACCGGCGTACCGCACGTCGTCCCGGCCCGCCGCCCACGCGGCCACCTCCGCCTCCAGCGGGCCCGCCCCGGCGAGCACGAGCGGCACGCCCACCCCGCCGCCGGCCGTGATCTCGTCCCACGCGCCCATGAGCAGCCGGATCCCCTTGGCCTCCGCCATCCGGCCGAGGTACAGCAGGTGTTCCCCGGGGCCGGTGCGGCGCACGCCCGGGTCGGGCACGAAGTTGTGCTTCACCGACAGCCGCCCGGACGGCATGCCGGACCGCACCAGGACGTCCCGCTGCGCCGCGGAGATGCAGAAGAACCGCTCCACGCCCGACCACCACCGCCGCCGGTTGACCGCCAGGCCGACCGCGAGCGGCACCGTCGCGAGCCGGGAGCCCCGGTAGCAGCCGTGGCGGACGGCGGGCAGCGAGGCCACCGTCCCGACGCACGCGTCGCACGGCAGGCCGTTGCGGTGCAGCGTGCCGGGCGCGCACACCTGGGTGTAGTTGTGCAGCGTGGCGACCAGGGGCACGCCGGCGTCGGCGCAGGCGGCCACGACCGAGGCCGACAGCAGCGGGAAGACGTTGTGCACGTGCACCACGTCCGGCCGCTCGGCGCGGAGCCGGGCGGCCAGCTCCGTACGCACCGCCGGGTTCCACGGCACCAGGAGCGGCACCGCGGCCTTGGCCAGGAGGGACCGGCCGGCGATGTCGTCGCTGCGCCGCTCGAAGACCCCGACCCGGTGGCCGGCCGCGCGCAGCAGCTCCACCTCCTCGTCGACGACCCTGTTCTCCCCGCTCGGCTGCGTGGTGTTGTAGCGGTTGTGCACCACGACGACGTGCATGCTCAGACCACCTCCGGTTTCTGGGCCCGGCGCGGTACGGGCGGTCGGGGGAGCGCGGGCTCCGGGAGCGGAGCGGCCCCGGCGGGCACCGCGAGCAGCGAGGCCGCCAGGGCCAGGTGCAGCAGGTACGGCGAGGCGTCGCCGAGGCCGGCCTCGGTGTACGAGGAGATGGCGACGTAACTGATCAGGAAGATCGCGCCGGCCCTGGGCAGCGAGGGCGGCCGCAGCAGCGCGACCGCCCCGAGCACGAGGAAGACCCCGGCCACGATGCCGACGCCGACCAGGCCCTGCTCGTTGTAGACGGCCAGCCAGCTGTTGTCGATCGGCAGCCCGCCGAACGACTTGTCGCCCAGGCCGGCGCCGAACAGCTCCTGCGTCGTCGTCCGCGGCGCCGCCAGCAGCGCGTCCCACACCTTGGCCCGGCCGGTCAGGTTGGAGAAGTTCTCCTGGCTCTGGCCGCGCAGGAACCAGGTGCGCAGCGCGGAGCTGAACGCCACCGCGGCCACCGTGGCGCACACCACCGCCCAGGCGAAGAACCGGCGGGCGGCCCCACTGGTGAGGATGAGCGACCCGATCGCCAGCACCAGCCCGATGATCATGCCGAGCGTGGCCGTCCGGGTGTGCGTCATCGCGAGCAGCACGAGCGACGGCACGATGACCAGCGCCGCGCTGCGACCGGTGGTCCGCCGGCTCAGCAGGAGCAGCACCGTGAGCCCGATGATCACCGCGGCGTACTGCCCGATCTGCGGCGGGGTCAGCGGCCACAGCGCGCCGACCAGGCGTCCGCCGTAGTACTCGGGCATCGCCGTGCCCGGCGACACGGCCAGCCCCGCGGCCACCAGCACGAGCACCGCGAAGTACATGCGGATGTGGTACCTGACGAACGTCAGCCCCCCGTCCCACCAGCGGCTCACCAGCCACAGCGTGCCGACGAAGAGCGCGAGCCGGGTACAGCGGAACAGCGCCCCGTACCCCACGGCCAGGTTCACGCTGGAGATCACGCTGGGCACGAGCAGCAGGGTGAGCAGGAACACGAAGGCGCTGGGCCGGACGCGCAGCCGGAAGTTGAGCACGAGCGCCAGCGCGAACGCGACGACCAGGGCGCCCATGGTGGCGAGCTGGATCAGGGAGCGGGGCAGCGCGATCACGGTCTTCGCGCCCGCGGACCCCAGCGTGTTCAGGGCCAGCAGTGCCCAGACGATCCCGACGCCCTTCGGAGGCAGGTCCCGGTCCATCTCAACCACCGGCCCGGGGCTGGAAGGTGCTGCCGGGGTCCTGCTGGTACGGGGTGCCCTGCCACTGCGCGGGGTCCAGCACCCGGCCCGGGTCACGGGCGACGAAGTTCCAGGTGCCCAGGTACACGTTGTCGTGCCAGCGGTTCTGCTGCCGGCCGGTGATCGCCACGGCCACCCGGTCGCCCTTGTACGGGGACCAGTCCGGGTACGTGCCGTAGTTGGCGAGCACCGCCATCAGACCGCACCGCCCCGTGCACGCGACGACGGAGGGACGGAGCACGAACCGGTTGTGGTGGATGTCCACCCGCTGGGTCTTCCACCGGCAGTCGTCCAGCAGCGGCGCGGTGGCGATCGCCGGCCGCGCACAGCGCGCGGTGTCCTTCACCAGCAGCGTGCAGTAGCCGGCGGAGGTGTTGGCCGGGCTGTTGCAGAACCGGTCGGCGCTCTCCCACAGGGTGATCCCGTTCCAGTTGTCCTCCAGCACGTTGTGGTGGATCTCCAGCTTGTCCGTGCGGGCCGGGATCCGGGGCTCGCCGCCGGACTCGGACACGTACAGGGCCGCGTACGGGAAGTCGTCGCCGGTGCCGGCGTACTTGCGGCCGTCGGCCCAGTTGTTCCGCCGCATCGTGTTGTGCCGGATGACCGCGTTGTAGCTGGTCTCGTACATCAGGGCGGGACCGTCGTTGGCGTCGAGGACGTTGTTCTCGATGCGGAAGTCGTTGTTGTTGTTGTCCGCCCACAGACCGGCGCCGCGGTTGTCGTGCACCCAGTTCCCGCGCACGTCCGCGCCGTTGACGGCCCAGAACTTGATGCCTCCAGTGCACCCGCAGCCCGGCCGCTGCCGCTCCCAGTCGTCCGTGTTGTTGCCGACGACCTCGTTGCCCTCGACGACCAGACCGCGGATGGAGTCACCGGTCTTGTACGCGTTCATCCCGTACTGGCCGTTCTCCCGCAGGCAGTTCGCCCGGACCTGCTGCCGGGCACCGGCCATCAGCCCGGCGCCGGAGTTGTGCTGGATCGTCGTGTGCTCGATCACCCAGTCGTCGGCCATGTCGTGGTTGACCACGCCCTCGTTGTTCGGGGCGACGAACCCCTGGACGGTCAGGTGCCGGATGGAGACACCGGTGCCCGTGCCGCCGAACGCGTAGTTGTTGGTCTTCCGGCCGTCGAGCACCGCGCCCGGTGCGCCCAGGTAGCTGTTCCCCTCCTTGGGGAGGACCTGCGCGTAGCGGTGCGGTTCGAGGGTGTGCGTCCCCGGCGCGAGCCAGAACGTGGTGTGCGGGGGACTGTTCCTGGTCTTCGCGGCCAGGTCACCGACCACCGCCGGGTCGACCGTCACCGCCCCCGCCGGGGCCGTCCCCGGCCCGGCCGGAGCGGCGTCGCACACCCGGGCCAGGGGCGCGACGGGCGCCCCCGTCGCGGCCGGCCGGCCGGCCCGCGCCGTCAGGGCCGCGTCCGAGGTGCCCGTACAGCCGGCCGCCGCCACCAGGACCAGCAGCAGCGGGGCCACCGCCCACGCCCGGCGCCGCCTCCCGAACCCCACGCATCCGGCGCGGTCCACACGACACCCCCTAGCCACGGAACCTGAGTACGGTGGTGAACCCGCCCGACGGCGCGGCGCCGCCGGCGGAACCGGTGCCGAGCAGCGTGGTGGCGGGCTCCTTGCGGCCGAAGCCGGCGGAGTACCAGCCCAGCGGAGGGCTGCTCTCCCCGCGGTGCGCCCGCCAGGACAGCTGCTCCGGCAGGTCGAGCACGGCGGAGCGGTCCTCGCCGTCCCGGGTCCAGGTGAGCAGCGCCCGGCTGCCCGTCAGCTCCGCGGTGACCTTCGGGCCGAGGTGGAACGCCAGGCGCACCGCCCGGCGCGGGCCGCGGACCTCGTCCACCACGCGCAGCTCCCGCAGCGCGGCCGACAGCTCCACCCGGCGCCGGTGCACCGAGGGCCGGTAGCCGTCGTGCTCGGCGGACCAGCGCGACACGCCCCCGCCGGAGGCGTCCGCGACCAGGACGCGGCTGCGGGCGTGCCGGGTCCACAGGAACGGGCCGCCCGAGACGGACTGGTCGCCGCCGTCCAGCTCCAGCGTGTTGTGGCCGAGCGTCGACCGGAAGTACCGCCGCCACTCGGGCTGCCCGTGGTAGCAGTACGTCCCCGGGTCGGCGAGCACGTCGACCCCGTCGTGCCGCACCTCCAGGGACAGGGCGTCCGCGTGGGCGTGCGCGGCGATGGACAGGAACCCGTGCGGGCCCCCGTCGCAGCGGCACCAGATCTCCTCCGGGCCGCGCAGCACGGTCAGCCCCGCGTCGGCGAAGTGGGCCGGCCGGCGCTCCGGGCGGGCCACCGCCGGGGCACCGGGCCGCAGCAGCGCGGCCAGCAGCGGGGTCCGCACATCGGTGCCGGGCACCGCGGGCCACCAGCCGAGCCGGCCGAACACCGCCTCCCCGGTGGACAGCAGGGAGCCCCAGCGGTCCGTGCCCGCGCCGTCCAGGACCAGGCCGTGCCCGTCGTCCGAGTCCCCCTGGCGCGGCGGCCGCAGCCGGTTGTCCACGACGGCGGCCAGCGCGTCGGTCATCCGCAGCAGCACCAGCCGGACCGACGCGGGGACCGGCACCCCGGCGGCGTCCCCCTCGGCCACCGCGGCCAGCCCGAGCTCCAGCACCAGCCCGTGGTACTCGCCGGCCAGCTCGCGGTTGAGGCCGGAGGGGAAGGTGTTCCCGCGCAGGTGCCCTTCCAGCGACCGCAGGGCGGCGGAGCGCCAGCGCGCCGAATCGGGGAACCAGCCGAACGCGCAGGCCGCGGCGAACTGCCCGGCGGCCTCCGCGATCACGTGGTTGTTCGCCGAGGAGCCCCGGCTCGGGAAGGCGGCCAGCCAGCGCTGGTGGTGCCAGATCTGGCCCACCGCGACCGGGTTGCCCTCGAACAGGGCGGCCGCCTCGGACCACCCGTCGAGCAGCCGGCGGATCCACACCCAGGACACCAGCCGGATGCCCAGCTCGATGCCGCTGACCCAGTGCACGCCGTGCAGCGGCGGGTTCGCCGCCCACCACGACCGCAGGTGCCCCGCCACGCGCTCCGCGTACCGCCCGTCGCCGGTGACCGCGTACGCGGCGGCGAGCACGGTGAGGTACTGGTGCCGGGACGGCTCCCAGATCTGCTTGATGTCCCCGGCCGTCTCCTCGTCGCGGTACGGGACGTCGAAGGCGTGACCGGAAGGGGCCCGGCGCCCGGTCTTCGGGTCGTACCACCAGTCCGGGTCGGCCAGGTCGTCCCGCTCCACCCCGAAGAACCCGGCGTGCCCGGCCATCAGCCGGTCCGCCTCCGCGACCAGCCGCTTCACGGCGTCCGGCGGCAGGTCGTCGAGCACCCCGGCGGGCAGCGCCGAGGTGAACCGGGCACCGGTCACCGCGGGGGCGGCCGGCGCCGCCGACCGCCACTGCCGCCTGCGCACCGTGTCGACCGCCCGGCCGCCGATCTCCCGCGGCCCCATCCGGGACAGCCGCCGCAGGTACCAGCCCGCGCTCATGCTCATCGGGCGGCCGCCAGCGAGACCGGCACACCTGCGGCCAGACCGGCCTCCACGGCGAGGGTGGCCGCCGTGGTCGCGGCCAGGGACTCCAGCGGCACCGGCATCGGGCCGCCGGTCCGCACGGCCTTCACGAACGCGGCCAGCTCGGCGGACTGGCCCTTGTCCCGGGCCTTGGGCAGCCGCGAGCTGACCCACCGCTTCTTCCCGTACACCGAGGCGCGGACGAAGTCGTCCAGCCGGAGCACCTTGCCGTCCGCGACCAGGTCCAGCGTCTCCTTGGGGAAGCCGGGGGAGCCGGTCGTCACGTAGCCGATGGTGGCGGTGGACCCGTCCGGGTAGCGCAGCACCACCTGCAGGTCCTCGTTGCCGCCGGAGGCGACCGCGTACACCGAGACCGGGTCGGCGCCGATCAGCCAGCTCGCCGTGTCGATGAAGTGCCCGCCCTCGCCGGCGAACCGCGAGCCCTCGGTGCCCTGCTGGAGGTACCAGCTGCCGTGCCCGAGCCGGCCCGCGTTCACCAGGTAGCGCAGGCTCGCCGGACCCGTCCGGGCCCCGAACCGGGCGGCGGCCTCGCGCAGCAGCGGCGAGAACCGGCGGTTGAAGCCCACCTGGATCCGGTCGTTGCCGGACTCCTCCACCGTCGCGAGCACCCCGGCCAGCTCCTCCTCGGTGAGGGCCAGGGGCTTCTCCACGAACACCGCCTTGCCCGCCAGGAGCGCCTTGCGGGTCAGTTCGGCGTGCGAACTGTGCCGGGTCACCACGAACACCGCGTCGACGTCCGGGTCGCCGAGCACGGCGTCGAGGTCGGTGGTCGCCCCGCCGAAGCCGAACTTCCGCTGCGCGTTGGCCGCGGACAGGGCCGTCGTGGTGACCACCGCCGACAGCTCGACGCCCTCGCGCCCGGCCAGGTGCGGCAGCAGCATCGAGGTCGCGTAGTTCCCCGCGCCGACGAACGCCAGCCGCACCGGCGCGTGCGCGGACCGGGCCAGGAGCGTCCGGCCGGGGGTGGCCGCCGTGGCCTCGCGGCGCACCGCGGGCACCGCCACCGACGGGGCCTCCGCCTCCCCCTCGGCCGCGTGCTCCGGGTACCGGAACAGCACGGCCACGGCCTTCAGCTCGCCGTCCTTCAGCCGCTGGTACGTCTTGACGGCGTCGTCGAAGTCGGAGACGTGCGAGATCAGCGGCTCCACGTCGACGCGGCCGCGGGCCATCAGGTCGAGGAAGCACGCCAGGTTGCGGCGCTCGGTCCAGCGGACGTAGCCGATCGGGTAGTCCCGGCCCTCCAGCTCGTACTCCGGGTCGTAGCGTCCGGGGCCGTAGCTGCGCGAGAAGCGGACGTCGAGCTCCTTCTCGTAGTAGGCGTTCCAGGGCAGGTCCAGGCGGCACTTGCCGATGTCGACGACCCGGCCGCGGTCCCGGCACAGGCGGGCGGCCAGCTCGACGGGCCCGTTGCTGCCGCCGCCGGCCGCCAGGTACGCCTGGTCCACGCCGTGACCGCCGGTGAGCGCGGCGACGGCCGCCTCCACCGCCGCGGACTCGGGGTCGCCGCAGGCCTCCGCGCCCAGCTCCGCGGCGAGTGCGCAGCGCGCCGGATCGGGGTCCACCCCGACCACGCGGACCCCGGAGGCGGTCAGCAGCTGCACCACCAGCTGCCCGATCAGGCCGAGGCCGATGACCAGCGCCACCTCGCCGAGCGCCGGCTCGCCCTGGCGGACGCCCTGCATCGCGATCGACCCGACGGTCCCGAAGGCCGCGTGCCGCGGCGCGAGGCCGTCCGGCACCGGCGTGTACAGGTTCCTCGGCACCCAGTTCAGCTCGGCGTGCAGCGCGTGCTCGTTCCCGGCGCAGGCCACCAGGTCGCCGACCTTCACGTCGTCGATCCCGGCGCCGACCTGCTCGACCACCCCGCACAGCGAGTAGCCCAGCGGCGTGTACGAGTCCAGCTTCCCCATCACCTTGCGGTAGGTGGCGGGCACCCCGTTGACGGCCACGCTCTGCATGACCTTGGCCACCTGATCCGGCCGCGAACGGGCCTTGCCCAGCATCGACATGCCGGCCTCGGACACCTTCATCAGCTCGGTACCGGTGGATATCAGCGAGTAGACGGTGCGGACCAGCACACCGCCCGGCTTGCACCCCGGCACCGGCACGTCGAGCACCGCCAGCTCGCCGCTCTTGTAGTTCTGCACAACCTGCTTCACCCGAACTCCTTGAAGATTCCTAAGCCGTCAACCGAGTGCTCTGCCCGGAACCGGAGGTCGCGTCGCGGTACCAGTACTCGAGGGTCAGCACGTGCCACAGATGCTTGGAGAAGTCCCGCTGCCCGGCGGCGTCCTCGGCGGCCATGCGCTCCAGGGCGTCGCGGCGCAGCAGCCCCGACCCGACGAGCGCCCCGTCGTGGATCACCTCGCGCACCAGCGGTGCCAGGTCCCGGCTCATCCAGGCCCGCAGCGGGGCGCTGAACAGGCCCTTGGGCCGGTAGACGATCTCCCGGGGGAGGACCGAGGTGGCCGCCTCCTTCAGGACCGCCTTGCCCTGCCTGCCGACGATCTTGCGGTCGCCCGGCACGGCGAACGCCGCCCTGACCACCTCCACGTCCACGTACGGCACCCGCACCTCGGTCGAGGCGGCCATGCTGGAGCGGTCCGTGTACGCGAGGTTCAGCCCCGGCAGGAACATCCGGGCGTCCGCCAGGCACATGCGGTTCACGAAGTCGTCCAGGTCGTTGTCCCGGTAGACGTCCGCGTGCTCGGTCAGCACGTCCCCGACCGTCCCCGCCAGGTCCGGATCGACCAGGCCGAGCAGCTCCTCCCGGTCGTACATGGTGTAGCTGCGCCGGAACGCCGTCTCCTCCGGCAGACCGGCGAAGGAGAGGAACCGCTTCGCGAACCGCACCGACCGGTACCCCCGGCGGGCCGTGGCCACCGGCAGCCGGTCCACGGCACCGGACACACCGCGCCGCAGCGGCCCCGGGATCCGCTGGTAGCGCAGCGCCACCAGGTTGGCCAGGTGCTTGCGGTAGCCGGCGAACAGCTCGTCGGCGCCCATCCCGGAGAGCATCACCTTCACCCCGGCCTCCCGGGCCGCCGAGCAGATCAGGAAGGTGTTGATCGCGGCGGGGTCGCCGATCGGCTCGTCCAGGTGGTACGTCATCCGCGGCAGCAGGTCGAGCACGTCCGGGGCGATCTCGATCTCGTGCAGGTCCACGCCGAACCGCTCGGCCACCCGCCGGGCATAGCGGAGGTCGTCCGGCATCGCCTCGAACTTCGCGTCCTCGGCGCGGAACCCGATCGTGTAGGCCGAGATCCCCGGCTGCTCGCGGGCCGCCAGCGCCGTCAGGTAGCTGGAGTCGAGACCGCCGGAGAGGAAGGTCGCCACCGGCACGTCGGAGAGCAGGTGGCGCCGGGTCGACTCCTCGACGACGGCCGCGATGTCCGGCAGTTCACCGGCCCGGGCCCGCTCCCGGCCCTCGGCCGCGACGTCCTTCAGGTTCCAGAACCGGCCGCGCTCCGTCCGGCCGTCCGGCCGGCAGCGCAGCCAGCTGCCCGGCGGCAGCTTCTCCGCCTCGCGGAACGCGCACCGCGAGTCCGGCACCCAGTAGTACAGCAGCGAGGCCACCAGCGCCCCGTGGTCCACCTCAAGCGACCCGCCCGTGGCGGCGGCGAGCGCCTTCAGCTCGGAGGCGAACACCAGCCCCTCGCCCCGCCGGAGCAGGAACAGCGGCTTGATGCCGAGCTGGTCGCGGACGAGCACCAGCTCACCGGTCCGCTCGTCGAAGACCCCGAAAGCGAACATGCCGCGCAGCCGGGGCAGGCAGTCCGTGCCCCAGCGCCGCCAGGCCTCCAGCAGCACCTCGGTGTCGGACGTGCCCCGGAACCGCACCCCGGCGGCCGCCAGTTCGGCCCGCAGCTCGGGCGCGTTGTACAGCTCCCCGTTGTACGTCAGGACCAGTCCGTCCTTCGCCATCGGCTGGGCGCCGGTGTCGGACAGGTCGATGATGGACAGCCGCCGGTGCCCGAGGTGCACCTCGCCGTCCCCGGCGGCGTGGCTGTACCTGCCCGCCCCGTCCGGCCCGCGGTGGGCGAGGGTGTCGGTCAGCCGGTCGGTCACGGCCTTCCCGTCCGGCCACCGGTACGTGCCTGCGATGCCACACATGTCCTACCTCGCCTCCTGGTCGGTGTCCGGGACCCGGGCGGCCCACTTCGGCAGCCGGTCCGCCGGCCGGGCGGTCCCGTTGGGCCGGGCCGGCCGGTCGTTCCGGGCGCGCGGCGGGGCGTACTGCCCGTCCCACAGCGTCCCGTCGGTGCGGTCGAGCGGATCGGCGTCGACCAGTACGACACCGATCACCGGGACGCGCTGCTCGGCGAGCTGCCGCGCCACGGTGTGCAGCCAGGCCGCGCTGCCGTGCCCGGCCCGTACCACGAGCACCGCGCGGGCACCGAGGTGCCGCAGGTCGGTCCACGCGGTGCCGGGTGCCACCGAGCCGACACCGACCCGGTTCCCCTCGTACGGTCCCTCCGCGGCCGGCCCGGCGACGGCCACGGCGGGGTCGCCCGCCTTCGCGCGGCGCCCGGCGCGCCGCGGGCCCGGCAGGCCGTCGACGACGGCCGCCGGCCGCCCCTCGGAGCCCAGGGCCCGGGCGAGGTCCAGGGCGATCTCGCCCGCCTTGCGCGCACAGCCCAGTTCGAGCACCGACACCGGTTCTTCGGAGTCCCGCACGGTGCGGGCCAGCGTGGTCGTGAGCCGTTCGCGGGCCGTCCGGGTGCCGCGGCGCCGCCACGGCTTCCCCGAACGGCGGGGCAGCTCCGCGATCACCGAGGCACCGAGGTGCGCCGCGATGTCCCGGCGCAGCACCGGGCGGTCCGCCACCACCGTGCCGACCGCGGACACCGAGAGGCCGAGGACCAGGCCGAGGACCAGCCCGATCGCGGCGTGCGTGGCCGTGTCCTTGGCGGGGGAGCGCCGCACCGCACGCGGGGCGTCGACGATCTGGGTGCCGGCGACGAGCCGGGGCGTGCCGAGCCGCGCCTCCGCGGCACGCCGGTCGAACTCGGCAGCCCGCGAGGTGAGTTCGGCCCGGCGGGAGAAGAGCGACTCCATGGTCGCCGACGCCTTCGCCCCGCTGTCCGGCGACCCTTCGCCGATCTCCTTGTTGACCTGGGCGAGTTCGGCCCGCAGCCGGTCGCGCTGCGCGAGCAGGGTCTTGGCCTCGGCGGCCGAGGACTCCTGGATCCGCCGTACGTGGTCGGCGACGAACGCGTCGGCCAGGGCGCGGGCGCGGGCCACCGCGTCCGCGTCGCTCCCGCCCGTCACGTCGATCTGCAGCAGGTTGTTGGTCAGGCCGGTGCCGGTGTAGTCCTCCATGAAGTCCGCCGGCTTCTCCGTGGACTTGAGGGTCTCCAGGGCCTTGCCGGCGATCCGGGTGGTGTGGAGCAGCGCGGCGTCGGTGCGGATCAGCGTGCCGGGGTCGTTCGGCTGGTCCTCCTGGTGCGCGACCAGCACCTTGGTCACGGCGCTGGGCGGCGTGGGCATCAGCACCGCCAGCGCCGTGCCGATGACCAGCCCCAGCAGCGCCGCGGAGCACCACAGGCGCCGTCGCCGCCACACGGCCACCACCAGGGAATGCAGGTCAAGCAGCGGAGCGGCGGCCGGCGACTCCGTGGTCGTACTCGTCGTCACCCTGAACTTCCCGTCGCGTCGTGGCCGGCGGCGAGCACCGGCTTGGCTCCATGCCGAGAGCGGCCCCCGGCGCGGGCCGGACGGGCCCGTACCGGATCGGCGAGGACGGTGCCGACGAGCTCGTGCCCGGCGTCCGCGCAGGCCTCGGCGATGCCGGAGAGCTCCTCCGCCGTCCAGTTGCCCGAGCTGAGCACGACCAGGGCACCGGCCTCGTCCTCGCGGTCGGGCACCGTCGGCCGGAGCACCGCCACCCGGACCACCCGCAGCGCGGGGTCCTCGCCCGGAGCGCCGGCGCCGGCGTCCTCCCCGGCCCCGGTGAGGACGAGCTGCCCGGCGGCCCGGCGCGCCAGCTCGTCGCCGTCCGGGACGACGACCAGCAGCCGCCGCCGGCCGGGTGCCCGGTCCCGGAGCCGGGCGTGCACCCGCCGGTAGCGGAGCTCCTGGCCGGTCTCGTCACCGGAGGCCCGCGGGGCGGGCGCGTTCCACCGGCCCTCCGTGCCCAGCAGCCGGCGGATCCGGGCCCGCGGGCCCGGGGTCTCCGGCCGGTACGCGGCCCCCTCGACCGGCACGTCGACCGTGCCCAGCAGAACCGAGCGCAGCGCGGCGGCCATTTCCGGCCCGGTGCGCAGCCGCCGGCTGGTCCGGGCGGCGGTCAGGTGGCAGATGACCGCCACCAGGACGAACAGCACGGCCCCGCCGGCGACGAGGTGGACGGTCGTCGGGGGCGCCTCGGCGGTCGGCCGCGGCGCCGGTCCCATCACGACCATGCCGGCCTTGTCCGTCGCCGGGTCGGCCTGCTCCAGCTTGTCGGCGGCCTCCTGCAGCGCGGTGCGCAGCTTGGTGAGCTCGGTCCGGGCCTGCACGCTCTCGACGGTCCGCCCCGGGTCGGTGGCGTTGGACAGCTCGGTGATGCGCCGGGCGGCCTGGGCCACCATCTCCCGGAGTTCCTCGGGCCGGCCCGCCGCGTCGGGGCCGGCGTTGTCGCCCATGACCCGCGCGGCGAACGTGACGAACTGCCGGGCCACCTGGTCGGCGAGCCGCTGGGCCCGCTCCGGCGTCTCGGCCGTACCCGAGATCTTGATGATGTTCCCTTCCGAGGCCTGCGCGGCGACCTGCTCCCGCAGTTCGTCGCCGTCGACCCCCTTCCAGCCGAGCGCGGCCGCCGCGCGGTCGACCACGACCGAACTGGTCGCGATCTGCGCCTGGGTCAGCAGCTCGCGCTCCTGCCACGCCCCCGGCAGGAGGATCGACGCCGAGGTCGTGTAGCGCGGCGGGAAGAGCAGGGAGGTGCCGTAGCCGACGAGCGCACCCACCAGGGCGAGGAGGGTGAGCAGCCGCCGGCGCCGGCGGAAGATCCGGCCGATCGTGACCAGCCGTATGGTGTCGTCGCTCAACGGCCCGGACTCCTCCTTGCCCGGTCCGGGTCGCCCGCCCGCAGCGGGGCGTGGTCACGGCAGGCCGCGGCGTACGCGGCGAGCAGGGACGCCTGGGAGTTCGGCCAGGAGAGCGGTCCGCCGATCCGCTCCTGACCGATCTTGCCCATCCGGGCACGCCCGTCCGGATCGTCCAGCAGCCGTGCGACGAGCCGGGCGAACTCGGCCTCGTCGTTGGCGGGGGCGTAGACGGCGGCCTCGCCGGCCGAGACCCGCGCCTCCTTGAGGTCGAACGAGACGATGGGCCGGCCCATCACCATGTACTCCAGCACCTTGTTCATGGTCGACACGTCGTTCAGCGGATTGTGCGGGTCGGGCGAGAGGCACACGTCCGCGGTGGACAGGTACCGGGCGAGGTCGGCGTCCGGGATGCGGCCGGTGAACTGCACCTGCTCCGAGAGCCCGAGCTCCCGGGACAGCTCCACCATCGCGTCGAAGGTGTCGCCGCCGCCCACGAACACCGCGTGCCAGTCGGTCCGCCCCTGCTCGTCGCGGAGTTTCGCGAGGGCCCGCAGCGCGTAGTCGACCCCGTCCTGGGGGCCCATCACACCGAGGTAGCACAGCAGATGGGGCTTGCCGCGCTTCAGCTCCGGCTCGGGCGGCACCGGCTGGAACCGCCCGGTGTCGGGCGCGCTGCGCACCACGAACACGTCCTCCGGCCGCTGCCGGCCACGGCTCAGCGCCACGTCCCGGTAGCTCTCGTTCGTGGCCAGCACGACGTCCGCCGTCCGGTAGGTGAGCCGCTCCAGCGCGCAGACGGCGCGGTACAGGAAGTCCTTGCCGCGGTTGAACCGGGAGAGGTACAGCTCGGGTACGAGGTCGTGCTGGTCGAAGACGAACCGCGCCCCGCGCCGCTTGAGCCAGAGGGCCGGCAGGAACAGCAGGTCCGGCGGGTTGCAGGCGTGGACCACGTGGACCGGCCCGACCTTGCGGGCCAGCCGGAACGTGTGCCACAGCGCCGTGCCGTACTCCTGCGCGAAGCCGGCCGGACCGCCGGTGGCGGCACGCAGCGGGTAGCGGTGGATCCGCACCCCGTCGATCTCCGCCTCCGGTTCCGTGTCCCGCTTCTCGCCCTGGGGGCAGATGACGTGCACCTCCCAGCCCGCGTCGCGCAGCGTGGTGCACTCCTGCCACACCCGCCGGTCGAACGGCACCGACAGGTTCTCCACCAGGATCAGCGCGCGCCGGGCGGGGCGGGCGCCGCCGGTCGGGTCACCAGGCAAGGCCCACGTACCCCCGCTCGGCCCGGCGCGCCTCGGCGTCGGGGACACGGATGAGGTCGACGATCACCGGGCCCTCGCCGTGCGGCAGCGCCGACAGGACGGCGGGGTCGCCGGTGCCGACGAGGCAGACCTCGGCGTGCTCCAGGATCTCGTCGACGGAGTCGGAGAGCAGCCTGGCGAGGTGCGGGAGGCGCGTCTCGACGTATTCGCGGTTCGCGCCGAGCAGCCGGGAGAGGTTCACGTTCGGGTCGTAGATGCGCAGGTCGTAGCCCTTGCCGAAGAGTCTCTCGGCGAGCTCGACGAGCGGGCTCTCGCGGAGGTCGTCGGTGCCCGGCTTGAAGGACAGCCCGAACAGGCCGATCCGGCGCTTGCCGGTGCGCTCGACCAGCTCGACGGCGCGCTGCAGGTGGTCGGAGTTGGACGGCAGCACGTGGGAGAGGATCGGCACCGACACGTCGGCCTGCCGCGCGGCGTGGACCAGGCTGCGCAGGTCCTTGGGGAGGCAGGAGCCGCCGAAGGCGAAGCCGGGCCGCAGGTAGGCGGAGCTGATGTTCAGCTTGCGGTCGGCCAGGAACACGTCCATGACCTGGTGCGAGTCCACGCCGAGCGCCTGGCACACGGCGCCCAGCTCGTTCGCGAAGCCGATCTTGAGGCCGTGGAAGGCGTTGTCCGCGTACTTGATGGCCTCGGCGGTGGGGACGGGCACCCGGAACACCTCGCCGGGGAGTCCCTCGTACAGCGCGGCCACGACGTCGCCGCTGGCCGGGTCGAGCTCCCCGATGACGGTCTTGGGCGGGTCGAAGAAGTCCCGCACGCTGGAGCCCTCCCGCAGGAACTCCGGGTTGACCGCGACGCCGACGTCCACGCCGGCCGTGCCGCCGATGTACTTTTCCAGGATCGGCACCAGCAGGTTCAGGCAGGTGCCGGGGAGCATGGTGCTGCGGAACACGACCGTGTGGCGGTCGCCCCGCCCGCCGCGCTCGGCCAGCGCGGCGCCGATCTGCTCGGTGACCCGCTCCAGGTAGGTGGTGCACAGGCTGCCGTTGGGCTCCGACGGCGTGCCCACGCAGACCAGCGACACGTCGCTGCCCATGACCGCTTCGCGGACGTCGCCGGTGGCCCGTAACGCCCCGGTCCGCACCACTTCGGCGATGAGGTCGCCGATCCGTTCCTCGACCACCGGGGCCCGGCCGGAGTTGACCAGGTCGACCTTCACCTGGCTGACGTCCACTCCGATGACCTCGTGTCCGAGGCTGGCCAGGCACGCGGCCGACACGCAGCCCACGTAGCCGAGCCCCAAGACGCTTATCCGCATGTCCCGTTCCTCCCCCCGGCCAGGCCCCAGTGGCCTGCCGTCCGCCAGCTGACCGGACTGCACGCTCCGTGCATCAGTAGGCCCCCTGCCCCTGAAGCACCGCACGCAAGGTCTTCCACAAGATCACCGTGTCGAGGGCGAGCGACCAGTCCTCGACGTACCTGAGGTCCAGCCGCACCGCCTCCTCCCACGGCAGGTCACTGCGGCCGCTGACCTGCCACAGGCCGGTGAGGCCGGGCTTGACCAGCAGCCGGCGCCGGATGTCCGGGCCGTAGGCGGCGGACTCCTCCGGCAGCGGGGGCCGCGGACCGACGAGCGACATCGATCCGGTGAGTACGTTGAACAGCTGCGGGAGCTCGTCCAGCGAGTACCGGCGCAGCCGCGCTCCCACCCGGGTCACCCGCGGGTCCCGGCGGAGTTTGAACAGCAGGCCCGCGCCCTCGTTGAGGCCTTCCAGTTCGGCACGGGCCCGGTCGGCGCCGGCGACCATGGTGCGGAACTTGACCATCATGAAGGGGCGGCCGTCCTTGCCGATCCTGCGCTGGCGGTAGAACACGCCGCCCCGGCTGTCCAGCGCCACGAGCAGTCCCACGAAGGCCATGACCGGTGCGAACAGCAGCAGCAGGAAGGCCGCGCCGAGCCGGTCGACGACCTCCTTGACCGCCCGGGGCCCTCCGGTGAACGTCGGCATGCTGACCCGCAGCAGCGGGATCCCGAGCACCGCGTCGACGTGCAGCCGGGGGCCGGCCACCTCCATCAGCACGGGCGCCACGACCATTTCGGCGTCGCTGCCCTCGAGGTTCCAGGCGAGCCGTTGCAGGTGTTCGGGCGACCAGTGGGGGTCCGGGGTGACGGCGACGACCCGGTAGCCGTCGCGCCGCACGTGGCCGGCGACGTCCGTCAGCCGGCCGACGACCGGCACGCCGTCGAGGCGGTCACCGTCGGTTCCGAGGCCGTCCGGGGTGCAGACGGCGTCGACCCGCCAGCCGAGGTGCGGGTACTTGCGCACCCTGGTGATCAGGTCGTGCACGGTGGCCGGGCTGCCGGCGGCGAGCACGGGTCTCAGGCACCTGCCTTCCTGACGCTGCCTGTGCAGCCGGAGGCGCAGTACGTACCGCGTGGTCATGGTGACGAGTGCGATCGCCGGGATCGCGACGAACACCCAGAGCTTGATGTGGCGTGAGGTGAGGGCGATCCCGCCGAGTGCCAGCACCACGGCCGTCGTGAACAGTGAGCGGCCCAGCCGGCGGAACTCCTCGGCGCCCTGGCCGAGTACGGCCGGCGCCCACGAGCGGCCCACCGCCAGCGCTCCCAGCAGCAGGAGCTCGGTCGCGACCGCGAGGGTGCCCCACTGTTCGTGCCAGTGGGTGGCCTCCCGGTCCCCCAGGGAGGCGCCGATGACGGCCACCACGAGGGCGGTGGCCAGGGTGTCGCCGAGCACGACGGTCCGGCGGTACTGCTGTTCCCAGTCGCTCGCGGGCCGGTGGTAGGTCCCGTTCCCCAGCCGCCCGCGTGCAGCCGGAAACGGGCTGGTTAATTCCCTCTGCTGCACAGGACCCCCCCAGGTCGCCAGTGCTCCGGCGAGTTCGCCTCACACTGTTTCTCGCACGGGAGGTCCCCACCTCCCGCGAATGGCATACCGGCTATTGCAGCTATTGCGGCACTACGTGAAACCCATCCGAGCGGCAGCGGACCCGCATGTTCTACCAGAGTCCCGTCCTGCCAGGGAACCCGGTGAATTCCGGATGCTCCCGTGCGCCCCCCTCGGGCCCCGGGATGATCGTCCAGAGATGGTTCGGCTCGTGTCCAGGCGTCTGAAGCAGTGGTCAATCTAGACCATCGCGGCCCGTCTGGAGAGTGAATGTGTGCAACTTGCGGTCAAGTTGCGAAGAGTGATCCACAAGTCGGTGCCTGGTGCGGGTGCCGTGACGGGGGTGACAGGCCATGTGGCCTGTGACAACGGGGAGTTGGGAAGCCCGTCGGACCGGTCCGCGGAGGCGGCCGGAAGGGGCCGGAGGCGGTGCCGCCGGGGGCTCCTGGAGCCCCGTCGGCCCCCGTTGAGCGGTGGCCACCGGCGGTTGCTCCGGCTCGCGCGCCCCCCGTGCGCCCTCCGGGTCGCCGGGCGCCCCGCAGGCGCCGGGACGCCCGGCCGGAGGGTGCTCCCCGGCCGGGCCGTGGGTCGTCATTCGACTTTCCGTGGCCGTCTATTTCCCCCGGCCGGAATTCATTGCAGGAGAATGAGCCGGGTCCCTTTTTTGCCCGCACTCGGCGGCTCCGGGCATCCGGGGCGCGAGGGGTCCCCGCCTGTACGCCGAGTAAAGCCGCGGTAATTCACCCTGCGGGAAATGCGCACCGTTTACCGGGTGTTCACCGGCCCGGCCCCGCACGAAGCGCCGCCGACCGAATTCCACGGCGGGCGGCCGAATGGTCGCCCGGACGCCCGCGCGGCACCGCCCCCGCTCCCCGCCGTCCTCGCCCCGGACCGGCCGCACCCTGGAGGCGCTCATTGGAAATGAAAACGGTTTCCGATAACGTCTCCCGCGTCGGTCCGGACGGCCGCCCCCGGGCGGTCCGTGCCGGCCGCACGCCCGTGTGCCGTGATGGCGGTCTGAAAGGAACTCCGTTGGGACATCTGCTGGTTGTGGAGAGCTGGGTGGGGTCGATGAGCGGGCTGCTGCCCCGCGCGGTGCGGGCGGGCGGGCACGAGTTCACCTTCGTCACCCGGGACCTGCACCACTACCTGCGCGCCGCCCCCGAGGAGGGCGCACACCCCCTGCTCGCGGCACGCAACGTGCTCACCGCGGACACCAACGACGCCGACGCGCTGCTGCCGCGCCTGGAGCGCCTGCACGCGGTGCTCGCCTTCGACGGGGTGGTCTCCTCCTGCGACTACTACCTGCCGGCCGTGGCGCGCGCCGCCGTACGGCTGGGCCTGCCCGGTCCCGCGCCCCGGGCCGTCGAGGCGGCCTGCCGCAAGGACCTGACCCGCCGCGTGCTGGCGGACGCCGGGGTGCCGGGACCGCGCTTCGCCGTCTGCACGGACACCGCGGACCCGGCCCGGGCGGGCGAGGCGGAGGCGGCGGCGCGGGAGATCGGCTACCCGCTGGTCGTCAAGCCCGTCGACCTGTGCGCCGGGATGCTGGTCCGGAAGGTCCGCGACGCGGGGGAGCTGGCGGCGGCCCGCCGGGCGGCGGCCGCGTTCCCCGTCAACGCCCGCGGCATGCGGCGCAGCCCCGCCCTGCTCCTCGAAGAGCTGCTCACCGGACCCGAAGTCAGCGTCGAGACCGTCTCGTCCGACGGGTCGACCCGGGTCGTGGGCGTCACGGACAAGAGCATCGGAGGGGCGCCCGGCTTCATCGAGACCGGCCACATGTTCCCCGCCGCCCTCGACCTGCCGCAGGCGGCGGAGGCGGCCGCGACCGCCGTCCGCGCCGTCGAGGCCCTCGGCCTGGACCGGGTGGTCTGCCACACCGAGCTCAAACTGACCCCCGACGGGCCCAGGGTGGTCGAGGTCAACCCCCGGCCGGCGGGCAACCGGATCACCGAACTGGTCCGCCACGTCACGGGCGTCGACCTCACGGCCGCCTGCGTGGACCTCGCCCTCGGCCGCACCCCCGACCTGGCCCCGCGGCCGACCGGGGTGCGCAGCGCCGCCATCGCCTTCCTGCTCCCCGCGGCCTCCGGCGTCCTCGCCGGCATCGAGGGCGCCGACGGCGTCCGCGACCGGCCCGAGGTGCTGGAACTCGCCCTCGCCGGACCGGGGCGCACCGTAGGCCCCGCCACCAGCAACAACGACTACCTCGGACACGTCATGACCGCCGACACCGGGGGCGACGGCGCGCGGCGCAGCGCCGAGCGCCTGCTCGCCCGCCTGCGTCCCACGCTCGTGGGTGCCGCGTGAGTGCGCCGGCCTCTCGCGCCCGGGCCCGGCACGCGCCGGCCCCGGCCGCGCCGCCCGTCCGTACGCTCGGCCGGCTCGTCGACCGCGTCCGCGCCGGCGCCTACGGCCCCGACCCGGCCCGGGAGCGCATCGCGCTCGCCTTCACCACCTCGCAGGCGGTACGCCACCCCGGCCGCACCCGGGGCTACCGCAACGAAGTGCTCAGCCTGCGGCTGGCCGCGGCCACCGGCTCCTGTGCCGTGGAGCCCGGCACACTGCCGCCGGGGGCGGTCGACGACTGCGTCGGCGCCACCGTGGCCGAGCTCCTGGGCCATCCCCTGCAGCCGGTGCGGGTCGCCGCGCTCGACGCCTACCTGATGCACGTACGGCCGCACACCCCCGAGCACGGGGCGCGGCCCTGCCCGGTGCCCGGCGGCAGCCCGCTCCGGCGCTCCCGCGCCCGCGCGCGGGCGGTGGCCGGCCTGCTGCCCGCCGGCGGGCTCCGGTCGGTGCTGGTCGTGGGCGTCGTCAACTCCCTCCTGGAGGAGCTGCGTTCGCGCGGCACCGGTTACGTGCCCTGCGACCTCAAGGGCGGGGTCACCGAGTGGGGCGAGCGGGTACGCACGGACGCCCTCGCGGAGCTGGAGCGCTGCGACGCGGTCCTCGCCTCCGGCATGACCCTGGGCAACGGCACCTTCCAGCCGCTGCTCGACCACGCCGCCGCCACCGGCAAGCCCCTCGTCATGTTCGCGCAGACCGGCAGCGCCGTCCTGCCGCGCTTCCTCGAGGCCGGCGTGAGCGCCGTGTCCGCCGAGCCGTACCCCTTCTTCTGGCTCGACGGCGGCTCCGGAGTCGTCCACCACTACGGAGGCGCCCGGTGACCGCCACCGCACCGCCGCGGCACCGGACGCCGCCCCGCGCCGCCGGCCCGGACCTGCTGTCCCTGGTCGGCGGCACCCCGCTGGCCCGGATCCGCACCGGACTGCCCCACCCCCACCCGGGCTTCTGGGCGAAGCTCGAAGGACTCGGCGCCGGCGGCATGAAGGCCAGGTCCGCCGTGTCCATGCTGCTCGGCGCACGGCGCCGCGGCGAACTGCGTCCCGGAGCCCCCGTGGTCGAGTCGACCTCCGGCACCATGGGCATCGGGCTCGCCTTCGCGGGCCAGGCCCTCGGCCACCCGGTCGTGCTGGTCGGCGACGCCGAACTCGAGCCGTCCATGCGCCGGTTGCTGCGTACGTACGGTGCACGGCTGGAGCTCGTCGACCGGCCCGCCCCCGAGGGCGGCTGGCAGGCCGCCCGGATCGCCCGGCTGCGCGAGGTCCTGCGCCGGATGCCGGACGCCTACTGGCCCGACCAGTACAACAACCCCGACAACGCGGCCGGCTACCGCTCGATGGCCGCCGAACTGTGCGGTCAGCTGGAGCACCTGGACGTGCTGGTGTGCAGCGTCGGCACCGGCGGCCACAGCGCCGGTCTGGCCGGGCCCCTCGGACGCCGCTGGCCGCGCCTGAAGGTGATCGGCGTCGACGCGGTCGGCTCGGCCGTCTTCGGCCGGCCCGACCGGCCCCGCCTGATGCGGGGGCTGGGCAGCAGCATCCACCCGCGCAACGTGCCGTACGGCGCCTTCGACGAGGTGCACTGGGTGGGCCCGGCGGAGGCCGTCGACGCCTGCCGCAGGCTCGCCCGGAGCGCCTTCGTCAGCGGCGGCTGGAGCACCGGAGCGGTCGCCCTGGTCGCCGCCTGGGCGGCGCGCGCCGAGCCCGGGGCGGTCGTGGCGACCGTCTTCCCGGACGGTCCGGACCGCTACCTGGGCACGGTCTACGACGACGACTTCTGCCGCGCCCACGGCCTGGACCGGGCCGGACCCGCCGACCGCCCGACGGAGATCCCGCACCCCGGGGCGGCCGGGGCGAGCGGCTGGCTCCGCTGCCGCACCGTCGTCGACCCGGCCCGGTCCGCCCGGGCCCGCGTACCGGCCCCGGCCGGTCCACCGGCCCCGGCCGGTCCACCGGCCCCGGCCGGTCCACCGGCCCCGGCCGGTCCACCGGCCCCGGCCGGTCCACCGGCCCCGGCCGGTCCACCGG
>NZ_JBIVZG010000036.1:11120-61758 GCF_044759445.1 Streptomyces sp. NPDC101118 | reverse complement strand
GGTGCAGACGTCGCAATCCACACCGAACCCGGAGGCCCTCACCCATTCAAGAACCCAGCACGCGTGTCACCAACGTCCCAGGACGACACACCTAGAGCCGCTGGTACGTGCCCACGAGGGTGCCGGACGCCAGCGTCAGGTCCCGGACCGCCGCCAGGACGTCGGCCACGCCGGGCCGCTCCGGCAGGCGGACCGGCTGCGCGAGGGCGTGGAGGCGGAAGAAGTAGCGGTGCGGGCCGTGTCCCGCGGGCGGCATCGGGCCGCCCCAGCCCTCCCGGCCGAAGCCGTTGGGCCAGGGCCGGCCGCCGTGCGGCCCGGCGCCCTCCTCCACCCCGCCGGTCCACGGGTCGATGCCCGTGACCAGCCAGTGCAGGAAGGAGCCGCCCGGGGCGTCCGGGTCCTCGCAGAGCAGGAGCAGCTCCGCGGTGCCCTTGGGGGCCGCCGTCCAGGTCAGGGGCGGTGAGACGTCCTCGCCCTCGCCGGTGTACCGGCGGGGGTCTCCGCGTGGTCGGCGAAGACGGGACTGGTCAGCAGGATTCCGGTCACGGCCGCCGCCCTACCCGCCCGCGCCCCTCCCCGTACCGCTCGCGGCCCGCGATCCACCCGACCGGCCCCCGGTTCACCCGACCGGCCGCCGAACCCTCGCGGCGGGCGGCCGGCCGTGCACCCCCGCGACCGGCGACGGGCAGGGCTCCGCGGGGCGGGGCATCCTGGACTGGAGTGGTGCGCGGCGGCCGCCGCGCCCCTCGCGCCTTCCTGAACCCCCTGGGGGACGTCATGGAACTCGGCTTTCTGAAACCCCTCTTCTCGCGGCAGGGGCCCTGGGCCTCGGTGTACGTGGAGACCCGCCGCTCGACGGAGGACGCCCAGCAGATCCAGGCGCTGCGCGAGCGCGCCGTGGCGGCCCAGCTGATCGACGCGGGCGCCGACGCGTACACGGTGCGGGCGGTGGCCAACCAGCTGATGGCGGAACCGGTGCGCGGCGCCCCGCCCGGGCGGGCGCTGTTCGCCGCGGGCGCCGAGGTGGTGCTGGACATCCCGCTCGGCCGGGCGCCGGCCGCCACCGAGGCGACCTGGTCGTTCCTGCCCCACATCGCACCGCTGGCGGGCCTGCGCGGCGACGGTCCGGTCTGCCTGGTCGCGTCCGTGGACCGGACGGGCGCCGACCTGGAGCTGCGCAACGGTCTGCGCCGGGAGCCCCTGGGCCAGGTCCAGGGCACCGAGTGGCAGGGGCGCGGGCACCGGAGCATGCCGGACGACCGGCACGAGTGGCACTACCGGAACAAGGTGGAGAACGCCTGGAACGAGACGGCCGGCACCATCGCCGCCGAGGTCGCCCGCCAGGCGCGGGAGTGCGGCGCGGAGCTGGTGCTGCTGGCCGGCGACCAGCGCGAGCGGCGGGCGGTGCTGAACCGGCTGCCCGATCCGGTGCGGGCGGCGGCCGTGGAGACGGCCGTCGGCGGCCGGTCCCCCGGGGCGTCGGCCGAGGCACTGGACCGGGAGGTGGCGCTGGCCTGCGAGACGTTCTCCCACGAGCGGATCGCGAACGCGCTGGAGCGGTTCCGCATCGGCCGCGGCAGGCCGGGCGAACACCGGGAGACCGGCGTGGACACCGGTCCCGGCGAGGCGGCCGAGGGGGTGCCGGCCGTCGTGGACGCGGTACGCACCCACCAGGTGGCCACCCTGCTGCTCGCGCCGGAGGGCGCGGACGCCGGGCGCTCGGTGTGGATCGGGCCCGGCGTGGACGACGTGGCGGTGCAGCGCGGCCAGGCGAAGGCGATCGGCGTGGACAAGCCGATTCCGGCGCGGGCGGACGACGCCCTGCTGCGGTCGGCGGCCGCGGCCGGCAGCGAGGTCCTGGTGGTCCCGGCGGGCATGCCGGGCCCCGCGGGCGGCCTGGGCGCGGTCCTCCGCTGGAGCACCTGAGGCCCGGCCGGCAGGCCCGTCACCGGGCCCCGCCCACCTGCCTGGCGGGGGCCGGGGCGGGGCGCCGGCGTGGCCCCGTACGGCGTCACACGTTCTTCATGCCCCGTGCATGGTCCTCGGGCGGGGGCGCGCTCATGATCGGCAGGGTCGTGCCCGCGCCCACCCGAGGAGCCCTCCCACATGTCCAGCCGTCGTACGTTCCTGGCCGGTTCGACCGGCGTGCTCGGGCTCGCCGCCGCCCCTGCCGCGCACGCGACCGCCGCACCGGACCCGGCACCCGCACCCGCGCCCGCCGGGTCCGCGCCCGCCGGGTCCGCGGCGGCCGCCTCCGGGAGCCGGCCGCCGAACTTCGTCGTGGTCCTCGCCGACGACCTGGGTTACGGCGAGCTCGGCGCCTACGGGCAGAAGGCGATCACCACACCCCGCCTCGACCGGCTCGCGGCGGAAGGGCTGCGCTTCACCGACGCCTACTCCACCGCCGCCGTCTGCGCCCCGTCCCGGTGCTCCCTGCTGACCGGCCTGCACACCGGCCACGCGACGGTCCGCGCCAACCCCTCGTCCGGCGGCCAGGGTTCGCTCACCGCCGGCGACACCACCTTCGCCCAGGTGCTGCGGGCCCGCGGCTACCGCACGGCCGTGGTCGGCAAGTGGGGCTTCGGCCCGGAGACGGCCGGCCAGGAGAGCCATCCGGCCGCGCGCGGGTTCGAGGAGTTCTACGGGTACCTCACCCACAGCCACGCGCACGAGTACTACCCCCAGTACCTGTGGCGCAACGACGCCAAGGAGCCCATCCCGGCCAACGCGGGCGGCACGAAGGCGGTGTTCGCCCCGGACCTCCTGGAGCGGCGCGCGTTGGAGTTCATCGACGCGCACGCGGACGAACCGTTCCTGCTCCTGCTCACCCCGAACCTGCCGCACGCCCCCAGCGACGCACCCGACACCAGCGCCTACGCCGGCCGCGGCTGGACCGTGGCGAACCAGGGCCACGCGGCCCAGGTCAGCCTGTTCGACGCGCTGGTGGGCCGGGTGGTCGACCGGCTCCGCGCCCACGGCCTGGAGCAGGACACCGTCGTCCTGGTCACCAGCGACAACGGCCCGCACGAGGAGGGCGGGGTGAACCCGGACCTGTTCGACGCGAACGGCCCGCTGCGCGGCTACAAGCGCAACCTCTACGAGGGCGGCGTCCGGGTGCCGTTGATCGCCTGGGGGCCGGGCCGGGTCCGGCAGGGCACCAGCGACCGGCCCACCCCGCTCACCGACGTGCTGCCCACCCTCGCGGAGCTCGGCGGCGCCCCGGCCCCCACCGACGTGGACGGACTGTCCGCCGCGCCCCTGCTGGCCGGCGGCACCGACGCGGCGCGCCACGGCCACCTGTACTGGTTCCGCGACGAATGGGGCGTCACCAGCCGGGCCAACGCCCAGGACGCCAAGCGCGCGACCTGGCTCGCCGAGGCGCTGCGCCGCGACAACTGGAAGGCCGTGCGCTTCGCGCCCGAGCGGGACCGCGCCCTGCCCGACGACAAGTGGCAGGTGGAGCTGTACGACCTGGCCACCGACCTCGGCGAGACCCGCAACGTGGCCGACAAGCACCCCTCGAAGGCGGCCGAGCTGGTGGCGCTGATGCGTGCGTCCTGGCAGGACGCGTACCCGCGCAGGCCGTTCGGCACCCGGCTGGCGCTGCCCGGCCTCGCGGTGCCCGGCGAGGCGTTCACGGTCACCGCGACCCTCGACAACGGCTCCGCGCGTCCCTGGACCTCCGCCGTGCTCACCCTGGACGCCCCGGCCGGCTGGGCCGTCTCCGCCACCACCGCCACGACGGCCGACCGGCTCGCCGCGGGCGCCCGGCTCACCGCGTCCTGGCAGGTCACGCCACCCGCCGGCGCCACGCCCGCGACCGCGTGGGCGTTCACCGCGGAGGGCTCCGCCCTGACGTCGGCCGGCCCGGTGCGGTACCCGGCGTCGGGCACCGTACCGACCCCGCCGCCCGCTCCCACCCGCGACTCCTACCTCTCCGACCTCGACTGGATCAGCGCCACCAACGGGTGGGGGCCGGTGGAGCGCGACACCTCCAACGGCAAGAGCGCGGCCGGGGACGGGACGCCGATCGCCTTCGGCGGTACGACGTACGCCAAGGGCCTCGGCGTGCACGCGCCCAGCGAGATCGCCTACCACCTGGGCGCCGTCGCCGTGCGGTTCACCTCACTGGTCGGCATCGACGACTTCTCCGCGAAGCAGAGTGCGGCCGGTGCCACCCGGGCCCGGGTGTACGGCGACGGCCGGCTGCTGCTCACCACGCCCACCCTGACCGCGGCGACCGGGCCGGTGCCGGTCGACCTCGACGTCCGCGGGGTGCGCGTGCTGCGGCTGGTGGTGGAGGACGCCAACGCCCGTACCTCCTTCGACCACACCTCCTGGGCCCTGGCCCGGGTGACCGTCTCCTGACTCCCGCGGACCCGGTGCCGTCACACCGGGTCCGCCGTCACACCGGGCCCGCCGTCACACCGGGTCCGCCGCCACCCGGAAGCCGATGTTGCCCGTCGAGCTGTCCGGGGTGTTGGAGCTGCGGGCGGCGACCCGGTAGCGGTTGCAGTACGAGTCGTGGCAGAGGTACGAACCGCCGCGCATCGCGCGGGCGGTCCCCGGGCCGGGGGCGAACCGGTCCGCGCACCACTCCCACACGTTGCCCACGGCGTTGTAGAGGCCGTGCCCGTTGGGCCGGTACGACTTCACGGGCGCGGTGCCCGCGTACCCGTCCTCCGCGGTGTCGAGGACGGGGAACTCGCCCTGCCAGATGTTGCACATGTGCCGTCCGCCGGGCGTCAGTTCGTCGCCCCACGGGTAGCGGCGCCGCTCCAGGCCGCCGCGGGCCGCGTACTCCCACTCGGCCTCGGTGGGCAGCCGGGTGCCGGACCAGGTGCAGTAGGCCTGGGCGTCGTTCCAGGAGACGTGGACGACGGGGTGGTTCTGCCGGTCGGTGACGTGCGAGCCGGGCCCTTCGGGCCGGCGCCAGCTGGCCCCCTCCACCGCGCGCCACCAGGGGACGGCGTCGACGGGCGGGGAGACCGCGGCGACGGCGTCGCTGAGGAAGGCGCCGAACGTGAAGGAGAAGCCGAAGCGTTCGGCCTCGGTGACGTGGCCGGTGGCCTTGGCGAAGGTGGCGAACTGGGCGTTGGTCACGGTGGTGGCCGCGATGCGGAAGGGCGCCACGGTCACCGCCCGGACGGGGCCCTCCGCGTCCGCCGGGAAGCCGTCCGGGTCGTCCGTGCCCATCAGGAAGCGGCCGCCGGGCAGGGTCAGCAGCTGCCGGGCCACGCGGGAGGACGGCGGGGCGGGGGCCGGCGGCGCGAGGGTGAGGAGGGGCGCCGGGGCGGGCCCCTGGGCGTGGGCGGGGGTGCAGCACTCGTGCATGTCGGCTCCGTGGGGCGTTCGGGCGGCGGCCGGGCCCCGGTGCGCGGTGGCACCGGGGCCCGGCCCGGGGTGGTTCGCCGGTGCGGGCCGGGCCGGCCCGCCGGGCGGGCGGGCAGCTGGCTCCGCGCGGGGGGTCAGGCCGTGCGGTCGGCGGCCAGTCGGGCGGCCAGGGCGGGGATGCCGAGGGCCTGTTCCTCGGCGGGCGTGGCCTGGTGGAGCCTGTTGGTCAGCTGGTACGGGTCGTTCGTCAGGTCGTAGTACTCGCGGAACGTGACC
Source organism: Streptomyces sp. NPDC101118 (assembly GCF_044759445.1). Lineage (NCBI taxonomy): Bacteria > Bacillati > Actinomycetota > Actinomycetes > Kitasatosporales > Streptomycetaceae > Streptomyces > Streptomyces sp. NPDC101118. Next base: position 56,148 of record NZ_JBIVZG010000036.1, on the reverse strand, counting down.
TGGCCGGTGCCCGAGACGGTGCCGTTGCCGTCGGTGGTCAGGTCGTAGTACTCGGTGTACTGCCGGTCCTTGGCGACGTACGAGGACCAGGTCGGCACCCCGCCGGCGGCCGTGCCCTGCTTCCACCACTCGACCAGCAGGTGGTCGCGGGCGGCGGAGGAGAGCAGGGACGTGCCGTCCTGCGGGGCGGTGGGGGTGATGCCCGCCGCGTCGAGGACGGTGGGCGCGATGTCGATGTTGGCGACGATGCGGCTGTCCACGGTTCCCGCGCCGAGTCCGCCGGCCGGCCAGGAGAGGTAGAACGGCACCTCGTGGGCCGGCCGGTAGGGCACGGACTTGGCGGTCCAGCCGTGGTCCCCCCAGCTGAAGCCGTTGTCGCCGATGTAGATGACGAGGGTGTTGTCCAGCTGGCCGAGGGCCTGGAGCCTGTCCTTGAAGGCCTGGACGGCGTCGTCGACGGAGAGCAGGGTGCGCAGCTGCTCGGCGCGGATGGCCTTGCCGTCGGCGAGGGTGCCGGTGGCGTTCCTGACGTAGGCCGGCTTGTCGCTGCGGTCGTTCTCGGGGACGGAGGGGCGGCCGTTCCAGTCCGGCACGGCGGTGCCCGCGTACTTGGCCTCGGGGGTGCGCGGGCCGTGGGAGGCGTACGGGGTGACGTAGGCGAACCAGGGCCGGGTGTCGGTGGCGGCCTTGTCGAGGAAGTTCAGCGTGCGGTTCTTGATGATGTTGGTGGTGTAGCCGTTGATGGTCTGGACGGTGCCGTTGACGTTCCACTGGGCGTCGACGTAGCCGGGCTGGAGGAGGGCGAACTCCTCGAAGTGCGGTGGGTTCTGGGCGAGCGTCCAGGAGTTGAGGTACTTGCCGAACAGGCCGGTGCGGTAGCCCGCCTGCTTGAGGTACTTCTGCAGGGTGGTGCTCTGGTCGAGCGCGTACGAGGCCTTGTTGTTCCGCACGCCGTGGTTGTGGGCGTGGCGGCCGGAGAACACGCTGGAGCGCGAGGGCGAGCACAGCGGGGTGGTGACGTGGCCGTTGGTGAACTTCACACCCTGGCCGGCGAGCCAGGCGACGGTCTTGGGCAGGGCCCACTCGGTGTGCTTCGGCTGGTCGTCGGTGACGATCAGCAGGATGTTCGGCCGGCCGGCGGCAGCGGCGGGGCCGGCTCCGGCGGCCTGCGCGAGCGCGGGTACGGCGGTGGCGGCGGCCACGGCGGTGGCGGCGCCGAGGAAGCCGCGGCGGCTCACCGGGGGTCGTCGGTTGTCGCTCATGTAGTCCGTTCCTCCTGGGTGCGTCGGCACATGGGGGCACGGCGGACGGGCGGACGGGCCGCCGGGCCGCGGTGCGGTGCGGTGCGGTGCGGTGCGGTGAAGGGGAAGAGACGGGAGTCAGGCGGGGCGCCAGGTGGGGATCCCGTGGGGCTCACGGCGCGGTGGGCGCGCCGGGTCCGGGGCGCGGACGCTGCGCCCGGCCGAGGGGCGCGGTCAGCGCGCCTGGGCGACCGTACAGAGGGCGCTCGCCAGGCGCCCTTGGTCGACGTGGCGGCGCGCAGTGAGGATTCCTGCTGCCATGGCGACGAGGGTAGGTGAACCGGAACCCCGGTTCCATGTACGGGGGATGAAATGGGAAGTGCCCCGGACCGTGGCCGGTCCGGGGCACTTCACCTGGGGGCCGTGGTCAGCCGCGCTTCACGTCGCCGGTGGCTCCGGACTCCATGTAGACGGCCGTCCGGTCGCCCTGGGGGACGAGCAGGACGAGGAACTCGGCCTTCTTCGGCGTGGTGAAGCCGGGGAACACGTCGTACTTCCTGCTCGGGTCGAGCTTGAGGCCGAACTGCTCCATCGCCTCCTCCTCGAACGGCGGTTCGGTCGGCGGGATGATGCGGTCGCCGACCCGGCTCGGTGCCGGGGCCGGCCACGGCACCGGGTTCGTCAGGTCCACTCCGTGGTCCTTCAGGTACCCGTCGACGCAGTCCTTCGGGACCGTGAAGCTCGTCACCAGCCGGGTGTCCGGCCAGGACGTGGTCCCCGAGAAGGTGAGGACCTCGGTCTGGCACGCCGGCAGGTCCAGCGCGAAGGCCTTGAGCAGGTCCTCCCGGCTCTCGGCCGCGCACCCGGTGACGAGCGGTGCGGCGAGGACGGACGCGGCGAGGAGGCCCCAGAGGGCCCCCGGCCGCCGGCCGGCCCCGGATCGTGTCCTGGCCTTGTTCTGCATGCGTCCCTCCGTGACGTGGTTCGGCCGTGGTGCGGTGGGTCCCCGGTCAGGTAACCGTCTCGTCGATCTTCTCGCTCTTGCTGCCCTGGACCATGTAGTCCCTGGCGAGCCCGAACCTGTGCAGTTCGGCGAAGTGCCCCAGGTCCACGCCCTTGAGGACCTCGCCGTAGTCGAAGTTGTAGTCCTTGAACACGTCGACGCGGGTCTCACCGGTGACGCGGAACTTGCCGTCGGCCTGCTTGGTCATGGTGAGGGTGCCGCTCTGGCGGTACTGGAACCCGCGCAGGGCGAAGTTCAGGTCGTCGTCGTTCGTGCCGAACTCACCGGTGCGCCACCTGCCGTCGACGGAGACGCTGCAGGTCGTGCCGGGGCCGCCGAGACAGTTCCGCGCCGCCCTCTGCAGGTAGCCGCGCATCAGCAGGGAGCGGTTCTCCGACCACTTCTCCTCGCCGAGGAGACGGTCCATCTGGCTGCTGGAGAGGTTGTACGGGCTGTCGGGCCGGCTGGTCCAGTGGCCGTACAGCTCGCAGGCCAGCGGACCCTTGTAGCAGGTGGCGAGGTGGCCGGCGGCCATGAAGCCCAGCTGCTTCTGGATGGTGATGTACTCCCAGAGGGCGGCCGAGTCGTACTCGGGGTGCTCGTCCTGGTCGGAGTCCGGCCCGTCGCCGCCGTCCTCCGCGCTGACCTTGATGTCGGCCGGGGCGGTGTTGCGGTAGCCGTCCAGGAACTTCTGGAGGGCGATGCCCGCCGCCTCGAGGGCCGCGGTGGCCGCCGCGGCGGAGTCCTTGCCCGCCTGGTACGCGGCGGCGCGGGCCGAGAGGGCCGAGCCCTGGGCGTCCGCGGCGTACGCGGCGGCCTGCGCGGCCGACTGGCGGGCGGAGGCCGCCGAGGCGCTGGCGTCCCGGGCCGCGGACTGGGCCTTGGCGGCCGCGTTGCGCGCCAGCTTGGCGGAGTCGGCCGCCTGGCGCGCCGACTCGGAGGCCGCCTCTGCGGAGGCCTTGGCGGAGGCCGCGTACTTCTCGGCCTCCTTCTTCGCCGCCACGGCCTCGTTGGCCGCCTTCAGGGCCTCTTCGGACGCCTTCCGCGCGTTGGCGGCGGCCTCCACGGCCTGCTGGGCGTTCTGGTGGGCGATGGAGGCGGTCCTGGCCGCGCCGGCGATCAGGGCCTCGATGCTCGCGGCGTGGGCCGCGGCGTCCTGGTCCAGCTTGGCCGCCTTGTAGCGGCCGACCGTCACGAACTCGTGCAGCATGTCCGCCGGGCCTTCCAGCGCGACGAACGCGGCCGCCTTGACCTGGTCGCCGCCGGCCGCCTTGAGCTGCAGGGCGGTGGCCCGGTCGTCCTCCTCGCGGGCCGCGTTCCAGCCGGTGTCGAGGAAGGCGCGCAGGGCCTCGGAGGTGCGGGCGTCGACGGCGGCCGTGGCGGCCTCCTTGACCCGCGGGCCGCCGGTGGAGGCGATCTGGAGGACCTTCATCCGGTACTCCTCCGTCTGGGCGTCGTGCTGGCCCGTCTTGAGGAACGTGGTGACGCCGGCGTACGAGCCCTTCAGCGCGGTGGCCGCGGCCTTGCGCACGCCGGGCGTGGAGCCGATGTCGGCGAGGTTGCTGACCCGGGCCCAGTCGTCCTGTTCCTCGGACTTCTTGCGCAGGCCCTTGAGCCAGGCCTGGACCTCGGCGTCGGTGCCGGTCAGCGCGGCTTCGGCGGCCGACTTGGTCCACGGGCCGCCGGTGGTGACGAGGCGCAGTGCGGCCGTACGGCCCTTGGTGACGGCGGTGGCCGGGGCGACGCCCGGAGCGACCGCGTCGGCCAGCAGCTTGGTGGTCTCGGCGTCGCGGCGGGTGGCCTCGACGCGGTTGTCGGCCGCCTGCTGCGCCCGCTCCCGCTGCTGTTCCTTCAGCTCGGCCGCGGCCCGGGCGAACTCGCCCTTCTGGGCCTCCAGCTGGGCCTTCTCGGTCGCGCGGGCGGCCTTGAAGACCTCCTGCGCCTTGGCCACGGCGTCGGAGGCGGTCTTCGCCGCCGCGACGGCGGCCGTGGCGTGCCGGGCGGAGGCGTTGGCGTAGTCGACGGACTTGCCGGCCTGGGCCACCGCCTCGTCGGCGGCCTTCGCCGCGTTCCGGGCGTGCCGGGCGGCGTCCGTGGCCGCCTTGTGCGCGCCGCGGGCGGCGGTGGCCGCCGTGTCGGCGAGGTTCTCGGCCGCGTTGGCGGCGTTGGTGGCGGTGGCCGCGGCGCTGCGGGCGCGGGCGGCCGCCTCGGACGCCCGGCGGGCGTCGTCGGCCGCGAGGCCCTTCATGGCACTGGCGTCGGCCGCGGCGGTCGCGGCGGCGGCCGCGTTCCGGCCGGCGCTGGCCGCGGAGCGGGCGGCGGTGAGCGCGCCCGACAGCGCCTCGATGGCGTTGGCGACGGCGGCCACGGCCGACTCGGCACCCGCCGCGGCGTCGCGCGCCTGCTGCGAGGCCTGGCTGGCGGCCTTCGTCTGGCCGGCGTCGCGCCAGGCCGCGGTGGCGGAGTCGTACGCGCGGGCGGCGGCGTTGCCGGCCGCGGCCGCGGCCGACGCCGCCGAGGCGGCCGCGCTGGCCGCCGTACGGGCCGCGGAGATCGCGGTGTTGGAAGCGCGGATCGCCGTACGGGCCGCCGCGGCGGCCTGGCCGGCGGCGCTGGCCGCGGCGCGGGCCTTGCGGGCGGCCTCCTGCGAGGCCTCCTTGGCCTGCCCCATCTCGCGCTTCGCGGTCTCGGCGGCGACCTTCGCCTTCTCAGCGGCCTCCTCGGCCTTCTTGGCCGTCGCCTTCGCCGCTTCCGTCTCGGCCTTGGCGGTCTCGCCGGCCTTGGTCGCGAGGTCGGCGAGCTGCGTGACCGTCAGGGTCTCCTGGTCACGTGCGCGGGCCACCTGCTGCCCGTTCACCAGGAACTCGGTCATGTCGGCCGGGGTGCCGCCCAGCGCCTCCTGCGCGGCCTTCTTGAGGGCCGGTCCGGCGGAGGCGGAGATCTGCAGGATCTCCATGCGCTGGTCCTCCTCGCGGGCTGCCGGGTAGCCCTTGGCGAGGTAGTTCATCAGGGCGTCGGCGGTGCCCTTGTCGATGGCCCGGGTGCCGGCGGCGCGTACGGAGTCCCCGGCGGCGTTCATGGTCTGCAGGACGGCCATGCGCTGGTCCTCGACCAGCGCCTCGCGCCACCCCGAGGCGAGGTAGGCGGCGAGCTGTGCGGGCGTGCCGCTGAGGGCCTCGTTGAGGCCCTTGCGGACCGAGGGCCCGCTCTCGTTCATGAGCTGGAGCGCCTTGACCTGGTTGTCGGTCTGGACGAGGTCCGGCGCCTGTTTCACCAGGAAGTCGTGCACCGCGGTGTCGCCGGCCGTGAGGACCTTCTCGGCCGCGTCCCTGGTCTCGTCGCCGCCGGTCAGCCAGAGCTGGAACAGCTGGGCCCGCTCGTTCGACGGGAGGGCCGCGGCGCGCGGCGCGGCCGGGGCGGCCGATGCCGCCGTGGTGCCCAGGGCACCTGCGCCCATGGCGAGGGACAACGCCCCCGCGACCGCCGCGCGGACCATTGTCCCGCCCCGCAACGGCCTTGCTCGAAAGCGTTTGTCGCTTCCCAACACTTCGTATTCCCCCAATTACGCAAAGCAAAGTCGGCCTTTGGTCAGTGGCCGATCACCGCAATGGATGAACGGCCATGCTCGCACCCGCCAAGAGGTGCCCCGATCCGCCCTGACGCACCGTCGAACAGGGAATATGACGTTCCGGATACCGGACAGTCTCAGTCAACTGGCTTACCGGACAAGCGGATTGACTGAACGTCAAATACGTTTGCAGGGAGGGATAATCGAGCGAAGTGGATCTTTGTTAGCCATGTCACAAGCTCTTGATTCCGGTTTACCGGGGGTCACTTGATACAAATGCCAACGCCGTCCCGGACCACAACTGACCAATGTGCGTGGCGGGCTGGGGCAACCAGGGGGGAACGACGGGGAGCCTGGTGCCAGCCGGACGGCCTACCGCAGGCATTCGCCTGCCTCTCCGTCGCAAGACCGTGAAAAGAGGAAGCTCGTGAAGCTTTCCCCTGCCGTAATCCTTGCCGCCTCTCTGGCCGGAGTCGTCACCATGGGCGGCGTCGCCGTGGCCGTGGACGGCCGCGCCGGCGAGACCGTCGCCCAGGCCGCCGCGGAGCTCCCGCCGTCCGCCGTGGAGGACTTCGCGTACCCGCAGGCCGACGCCGACGCGGCCCTCAAGGCCCGGGGCATCAAGCTCAAGAGCGGCGACGGGCACATCATGTACGCGGCGTGCACCGCCGTCGACGACCCGAGCCGCATCGAGGTCTACAGCCACACGGAGCCGAACAAGCCGTTCTGCTTCCGCGTGACCGGCGCCGCCGGCTCCCTGGTCCTCGAACTGCCGCGGGTCTACGCCGTCCGCGCGGGCGACTACAAGGTCCACGTCGACATGACCGTCGAGAAGTCCGAGGTCTCCTTCGACGTGCCGAAGAACGAGTGGGTGGGCGTCGGCAAGACCACCGACCCCCAGAAGCGCGACCACGCCCTCGTGGCCCTCACCGCCTCGAAGTAGCGACGGCGCGCACCACCGCACGAACATGAGGGGGAACATCATGTCCGCTCCACACCCGCGCGCCCGGCGGGCGGCCGGCCTCGCGCTGGCCACTGCCACGGTGGCGGCCGGCCTGGCCTCGGCCGGCACCGCGCACGCCCTGGAGGGCCCCGGGGCACCCGCGGGCCACCACACCTCCGTCGTCGGCCTGACCCTGGGCGACGGGGAGAACACCCGGGGCTGCTCCGGCACCCTGATCGACTCGTACTGGCTGGCCACGGCGGCCAGTTGCTTCGGCGGCACGCCGGGCGGCGCGGTGCGGGCCGGCGAACCCGCGGTCAAGGCCACGGCCGCGTTCGCCGGCGGCAGGACCGTACGGATCGCCGAGCTCGCCCCGCGCGCCGACCGCGACCTCGTGCTGGCCAGGCTCGCCACCCCGGTCACCGACGTGCCGACGGTGCGGACCGGGTCCGCCGCGCCGGCCGTGGGCGCCGAGCTGACGGCCGTCGGCCACGGCCGTACGCGGACCCAGTGGGTGCCGGGCCGGGCGCACACCGGCACGTTCACCGTCAACGCGAGCGACGCCGGCACGCTGTCCGTCACCGGCAAGGGCGGCGACGTCCTGTGCAAGGGGGACACGGGAGGGCCGCTGCTGACCGCCGCGGGCGAGCTCGTGGGCGTCAACACCCGCTCCTGGCAGGGTGGTTGCCTCGGTGCTGACCCGGCCGAGACCCGTACGGGAGCCGTCGCCACCCGCACCGACGACCTGGCCGACTGGATCGCCCGGACCACCGCGCCGCGCCGCTCGGCCTCCTCCCACGAGGCAGGCGGGACCGGCCGGGTCCGCTGGGCGGACTTCGACGGGGACCGTCGGCCCGACTACGTGACCGTCGCGGACAACGGCGAGGTCAAGGTGTGGCTCAACCACGGCGGCGACCCGGCGGGCGCCGGCGGCTGGGCGGCCGTCGGCCGGGTGGCCACCGGCACCACCACCGACCGGAGCCGGGTGCGGCTGGCGGACTTCGACGGCGACGGCCGGTTCGACTACCTCGTCGTCAACCCCAACGGGTCGGTCGACGTCTGGCTCAACCGCGGCGGCGACGTCAGCGGCCCCGACGGCTGGCAGGCCGTCGGCCAGGTCGCCTCCGGCGTCACCACCGACCAGAGCAAGGTCCGGTTCGCGGACTGGGACGGCGACGGCAGGACCGACTACCTCGCCCTCGGCGACAGCGGAGCCGTCGACGTGTACCTCAACCGCGGCGGCGACCGGGTCGCGCCCTGGCAGCACGTCGGCCGCGTCGCGACGGGCGTGACGAGCGACCGCAGCCGGGTCCGCTTCGCCGACGTCGACGGGGACGGCAAGGCCGACTACCTCGTGATCAAGGCGAGCGGGGCCGTCGACCTGTACCTCAACCGGGGCGGCGACGTGGTCGCCAACGGCTGGAAGGCCGTGGGCCGGATCGCGACGGGCGTGACCACCGACCACCACCGCGTCCAGTTCGCCGACTTCACCGGCGACACCCACGCCGACTACGTCCTCGGCGGCAGCGGCACCGACAGCGGCGCCACCGTCTACGGCTGGAACGGCGGCGATCCGGCCGGCGCCGCCGGCTGGACCAACGTCGGCAAGGTCGCCACCGGCGCCTGAGCCACCGGCGCCTGAGCCACGGGCCTTCCGCCGCCACCGCCGCCCTGAGCCGCCGGCACCCGGCACCCGGCACCGCCGGTGTCCGGGCCGACGACTCCCGGGCCGCGCGTACTTGAACCGACGGCACCAGACGCCGCCGGCCCCTCACGGCACGGGACCGCGTCCCGGTCCGCCGATCCCCGGCGGCCGCACCCTCCCGCGCCCGGACACCCCGTCCGGGCCCCGGGTGCGGCCGCCTTCCGAGAACTTCCGCCTCCGCACGAGGCACCAGAGGAACGACATGTCCAAGATCCGCGCACGTGCGTGGACGGGTGCGACGCTCACCGCCGTCACCCTCACCTCGATGATCTCCACCGGCACCGCCCAGGCGGTGGTCGGCACCCCGGCCGCCGACGGCCAGTACGCCTTCACCGCGAAGCTCGCCGTCGGCGAGGACACCGCGAGCCGGGCCTGCACCGCCACCCTGGTCGACGACCTGTGGCTGGCCACCGCCGCCAGCTGCTTCGCCGACCGCCCCGGCGCGCCGGTGCCCGCCGGCAAGCCGGCCCGCAAGGCCACCGCCACCTTCGCCAACGGCCAGGTGCTGCCCGTCACCGAGCTGAGGCCCCGGGACGACCGCGACCTGGTGCTGGCCCGGCTCGAGCGCCCTGTCACCGGCATCACGCCTGTCAAGACGGCCGCGTCGGCCCCGGCCCAGGGCGAAGGCGTCACGGCCGCCGGCTTCGGCCGCACCAAGACCGCGTGGGTGCCCGGCAAGCTCCACACCGGCCGCTTCGGCGTCACCGGCACCTCCGCGACGACCGTCTCCGTCACCGGCAACGGCACCGCCGGCGACGCGATCTGCAAGGGCGACACCGGCGGCCCGCTGCTGCGCGGCACCGGCGCCGGCGCCGAGCTCGCGGGCGTCTCCAGCCTCTCCTGGCAGGGCGGGTGCCTCGGCACCGCGCCGACGGAGACCCGTACGGGAGCCGTCGCCGCCCGCACGGACGACATCAGGCCGTGGATCGAGAAGACCATCGCCTCGACCTTCGCCCTGATCGGCGCCGGCTCGAACCGCGCCCTGGACGTGGCGGGTCCCGCGTGGGACGCGCCGGTCCAGATCTGGGACGCCTGGGGCGGCCCGAACCAGCAGTTCACGTACACCGACGCCAAGGAGCTCCGGGTCTTCGGCGACATGTGCGTCACCCCGTCCGGCGGCGTGGCGAAGGCGGGGGCCCGGCTCATCTCCTGGCCGTGCAACGGCGAGGCGGCCCAGAAGTGGAACGTCAACGCGGACGGCACCATCACCGACGCCGCGAACGGCCTGTGCCTCAACGTCAACGGCGAGAAGACGGAGAACGCCTCGCCGATCGGTCTGTGGTGGTGCAACGGCAGGCCCAACAACCTCTGGAAGAAGGTCTGACCGTGTCCGACTCCCGCAAGCGGTCCGCCCGTACGGCCACGACGGCCGTGACGGCCACCGCCGTCGCCGCCGTCGCCGCCGGCCTGCTGGCCGTCCCCGCCTCGGCCCTGACGGGCACGCCCGCCGCCGACGGCGCGCTCGCCCACACCGCCCGCCTCACCATCGGCGAGGGCGACACCGCCCGCGCCTGCTCCGCCGTCCTCGTCGCCGCCGACGCCCTGCTCACCGCGGCCGACTGCTTCGCGGGCCGGCCCGGCGAGCGGGTGGCGGCCGGCAAGCCGGCCCGGAAGTCCACCGCCGTCCTCGGCACCCAGACCGTCGAGCTGACCGCCCTCGCGCCCCGCGAGGACCGGCAGCTGGTGCTCGCGCAGCTCGCCCGGCCGGTCACCGGCGTCACCCCGGTCCGGCTCGCCGCCTCCGGTCCCGCCGCCGGCACCACCGTCACCGCGGCCGGCTTCGGCCGTACCAAGGCCGACTGGGTGCCCGGCAGGGCACACTCCGGCTCCTTCGACGCCGTCGCCTCGGACGCCGTCACCCTGAGGCTCAAGGGCAGGTCCGGGGCGGGTGTCTGCAAGGGCGACGCGGGCGGTCCCGTACTGGCCGCGGACGGCACGCTGGTCGCGCTGAGCAGCCGTTCCTGGGGTGCGGGCTGCCTCGGCACGGACCCGGCGGAGACCCGTACGGACGCCGTCGCGGTGCGCGCCGACGGCCTGGCCGGCTGGATCGCGCAGACCCGCGCGCTGGCCCCGGGCTGGAAGACGGAGGCCCTCGTGCAGAGCGGCGGCGGTCTCCACCAGGCCGTCCGGCTGGCGGACGGCACCTGGACCGGCTCCACCGACGTCCAGGCCGCGGCGGGCAGCGTCGGCGGCGTCCGCGCGGCCTCCGTCGCCGGCATCAACGGCGACACGCACGTGGTGGTCCTGGCCGCCGACGGGCGCCTGCACCACACCATCCGCACGGCGGACGGCCGGTGGGGCTCCTTCGGGCACATCGGCGCGGTGGCGGGCACCCTGGAGAACGTCACCCAGGTGTCCACCGTCTCCGTCGGCGCCGACCTGCACGTCGTCGCCGTCGCGGGCGGCCGGGTGTTCCACACCGTGCGGAACGCCACCGGCCACTGGACCCCGTTCGGCGACGTCGAGGCGGCCACCGGCCCGGTCGGCGCCGTCACCCAGGTGGCCACGGCCAGTGCGGGCGGCGCGCTCCAGGTGATCGCCGTCAGCGGCGGCAAGGCCCTGCACGCGCTCCGCGCCCCGACCGGGCACTGGACGGCGTGGGGGAACGTCGCGCAGGCGGCCGGCCCGACCGGTCCGGTCACCTCGGTGGCGATGGCCGGCACCGGTGGTGACGCGCACGTGGTCGTCTCCACCGACGGCGGCACCCGCCAGTACCACGCCATCCGCAAGGCGGACGGCCGCTGGGACTCCTTCGGCGACCTCGCGGGCGTCCTCGGGAACGTCACCGCGGGCTCCGTCGCCGCGGCCGGCGTGGACGGCGAGCTCCAGGTGGCGGTCACCACCGCCGACGGCCGTGTCCTGCACACCGTGCGGCACGCCGACCGCACGTGGGCGAAGACCCTTCCGGTGACCCTGCAGGGCCTGCCGGGCACCCCGGGTCCGGTCGACCTCGCCGGCACCCTCTGACGGCTTCCGGGCCGCCGACGGCCGAGGGGCCGTTCCGGATCGCTCCGGAACGGCCCCTCGCCGTGTGTTCTCTCGGACCTCACCGGGCCGGACCGGACCTCACCGGGCCGGACCTGCTCCGGTCAGACCCGTTCCGGCTGCGGTTCGCGCCGCTGTTCCGGCACGCGTACGGCCGTCGGCTGCCGGTCCCAGTGCCGGGTGGTGCGTACGTAGCCGTACACCACCGAGCCGGTCGCCAGGACGAGGAGCGGCCCGTAGAGCCAGGGCAGACCGGCCATCTCCACCGGGAGGTAGCGGTACGAGGCGAGCAGCGCGGCGAAGACCACGGTGCCGTGTCCGACGAGCAGGACGCCGCGCCGGTCCCAGCCGCGGTCGAGCGCGCGGAGGGCGGCCTCGATGGTGAGGGTGAACACCACGCCGGCGATGATGTCGGCGCCGTAGTGGTAGCCGAAGCCCAGCGTGGCGCCGAGCGTGGTGACCAGCCAGAAGACGCCCAGCAGCCGCAGGGCCAGTGGCCCCTTGCGGGAGTGGATGAAGATCGCCGTGGCCCAGGCGGTGTGCAGGCTGGGCATGCAGTTGCGCGGGGTGACCTCGTCGAAGGGCATCGGCTGCGGGGTGGTGAGGGCCGGCGGGGTGTGCGGCCACAGGTTCGCCACCGCCCAGTGCCCGCCGTCGGCGCCGTACGCGAAGATCGGCCCGACCACCGGGTAGATCATGTAGATGCCGGGACCGAGCAGGCCGATGACCAGGAACGTGCGCACCAGGTGGTGACCGGGGAAGCGGCGGTCGGCCGCCACGTTGCGCAGCTGGTACACGGCCACGACGATCGCGGCGACGGCGAGCTGGATGTAGACCCAGTCGAGGACGTGGGCGCCGACGGAGCCGGTGGCCTCGACGATCCGGCCCACCACCCAGGAGGGGTTGCCGAGTGCGTGGTCGGCGGTGGCGACGTACTGGTCGAGGACCGTGGGACGGGTCTTCGACGTGATCATCAGCCAGGTGTAGCCGGTCTTGCGGCCGGCCACCAGGAGCAGGGCGAGTCCGACGCCCTTCAGCAGCAGGACGCGGTCACGGCCGGTGCGGCGGGTGAGGGCGACGACCACGTGGGCCAGCACCACCAGCAGGGGGCCGTTGCCCGGCATCTGCTCGGCACCGACCCCCCAGCGCACCAGGAAGAAGACGAGGTCGATGGCGATCGCCGCACCGGCCGCGATGAACCGCTGCCGCCAGGTGAGCACCACCATCATCAGCGCCATGCTGCCGTAGAGCAGCGGCGCGGACCGGGGCGCGAAGATCACCTCGCGTGCCTGGGTGGTGATCGGTCCGGGCACGCCGTAGTGGCGCGCCGCGATCTCCAGCGCGACGAGGAACCCGAGGCCCACCGCACCCGCGGCGGCCCACAGCGCGAGCCGTCTCCGCCCGCCGGGGGCGGGGTCGCCGCCGGGGCCCTCCGCGGCGGAGCTTCCGGTGGCCTTGGCGGCAGCGGCGTTCGCGGCGTCCCCGTGTGAAAGAGTTCGCCCTGTGTGAGATATCAATTTTCAGCCGATTTGTTTACAATTCAAAATGATCGAATGAGAAGTTCGAACATGTTAACGGAATCGGCTGCCGGAAACGATCTGCTTCAGGCCGCGGGGATCACCCGGGGCGCGAAACGCACCGCGCCGCCCGCCCGCACGGCCTCGACCGCGCTCTGGTGAACCGTCCGGCTCACCCCCGGATCGGGACAGGCCACCGGGCTGCCCGCCAGGGCGTACCACTCCCCGCCGTCCTGGTACTGGACGGCCACGCGAGCCCGGCCCTGCTCCCATTCGGTGTGCACGGTGAGTTCGCCGGTCAGGGTCCCGCCGTCCTCGGTGAGGACGCCTCCGGGCCCGGCGAACACCCCGGGCGTGGTCCACGATGTCGATTCCATGAGTGCTCACCTCGTCGCGGCGCGGTCCTCTGCGTGCCCCTGCGGGCCCACCACGTGAGGACGGAAAGAGTCCGCCCACTTCTCGCGGGTCCTGATTGTGCGGTGCACGGCCGCCGGCCGCTCCTCCGCATCCTCACTCCGGCTCTTTCCGCCACTTTCATCACACCACGCCCGCCGGGCTCCCGCCAGAGGCGTCAGAAACGCGTCAAGGGATCCCCGCGGGCCGTATGGAGGGCGTCAAGGCCGTCGGCACCGCTCCCGGTGTGGGGTGTGATCGGTCCAGGCCAGTGAGGCCGGAAAGCACTTCATCACTTCGTCCACAGGAGCTCGCGATGGCCGATCTGGCCTTCGTCCTCACCACGATCGCGGTCTTCGCGCTGGTGGGTCTCGTCGCCAAGGGGGTGACCAAGCTGTGACCACCGAGAACATCGTCGGCCTGCTCGTGGCCGTCGCCCTGCTGGGTTACCTCGTCCTCGCCCTCGTCAAGCCGGAGAGGTTCTGAGCACACCCATGAGTTCCCAGACGGCTGGCGTGCTCCAGCTCCTCGCCCTCATGGCCGCGCTCGCCCTGGCCTACCGGCCGCTCGGCGACCACATGGCCGGGGTCTACTCCTCCGAGAAGCACTACGCACCCGAACGGTGGCTCTACAAGGCCATCGGCGCCGACCCGGACAGCGGGATGCGCTGGCCCGCGTACCTGCGCGGTGTCCTCGCGTTCTCCGCGGTCGGCGTCCTCTTCCTGTACGTCCTCCAGCGGGCCCAGGGCGTCCTGCCCGGCTCACTCGGCTTCCGGGCCATCGACCCGGACCAGGCCTTCGACACGGCCGCCTCCTTCGTGGCCAACACCAACTGGCAGTCGTACGCGGGCGAGCAGGCCATGGGCCACGTCGTGCAGACCGGCGGCCTGGCGGTGCAGAACTTCGTGTCCGCCGCGGTCGGCATGGCCGTCGCCGTGGCGCTCGTACGCGGCTTCGCGCGGTCCCGCACCGGCGAGCTCGGCAACTTCTGGGCCGACCTGGTGCGCGGCACCATACGGATCCTGCTGCCCCTGTCGGTGATCGGCGCGGTCGTGCTGGTCGCGTGCGGCGCGATCCAGAACTTCGCCGGGATCCACGAGGTCGGCCAGTTCACCGGGGGAACCCAGCAGTGGAACGGCGGCGCGGTCGCGTCGCAGGAGGTCATCAAGGAGCTGGGCACCAACGGCGGCGGCTACTTCAACGCCAACTCCGCCCACCCCTTCGAGAACCCGACCCCGTTCTCCAACCTCTTCGAGGTCTTCCTGATCCTGGTCATCCCGTTCGCGCTGACCCGCACCTTCGGCCGGATGGTCGGCAGCCCGAAGCAGGGCTACGCCATCCTCGCCACGATGGCCACGATCTGGCTCGGCTTCACCGCCCTGATGATGTGGACGGAGTTCGCGCACCACGGTCCCGCGCTCCAGGCGGCGGGCGGCGCGCTGGAGGGCAAGGAGACCCGGTTCGGCGTCGGCGCCTCGGCGGTCTTCTCGGTCGCGACGACGCTGACGTCCACCGGCGCCGTCAACTCCTTCCACTCCTCGTACACCGGCTTCGGCGGCGGCATCCAGCTGCTCGGCATGCAGCTCGGCGAGATCGCGCCCGGCGGCGTGGGGTCCGGCCTGTACGGGATGCTCGTCATGGCGGTCATCGCGGTGTTCATCGCCGGCCTGATGGTCGGCCGCACCCCCGAGTACCTCGGCAAGAAGATCGGCACCCGCGAGATCAAGTTCGCGGCCTGCTACCTCCTGGTCACCCCGGCCCTGGTGCTGTGCTTCACCGCCGCCGCGATGGCCCTGCCCACCCCGCCGCACTCGATGCTCAACTCCGGGGCGCACGGCTTCTCCGAGGTGCTGTACGCGTACACGTCGGGCGCCAACAACAACGGCTCGGCCTTCGGCGGCCTCAACGCCGACACCCAGTGGTACAACACCACGATGGGCCTGGCGATGCTCCTGGGCCGCTTCCTCCCCATGGTGTTCGTCCTCGCGCTCGCCGGCTCGCTCGCCGAGCAGCGCCCCGTCCCCGCGACGGCAGGCACGCTGCGCACCGAGAAGCCGCTGTTCACCGGCCTGCTGGTCGGCTCCATCATGATCATCACCGGTCTGACCTACTTCCCGGCGCTCGCGCTGGGTCCGCTCGCCGAAGGGCTGGCGTCATGACCACGGACGTAGAGAAGCAGGACGCCATGCCCCCGGCCAAGGACACCTCCACCGCCACCTCCACCTCGACCGGCCTGGCCGGCACCACCGGCACCGGCACAGCCACCGCCACCGCCACCGGCCCGGCCACCGGCACCGGCGCGGCCACTGCCGCCCGTGCCCCGCACCGGGACGTGCCCGCCGGCCACCGGCCGGGCGAAGGGCGGGTGGGCGGCGGTCTCTTCGACCCCGCGCAGCTGCTCAGGTCCCTCCCGGACGCGGTGCGCAAGCTCGACCCGCGCGTCATGGTCAGGTCGCCGGTCATGTTCGTCGTCGAGATCGGCTCGGTCCTCACCACCGTCCTGGCCTTCACCGACCCGGGCGACTGGTTCGGCTGGGCCATCGCGGCCTGGCTGTGGCTGACCACGATCTTCGCGAACCTGGCCGAGGCGGTCGCCGAGGGCCGCGGCAAGGCCCAGGCCGACACGCTGCGGAAGGCCAAGACCGACACCGTCGCCCGCCGCCTGACGTCCGCCGGCGACGAGGAGTCCGTACCCGGCACCGAGCTGCGCATCGGCGACCTGGTCGTGTGCGAGGCGGGCGACGTCATACCCGGCGACGGCGACGTCGTCGAGGGCGTCGCCTCCGTCGACGAGTCCGCGATCACCGGCGAGTCGGCGCCCGTCATCCGCGAGTCCGGCGGCGACCGCAGCGCGGTCACCGGCGGCACGAAGGTGCTGTCCGACCGGATCGTCATCAAGATCACGACGAGGCCCGGTGAGACGTTCATCGACCGGATGATCAACCTGGTCGAGGGCGCGGCGCGGCAGAAGACCCCGAACGAGATCGCCCTCAACATCCTGCTGGCGTCCCTCACCGTCGTCTTCCTGCTGGCCGTCGTCACCCTGCAGCCCTTCGCGATCTACGCGGGCGCCGAGCAGTCGATGATCGTGCTCGCCGCCCTGCTGGTCTGCCTGATCCCCACCACCATCGGCGCCCTGCTGTCCGCGATCGGCATCGCCGGCATGGACCGGCTGGTCCAGCGCAACGTCCTGGCCATGTCCGGCCGCGCCGTCGAGGCCGCGGGCGACGTGTCCACGCTGCTGCTCGACAAGACCGGCACCATCACCCTCGGCAACCGCCAGGCCGCCGGCTTCGTCCCCGTGCGGGGCACCACCCGGGCCGAGGTCGCCGACGCCGCCCAGCTCTCCTCCCTGGCCGACGAGACCCCCGAGGGCCGCTCGGTCGTGGTCCTGGCGAAGGAGGCGTACGGGCTGCGCGAGCGCCACCGGGGCGAGCTCGCCCACGCGGAGTGGATCGGGTTCACCGCCCAGACCCGCATGTCCGGCGTCGACGTCGACGGCCGGAGGATCCGCAAGGGCGCGGCCGGGTCGGTCATCGCCTGGGTACGGGAGCGCGGCGGCACCGTCGCGGACGACGCCGGCCCCCTCGCCGACAGCGTCTCCGAGTCCGGCGGCACCCCGCTCCTCGTGGCGGTCGAGGACGACCGCGGCGCCCGGATCCTGGGCGTCATCCACCTCAAGGACGTGGTCAAGCCCGGCATGCGGGAGCGGTTCGAGGAGCTGCGCCGGATGGGCATCAGGACGGTCATGATCACGGGCGACAACCCGCTGACCGCGAAGGCCATCGCCGAGGAGGCGGGCGTCGACGACTTCCTCGCCGAGGCCACCCCCGAGGACAAGATGGCCCTCATCAAGCGCGAGCAGGCCGGCGGCAAGCTCGTCGCGATGACCGGCGACGGCACGAACGACGCCCCGGCGCTGGCCCAGGCGGACGTCGGCGTGGCGATGAACACCGGCACCTCGGCCGCCAAGGAGGCCGGGAACATGGTGGACCTGGACTCCGACCCCACCAAGCTGATCGAGATCGTCGAGATCGGCAAGCAGCTCCTGATCACCCGCGGCGCGCTGACGACCTTCTCCATCGCCAACGACGTGGCGAAGTACTTCGCGATCATCCCCGCGATGTTCGCGGTGGTCTACCCGGGCCTGGACAAGCTCAACATCATGGGCCTGGCCTCCCCCGAGTCCGCGATCCTCTCCGCCGTCGTCTTCAACGCGCTGATCATCGTCGCACTGGTGCCGCTCGCCCTGAGGGGCGTGCAGTACAAGCCGACCAGCGCGGACCGGATGCTCCGCCGCAACCTCGGCCTGTACGGACTCGGCGGCCTGGTCGCCCCGTTCATCGGCATCAAGCTCATCGACCTGGCTCTCTCCCTCATCCCCGGAATCGGCTGATCTGCTGTGAACAACTCCGTCCCCACCACGGCGCGGCTGCTCGGCGCCGGCCTGCGCGCCCTCCTCGTCCTGACCGTGGTCTGCGGCGTGCTCTACCCGCTCGCCGTCACCGGCATCGCCCAGACCCTCTTCAACGGCCAGGCCAACGGCTCCGAGATCACCGGCGCGGGCGGCGAGGTCGTCGGCTCCTCGCTGATCGGCCAGCGCTACGACCTGCCGAAGAAGGACCCGGACGACGCCGACGAGCCCGCGCGGCCGGACCTCAGATGGTTCCAGCCGCGCCCGTCCGCCGGTCTGGGCTCCAACAGCGTCAACACCCAGTACGCGCTCCTCGTGTCCGGCGCCACCAACAAGGCCGCCGACAACCGGGACCTCGTGAAGGCGGTCGAGGCGGCGAAGGCGGCGGTGGTCGCCGACAACACCACGGCGACGTACGCGGTGCAGCCGTCCGACGTGCCGGCCGACGCCGTGACCTCGTCCGGCTCCGGCCTCGACCCGCACATCTCCCCCGCCTACGCCGAACTCCAGGTGCACCGCGTCGCGGAGCGGAACGGCCTGCCGGTGGCCCGGGTGGAGCAGCTCGTCGCGGCCCACACGGAAGGCCGCACCCTCGGCTTCATGGGCGAGCCCCGCGTCAACGTCCTCCGGCTGAACGTGGCGCTCCAGTCCCTGACGGGCAGGGGCTGACGGCTCCTCACCGTCGGGGCAGGGCATGGCTGCCGGTCACTCGGGGCGGATGTTCTTGTTGTGGTGGAAGGCGTTGTCCGGGTCGTACTTGGCCTTGACCTGGGCGAGGCGGCGGTAGGCGGGCTCGCCGTAGGCCTCCCGGACGCGCGGGGCGTCGTCGTCGGCGTCGAGGAAGTTGACGTAGACACCGCCGGCCCGGTGCGGCGCGAGGGCGTGGAGGAAGCTCCGTACCCAGGCCGTCTCGGCCGCGGCGTGCGCGGCCGCCTCCCCGGGCAGCCAGGCGCCGTCGATCACGATGGTGTGGGTCACGTCGCGGGCGGCGTACGCGGTGGCGTCGGCGGGCACGCGGGCGACGGCGCCCCCCAGGTGGAACAGCGCCGCGTACGAACGGGGCGAGCCGGCGCGGTACGCGTGGCCGGCGAGGGCTGCGACGACGTCGTCGGAGAGGCCCGTGAGGTGCGTGGACTTCCAGTGGTAGTGCCACCCGTGGGGGACGGTGTCGTCGAAGCCGGCCTGGAAGTCGGCGTACGGCACGGGCGCGAGCAGGTCCGCCAACGGCCTTCCGAAGCAGCGGAGTTCCCGTACCGCCCGTTCACCTTCCTCGACCGTGCCGGCGTGGCAGCAGGCAACGGCGACGGCCGGTCGTCCGTGCAGGTGCGCCGGGACGGCGGGCAGCGGAGGGACGGTGCCGAGCCTGACGACGGTGCCGAGTTCGTCGGGTGCCGCGGCGGCGAAGTCCCGGTAGAACCGCAGGACTTCCGCCGTGTCGTCGGCCGCCCAGAACACGGCTCCGGCCATCACGGCCGGGCCGAGGGGGTGCAGGGCGAAGCGGAACCCGGTGACGGCACCGAAGTTCCCGCCGCCACCGCGCAGCGCCCAGAAGAGGTCCGGGTTCTCCTCCGCGGAGGCCCGGACGGTGTCGCCCTCCGCGGTCACCACCTCGGCGGCCAGCAGGTTGTCGACGGCCATCCCGTACCTGCGCATCAGGAAACCGATGCCCCCGCCGAGGGTGAGCCCGCCGACACCGGTGTGGCTCACGATGCCGCCGGTGGTGGCCAGCCCGTGGGCCCCGGTCGCGCGGTCGACGTCACCCCACAGGGCGCCGCCGCGCACGGACGCCGTCCGGCCGGCGGGGTCGACGGACACGGCCCGCATGTCCGAGAGGTCGACGACGACCCCGCCGTCGCACACCGCCGTGCCGCCCACGTTGTGGCCCCCGCCGCGTACGGAGATCTCCAGACCCCGGTCGCGGGCGTACCGTACGGCCGCGGCGACGTCGGCGGTCCCGGCGCACCGGGCGATCAGCCGGGGGCGGCGGTCGACGGCGCCGTTCCACACGGCGCGGGCCGTGTCGTAGCCGGGGTCGCCGGCGGTGATCAGCCGGCCCCGGAATCCCCCGAGTCCCCCGAGTCCCCCGAGTCCCTTGTTTCCCCTGATTCCGTTGATCTCCATCGTGGTCGCCTCCTCGCCGGTGCGCTCCCCTTCCGGAGGACTCCATCGCACACCGGCGGGCGCTGGCCGTGAAGTCACGAATCTGGACTTCCCGCCCGAAGCCGGACGCGGGACACTGTTCCCGTGCGGAGCTACGGCCAGTACTGCCCCATCGCCCGTGGGGCCGAGATCTTCGCCGAGCGCTGGACCCCGGTGATCATCCGCAACCTGCACCTGGGCTGCGGGAGCTTCGGCGAGATCCTCGAAGGCGCCCCCGGGCTCTCCCGCACCCTGCTCTCGCAGCGGCTCAAGCAGCTCGAGCGGCTCGGGATCGTCGCGTCGGCGCCCAAGTCCGACGGGCACGGACGCCACTACGAGCTGACGCCCGCGGGCCGCGACCTGTTCAAGGTCTGCGGGTCGCTCGGCGAATGGGGCGCCCGCTGGCTGGAGATCGCCCCCGAGCACCTCGATCCCTTCGTGGCCCTGTGGTCGATGTGCAACGCGCTCCGCCGGGACCGGCTCCCGGACCGGCGGGTGGTCATCCGCTTCGACTTCACCGGCCCCCGGGGACCGGAGCGGTACTGGCTGCTGATCGAGCACGCGGAGACCGAGATCTGCAGGACGTACCCGGGCGTCGACGAGGACCTGTACGTCACCGCGGAGGCGGAGGCCTTCGTGAAGTGGCACGCCGGCCGGCTCGCCTGGGCCGAGGCCACCCGCGACGGCCGCATCCGCCTCCACGGCCCCTCGCGGCTGGTACGGGCCTTCCCCACATGGAACGCGAAGAGCGCCTTCGCCCACGTCAAACCGGCCCCGAGCCCTCCACCGGCCACAGCGGCCTGACGCACGCCGCCCGACGTTGAACGGCCGCGCCAGAGCCGCGCGAAGGGCCTGGTGGCCGCCCACGTCGTCCGCGCCCTCCGCACCCGGATCGTCCCGCCCGGCGTCCACCGCCTGAACCCGCCACCCCACCTCGCCGGCCGCCCAGACCGCCTCCCCCTTCCGGCATCACCCTGGCTCCCTGACCGGGCACCACGAGGACGGCCGCCGGGGTGACGGTGGGGCTCACCCGCTCGCTCTTGACCGGAGGGGTCCCGCGCCGGGCCTCAGAGCGGGTGGAAGGTCGGATACCCGGCCGAACACGAGGACGTGATTCGGGTCCGTACAGTCGTGGGTCGGGGTGGCGATGATTCCTGCCGCCAGCAAAATCCTGACGAGTGGCAGCTGCATGTGCGCGCCGATCACGCCCGGGTAGCGGGTGGCCGGGGTATCGGCACGGCCCGACGCGAGATCCTCCACAGCCGATTGCAGCTTGCCGGAATCACATCGCCACGTGACGGACACGGCAGCCGACATCGTCTCGGCGTCCGGTTCGACGTGGATCACCGCGCCGGCCCGGTCGGCACTGCCGGCCTCCCCTTCACGGAAGGCAGGCAGGCCGGCGTCCCCCAGTGCCCGGATCACCTGCTGTGCCAGGTCGTTCCGGATGCCGAGGGTTTCATCGGAGGCCCGGGCGAATCCGTAGTCGGTCATGCTCTTCGTCTCCATGGCAGGGGGAGCACCTGGTCTTGAGGTGCTCCACCGTTATGCGGGCCTCCAGCATGCCCGGCGTGCGCCGCGCTGCCGCCGCGCCAGGCGACCGGACCGTTCGGCAACGACGTCCGGGACACCGCCACCAGGACGGTGCACGCCGATGCCGGCCGGGCTCGGGGTCGCCTCGGGCTCCGCATCAGAGGGGTGGCCGGACCGGTGTCCGGCGGGCTTCCGCGGGATATCGTGCCACCAGACGGTATGAGGAGAGCAGGTCATGATCGACGAGGCACAGGAGTCGTCCGCGGACGCGGTCGCGGAAGGCTCGCCCGACGCGGCGGTGGCGCTGCTCGCCCGGCGGATCGAGTACCTCTTCGCGTACGTGCAGCCGCTGGGGAGGCGGTACACCCTCCAGGAGGTCGTCGACGGCATCAAGGACGCCGCGGGGCCGGGCGATCCGAAGCTGTCGGTGGGCCGGCTGTGGGCCCTGGCCAAGGGGAAGGCGGACAACCCCACCGTCGGGACGCTGCGCGTGCTCGGCGAGTTCTTCGGCGTGCCGCTCGCCTACTTCATCGACGACGAGGTCGAGGCCCGCGTCTCCGCGCAGCTCGCACTGATCGCCGCGATGCGGGCCAACGACGTGCGCTCCGTCGCGCTGCGTGCGGCGGCGGTGGCGACCATGTCGACCCAGGGGATCGAGGCCGTACGGTCCCTCATCGAGCAGGGCGACGCCCGGCCGGGGAGCCGGAGTGCGGAGGGGCCGGCGCCGACGGCGCCCTGACCCACCGGCGGAACGGCGTGGCCGCCCCTGCCCGCCGTCGGGCAGCTCCATGCCGTCCCGCCGTCCCGGATGCGGAACGCCCCGGGTCGGGGGGAACGCCTCTCGCGGCTGCGGCTGCCCCGGGATCCCGTACCCCGTGTTTCCCCGGCGCGGACGGCCCCGGACGCCGCGGAGCCGGGCGTTCCGGGGTGTCCCAGGGCTTCCCGTGGGACGGTCCGGGACGTCTCGCACTCCGGCCCGACTTGTTCTGGACGCGTCTGGATCTCTAGCGTGCAGCCCGGGGAAGTCTGACCGGGCACGGCTGTGCCGGGAGCGGTATCGGGGGGCACGGAACACAATGACCAGCACGGTGCACGACGGGCGCGAGCTGAGGACGAGGTGCCGGAGGATCGTCCAACGCTTCGATCTGCCACATCCGTTCGAGGTGGAGCACCTCTGTGAGGCCGTCGCCGCGGAGCGCGGCCGGCCGCTGCGGCTCCTCCCGATGCCCGCGGCGATGCCGGCGGCCACGGGGGCGTGCGGCATGTGGGTGGCCTTCGGGACGGCGGACCACGTCTACTACAACGTGGTGACCAGCCGGCCCCACCAGACGCACATCATCCTGCACGAGCTCGCGCACATCCTGCTCGACCACCGGGAGCAGACGGCTCCGGAGCCCGCGATGCTCGCGCAGCTCTTCCCGGACCTCGACCCCGCGATGGCCGCTCGACTGCTGGGCCGCACCCGGACGAAGGCCACGACGCGGCAGGAGCAGGAGGCCGAACTCCTGGCCTCCCTCATGTGGCAGCACTTCGACGCGGCGCCCGCGGCCCTGCCGACGGCCGGCCGCGACGCCGCGGACGCACTGCGGCGCGTACTGCGCGCCTTCTCCCCGCGGACCACGCCGAGGTTCCGGTGAGGGTCTTCGAGTGGTGCGTGCTGCCGCCGCTGTGGCTGCTCGTGCTCTGCAAGGCGCCGAGCCTGCGGGCGGCCCCGCGGCAGCACCGCGTCATGTGGGTCATGTGGGCCGTCTTCGCCCTCGCGTTCACCATCGGCTCGCCCGCCGTGCGCCGCCACATCGACCACGCGGTCGGCGTGCAGAGCTTCACGAACCTGCCGGTCCACATGCTGTCGCTCGCCGCGATGGGGGTGCTCGGCGCGTTCATCAGGGAACTGTCCGGACACCGGGGGCGGCGTCAAGTGCGTTCGCCGTGGTTCCTGTTGGGACTGGCGGAGGCCGGTCTGGTGGTGGCCTTCGCCGCGACGCCCCTGCCGGACGGTGAGGCGTACCTGCTCGCGGTCCGGTCACCGTCGATGACCGCGTACTGGACGATCTTCCTCGGGTACGTCCTGCACGCCGTCGTGAGCGGGATCCGGCTGTGCCGCCGGTACGGGCGGCACGCCTCGCCCGGCCCGTCGCGGACCTCCATGCGGCTGCTCGGCCTGGCCTGCAGCTGCGGCCTCCTGTACGCCGTGCACCGGCTGGTCCACCTGCTGGCCGGTGCGGCCGGATGGCCGGGCCCCGGCACCGCCGGCGTCGTCGTCACCACGCAGGTCCTGCTGGCCTGCACGATGCTGCTGCTCGTCACCGGCGTGCTGTGGCCCTCGCTGGCCGAGACCGCGCGGCGGGCCCGGCTGCGCCGCCAGGTGCGGGCGATCCGCCCGTTGTGGCGGCTGCTCACCGAGGCCACGCCCGAGGTCGTCCTGCCGCTGGCCGGCGGGCTGAAGCGGGACGTCGAGCTGGTCCGGTACCGCTACGTGATCGAAGTCCGGGACAGCGCGCTGGCGTTGTCCGGCCACGTGTCGGCCGGGCAGCGCGAGGCGGTGCGCCGTGCCGTGGCCGGCCACGGCGCCGTCTCCCCGGCGCAGCGCGAGGCGACCGCGGAGGCGGTCGTCCTGCTGCTCGCGGCCCGGGCCGAACACGCAGGCGTGCGGCCCCGGTTCCCGGAGCACGCCCTGGTGCAGGAGGGTGCCGACCTGGAGACCGAGGCCGAGTGGCTGGGCAGGGTCGCCGCCGCCGTCTCCGCCCCCGCGGCGGCCGAGGTGGCCGGCCGCCTGTGCACGGAGGCGGGCACGGAAGCCCAGGCGGGCACGGAAGCCGCGGCGGGCACGGAAGCAGGGGCGGGTACGGGCCACCGCCCGGGTGCGGGGGACGCCGTGCCGGCCGTCCCCCGCCCCGCGGGCCGATGACCCGTCCCGGGGTCCTACAGCGTGCCCGCGAGCGCGATCCCGCCGAGGGTCCCCGTCAGCCCGTCGAGGGCGACCGGCGCGGTCGTGGCCCATGTGCCGTTGGCGCGCCGGGTGGTGTGCAGCACCTTGCCGTCCGCGGTGGTGGCGGCGAGCTGGAGCTCACCGTCGACCGAGCCGGCGCCGAGGGACTTGACCGTGATCTGGCCCAGGTACGGGGTCAGGTTGCCGAAGGGCGTCCAGGTGCCGTCGCCCTTGCGCAGGGAGTGGTACTGCTGGGTGCCGTTGTCGGTGGCGATCACGACGTGCGCGTCGCTGCCGGTGCCGGCCATGGCGACCGCGGTGACCGGCCCGGTGGCGCCGGCCGCGCCCGCGACGTCGCCCCACTTGGTCCACGTACCGTTCGTGGCACGCAGCGTGTGGTACGCCTTGCCGCCGCTGACCGCGATGACCTGGAGCTGGCCGGCCGTGTGGGCCGTGGCCACGGCGGTCACGGTGCCGATGGGACCGGCGGCGCCGGTGACGTCACCGAACACGGTCCACGTGCCGTCCTGGCGGCGGACGGTGTGGTACGGCCGCCCGTTGGCGACGGCCACGACGTGCAGCTCGTAGCCGATGGAGACGGCGGACAGCTGGGTGACGTTCGACAGCGGGCTCGCGGCCTGGTTCACGTCGCCGAAGGAGCCCCAGGTGCCGTCGGCCTTGCGGACGGTGTGGTGCACCTTGCCGTCACCGCCGAGCGCGACGACGTGGGTGTCGCCGTTGATGCCGGCGACGGCGGAGGCGCGGACGCCGCCGATGGTGCCGGCCTTCGCCTCGACGTCGGCGGCGTCGGTCCAGGTGCCGTCGGCCAGGCGGATCGCCTGGTACAGCTTGGTGCCGCCCTGGACCACGGCCTCGGTCTTCCAGCCGGTGGTGAGCGCACGGGTCTGCTGGATCCAGTCGCGGATGTCGTCCACCCGGGCGTCGAACCCGCCGGTACGGGTCTCATCGGCGGGGCCGTCGAGGCAGTCGGTGTGCCAGGTGAGGCTGGTGATGCCGGCCAGGGCGGGCTTGCCGTTCTCGGTACGGACGGCCGGTCCGCCGGCGTCGCCCTTGCAGAGGGTGCTCTCGGCGGCCTTGGGCGTGATGTCGAAGCCGGTCGCGGAGGCGGTGCCGGCGGTGAACTCGGCGGTGTGGAGCTCGTGCGGGGCCCACTCCGACGCCGTGCGGCCGTAGCCACCGACGGTCAGCGTCTCCCCGGCCGCGGGCGCGGTGCGGGACAGCGCGAGCGGGGCGATGCCGGTGGCGGGCTTCTCCAGCTGGGCCATCACCAGGTCGCGGTCCGCACGCGTGACCAGCTTGGTGATCTTGGAGGTGTGGCCGCCGAGGACGGTGAGCAGCTTCCGGCCGACGGTCACGGTCGTGTCGTCCTTGGGCGCGCCGTCGGAGACGGTGTTGCTCTCCGCCGGCTTGTCGGCGAAGCAGCTCTTGGCCGCGATCACCCAGCTCGGGTCGACGAGCGCGGCGGAGCAGAAGCGCTTGCCGCCGCCGACGTTCAGCTGCGCGTGGTACGCGATCGCGTCGGTGCCGATCGGCTGGCCGGCTCCGACCGGGGCGGACGAGCCGGTGACGTTCAGCTGGAGCAGCACGGCCCGCTTGGGGTCGGCCGGGTCCGCCTCGCCGAAGCCCTTGGTGGTGTCGCGGGGGACGGTGAGGTTCGAGGTCTCGCCGTCGATGGAGATGTTGGCGTTGAGGTCGCGCCCGACGGTCTCGATGCGGTAGGCCCGCGGGATGCTCACCGTCAGGGAGCCGGTCCGGCCGGCCCGGAAGCAGATCCTGGAGTCGCTGGTCAGCAGGTTCCGCGCCCAGACCATGATCTGGTACGGGCCGGAGCACGAGGTGTGGGTGATGTTGCCGTCACCCGCGATGAGGTCGGCGCCGGTGGCGGCGAGGACGGCCGAGCGGAAGGGGTACGCGCCGTCCTCGACCGCGAACGCGGCACCGGCGTTGGCCGGCGGGACGGTCTCGGCGGAGGCGGTCTGCACGGGCGCCCCCAGGACGACCGCGGCGGTCGCGGTGGCAGCGGCCAGCCATCTGTGTATGCGCACTGAGATTTCACTTTCCTGAAATTCACCGTCGCGCCGAGCGCGGGGCGAGATGGAGTCCGGAGAGAGCCTGAGCAGCTGAAACTGGGCACATCTGCATCGCTACGGATGCAGTGTTGGCCTGGGGATGCCCCGAGCATAGCTGCTGTTTTCACTAAAGTGGATCCCAGCCAGGGGCGACAACTCAGCGCACATGTGCCACTCTTGGGCCTCGCCCGGTGTGGACCCCTGTCAACGCCGGGAGCATGGGGGCCTGTTCAGTCTCGAACTTTCCGGCTCGCCACCGCCCTGCCTGGGGAGGTCAGGGGCGGCGGGCGGGCCCCGCAGTCCTGCCGCACGGAACGGACGCAGCCACGCCGGTCACGGCCGTGGCCACCGCCTGCTGCCCGCAGAACTGCGCCGCCACCGACCAAGGGAAGTCTCCAATCGTGCGTCAGAGAAGAAGCCGACGCGGCGCGTTGAGGGGGAGTACGTTCACGGCGACCGGCACGGCCGCCCGCGTCCTGTTGCCCCTCTCCCTGCTCGCCGGACTGGTCTCCGCGGCCCCCGCCGTCGCGGAGGAGTCCGTGCCGCAGCTGACCCCGCGTCAGCAGGTGTTGCAGGCATGGAAGTCGGGCGGCCCGGCGGTGCGGACCGCCGCGGGTGCCGCGCTCGCCGGCAAGGACGAGCAGGTGGCCGAGTACCTGCGTACGGGTCAGAAGGTCGCCGAGGACCTCGACCTGCGGGAGGCCGCGCTCAAGCTGGTCACGGATGCGGGTCCGGGTCTGCGGGAGGCGGCCCAGCAGGCGCTGGCCGGCACTCCGGAGGACCTGGCCGCCTTCATGAAGGACGGCTGGAAGGCGCCGCTGGCGCAGGACGAGCAGGTCGAGGCGGCCCGGATCACCGAGGGCGGTGGCGCGGGTCTGCGCGAGGCCGGTGACAAGGCGATGCGCGGGTCCGCCGAGGACATCCGCGCGTTCCTGGCCGAGGGACAGTTCCGCCAGCGCGACGACGACGCCCGGGTGCGCGTCGCGCAGCTGGAGGCGGCCGGGGGCCCGGCGACCAGGCGTGCCGCCGCGGCGGCCCTGAAGGGCACGATCGACGACGTCCGTGACTTCCTCGCGTACGGGCAGTACATCGCCGGGGCGCAGGACCAGGAACACGCCACCATCACGGAGCTGGCCAAGCAGACCGCGGACGCGGGCGTGGCGGCGGAGAAGGCCAAGAAGAGCGCGCAGGAGGAGGCCGAGAAGGCCAAGAACGCCGCTCGTCTGGCGAAGGAGGAGACCGCCAAGGCGGCCGAGGAGATGCGGGCCGCCGAGAAGGACTCCGTCAGGGCGAAGAACGCGGCACGCCGGGCGGCCGAGTCCGCCCGGCGCGCCGCATCGGCCGCCCGGTCCGCCATCGCCTCGGCCCGGGCCGCGAACGCGGCCGCGCAGACCGCGGCGATCGCCGCCCACAACGCCTCGACGGCCGCCCTGTACGCGTCCGAGGCCGCGGGCCGCGCATGGAGTGCGGCGGCCTCCGGCAAGGTCAACGAGAAGGCCGCCGCCGACGCCGACGCCGCGGCGGTCCAGGCCGAGAAGATCGCCGACTCCGCCGAGGCGCTGCAGAAGACGCTCACCCAGGCCAACGCCGCCCTGCAGGCCGCGCTCGGCGCCGTGGACGACATGACCACGGCCGCCACCAACGCGGAGACGACCGGCGAGTGGGCACAGCAGGCCGGGCTGAGCGCCCAGGAGGCCAAGGCCGCCGCGGACTCCGCGCGGCGCCACGCCGCCGAGGCCAGGCGTTCCTCCCAGGTCGCGCAGCAGAACGCGGCGGCGGCGGCCACGCAGGCGCGCGAGGCCGTGACCGCGGCGCGGTCGGCTGCCACGCACGCCCGCAACGCGGCCACCGCAGCGCGCAACGCCGCGCAGTACGCCAACGACGCGCAGAAGGCCGCGACGCAGGCGAAGCTCAACGCCGAGCAGGCCATGAAGGCGGCCCAGGCCGCCGGCGCCGCGGTGAAGAAGGCCGGGGAGGTCCAGGCCGCGGCCCGCGCCACCGAGGCCGAGGAGGTCGCCGCCCGTACCAGGACGCAGGTCAACCACGCCCGGGACGCCAAGGCGAAGTACGACGCCGGAAAGGCCGAGGCCGCCCGGATCCAGCAGGAGACGGCGAAGCTCGACGCCCAGTTCAAGACCCTGGCCGAGCAGGCCGCCCAGCCGGGCGCCGGCACGGAGCAGATCGTGGAGACCGGCCGGAAGCTGGCGCTGACCGCGCTGGACATCCGCGGCCCGTGGGGCCGCTCCGCCGCCGAAACCGCCCTGGCGGGCGACGACGCGACGGTGGTCGAGTACGCGGCGACGGGCTGGAAGAAGGCCGACGAGCAGGACGACCGCGAGACGGCCTTCCAGCTCTCCGTCAACTCCCCCCTCGACGACGTCCGCACCGCCGCGACCACCGCCCTCGCGGGCGACGCGGCAGCCATCCACGCCTTCGTGACCACCGGCCAGTACCAGGCCGCGGCCGCGGACAACCGCATCGAGGTCGCCCGGATCGCCGAGGCCGGCGGCACGGGCGTCAAGGAGGCCGCCAAGGCAGCCCTGGACAGCGCCGACCCCAAGGCCCTGGCCGCGTTCCTGCTCTCCGGCCAGCACCAGGCCCGCATCGAGGACGACCGCGTCAAGGCCGCCGGCCTGGCCGAGGGCGGCACCCCGGAGGTCAAGGCGGCCGCCGAGACCGCACTGGCCAGCCCCGACACCGAGCTGCGCACCTTCATCGTCTCGGGCCAGTTCCGGGCCAAGCGGCGCGACGAGCTCAACGCGGCCCACGTCGCGCAGATCCAGGGCATCATCGCCGACGCCGCCAAGATCGAGGCCAAGGCCTACCAGGACGCCTACGAAGCGGCCCAGGCCGCGTCCAACGCCCAGGGCTACGCCGACGAGGCCAAGGGACACGCCCAGACCGCCGCCGGCTACGCCGACAAGGCCGCCGGCTTCGCCAAGGACGCCCAGGACGCGGCCGACCGCGCCTCCGCCTCCGCCTCGGCGGCAGCGGCATCCGCGGCCAAGGCCCGCACCGCGGAGGCCGACGCGGCCCGCAGCGCCCAGCGCGCCACGAACTCCGCGGCGTCCGCGCAGGCCTCCGCCGAGACCGCGGCCGAGTACGCGGTGAGCGCGTACCAGGCCGCCCAGCAGGCCTACGACTCGGCCCGCAACGCGGGCATGAGCGCCCAGGACGCGCGCGGCAAGTACGAGGCGACGGTCCAGCGCTACATGCACGACCAGTACGTCAAGGCCGAGCAGGAGCGGCAGCGCGCCGAGGCCGCCAAGAAGAAGCAGAAGTGGCTCACCTACGGGATGGCCGCCCTCAGCTTCGTCGTCCAGGGCCCCCTGGGACCCGTCATGGTCCTCGCCCCCGAGTTCGGCGTCCACCCCATGGACGTCCTCCACATCAGCCTCGACATCCTCGGCCTCTTCCCCGGCCTCGGCGAGATCGCGGACCTGGCCAACTGCGGCCTGTACGCGATCGAGGGCACCATCGAGCACTTCGCGCCCAGCGGCCGCGAGGGCATGTGGGTCGACGCGGCCCTCTCCTGCGCCTCCGCGATCCCGGTCCTCGGCTGGGGCGCCGCCCCGATCAAGGCCGCCCGCTGGTCGGAGAAGTACGGCCCGAAGGCCAAGGACCTCTTCGACAAGCTGTCCAGCCTGTGGAAGAAGGCGCCCGCCTGCGGACGCAAGAACAGCTTCCCCGCCGGCACGCCCGTCCTGATGGGCGACGGCACCACCAAGCCCATCGAGCAGGTCGTGATCGGCGACCTCGTGACGGCCACGGATCCGCTCACGGGCACCACCGGTCCGCGCACCGTCGAAGCCACCATCCACACGCCCGACGACCGCGACTTCACGGACATCGAACTCGCCGGCAACGCGTCGGCCGCCCCGCTCACCTCGACCGACCACCACCCGTACTGGGTGGAGAACCGCAAGCGCTGGACCGACGCCGCCGACCTCCGCGTCGGCGACGCCCTGCGCACCCCCGTCGGCACCACCGTCCAGATCGGCAAGGTCAGCCACTGGAAGGGCCTCCAGCCCGCCTACAACCTCACGGTCAACGACCTCCACACGTACTACGTGCTGGCCGGCCGCACGCCGGTCCTCGTCCACAACGACGATGAGCTGTGCGGTCCGTTCCCCAACCAGATGCCCGACGCCCTGGCCGCGGAGCTGCGCAGTGCGGAGAGGCTCGGCGTGACACCCTCGGTCCCCGGAACCGCCGCTTTCGACAGGGCGATCGACGACGGCGAGATGATCAAGTGGGCCGTCCTTCAGGACGGAACGCTCGTCGTGGTGCCGAAGAGGGTCCAGGGGCAGGAGATCTACCACTCCGTTCTCAGCCGGGGAGAGCCCGTGCTGGCTGCGGGAGAGGCCATGGTCGTGGGCTTCAGCGGTACCTACTTCGGAACCGAGCTGAACAACCACAGCGGGCACTTCAGGCCGTCCCTGGGAAGCCTGGAGATCGGGCGCCGGGCCTTCGCCAACCATGGGATCGTCTTCCCGTGACCTACGCCGACGAACTCTGTGCGCTGGATCTGGACGAACTGGCCATCCGGTTCTCCGACGGTTCCCCGCGGTTCGCCGAACTCGACGTGCACACGTGGCTCGCCGTCATGGGACGACTGGCCGACGGGCTGATCGAGCATGCGGTGGAAATCGATCCACGGAAATGGGAGTTCTACTCGAATGCCGTCGAATCGGCATGGCACGCGGCCGACAGGTCCGGGAAGATCCCACCCCGCGAGACGCTGCTGCGAGGCATGAACCTGACGCTTGCTCTGTTGCACCGCGTGCCGCAGGTATCCGGGGTCCCCTTGGTCGATGCACGGATGCAGGCGGCCGGCGGCCTCGGTGAGATCACCGTGACGCCTGACGAGGCCGAGAGCATGTCCCGCGGGTGGCAGCACCGCGAGCTGCGGGAGATCGCCGCTCTCCGTAGGATCAAGGAGATCTTGAAGCCGGCGCTCGGGCTGCTCGAATTCATCCCGCCCGATGACACGACGGCCAAGCAGCTCACAAGGTGGCGGGAGGTCTATCCACTGCTCCCGTGAGAGACGTGGGGCCCCGGGGGAGGGGTGAGAGTTAACCGGCCCGCCCGCCGTTCCACACAAAAAACCGCCCCCCCCGGGGGGGGGTACCGGCACCCCCCCCCCCACACCCCCACCCCAGGGGGGGGGTGTATCAACCCCCCCGGCCCCCGCTCCCCCCGGGCCCGGTGCCGCCGTGACCCCCCCCCCCCGCCCCGACCGGCTTTCCCTCTCAGAAGCCGTCCCGGCCGTTGTGAGAGACCGGCCTCCGACCTGCGCTTCCGCAGGGCCGGAACGACAGGACTCCACCCGATGGCCGGCGGGAACGCTGCCCGTCCCGTCACGGGTAGGGTGTGAGCGCAGCTGGTTCGCCCCCGCCCTCCGTGGCGGGACGCGTCGTAAGAGGGAACCCGGTGGGAATCCGGGACTGCCCCGCAGCGGTGAGCGGGAACGACCGCCGTGATACGCACTGGGACCGCAAGGTCCTGGGAAGCGACGGCCAGTAGGTGCCCGCCGGGAGACCGGCAGGCGTGCCCGCGAGTCCGAAGACCTGCCCGTTGCCCGTGCCCGGCCGATGCCGTGCGCGGGGTCCCGGAGGACGACCTCCCGGGCCTTTCTGCCGCGACTCGCGAAGGAGAGTTGACGTGGCCGACCGGACCGCCGGCGCCGTGGAGTGCGCTTCCAAGAGCCCGGACGCTTCCCGGGTGACGCTCGCCCACATCATGAGCGAGCACGACACCAACCTGTACGGCACCATCCACGGCGGCGTGGTGATGAAGCTCATCGACGACGCGGCCGCCGCCGCGGCCGGCCGCCACGCCGACGGCCCCGCCGTCACCGTGGCCGTGGACCGCATGTCCTTCCTGGCACCGGTGCGCGCCGGTGACCTGCTCGGCGTCGACGCCGGGCTGGAGCGCGCCGGGCGGACCTCGATGACGGTCGCCGTCACCGTCCGGGCGGAACGCTGGAACGCTTCCGGCCCCGCCTCCGAAGTGGCCACCGCGCGCCTGACCTTCGTCGCGGTCGACTCGGACGGCAGACCGCGCCCCGTCCCGGCCCTCGACGTACCGGGGCCGGTCCCCGCGTAGGCGACCGGCCGCTCCCCCCGCCGTTCCACCGGCGGTGCAGCGGCCGGCCCACACGCCGTTCCCACGGTCGGGCGGGGACGCCGCGCGCCGCCCCACGGGGCGCTGCGCCGGTTCGCCGTGCCCCCTCGCGTGCACCCCGCGAGCCCTCCCCGCCCCGTGCCGGCCCGTTGCACCCCTGGGCGGCTTGCCCGATCCATCTGCGGTGAGAGGACCATCCATGCCCCGCAACCACGCCAAACCTGCACTCTCCGCCCTTGCCCTGGCTCTGTTGGTGTCAGGCTGCGGGGGCGGCGCCACGCCCTCCGCAGCGTCGCCGGCGGGTCCGCCCGCCAAGGGCTTCCCGGTCACCATCGACAACTGCGGGGTGAAGACCACGTACCGGCGGCCGCCGCAGCGCGCCGTCTCGCTGAACCAGCACGCGACCGAGGTCCTGCTGTCCCTCGGCCTGGAGAGGTCGATGGTGGGCACGGGCTACCTGGACGACAGCATCCTCCCCGAGTACCGGGCCGCGTACGGCGGCGTGAAGGTCCTCTCGAAGGAGTACCCCTCCTTCGAAGCGCTCCTGGCGGCCGAGCCCGACTTCGTCTACGGCGGGTGGTCCTCCACCTTCGACGAGAAGGAGGGCCGCAGCCGGGCCGCCTTCACCAAGGCGGGGATCAACACCCACCTCAACACGGAGGAATGCCCCACCGGCCCGGTGGACGCGTCCTCCATGGACGAGGAGATCCGCACCCTCGCCAGGATCTTCGGTGTGCCCGAGCGGGCCGAGGCGCGGCTGGGGAAGCTGCACGCCACCCTCGACCGGGTGGAGGCCCGGCTCGCCGGGGTCATCCCGGTGAAGCTGTTCGTGTACGACAGCGGCGACAAGAGCGCGTTCACCGCGGGCGGCAAGGGCATCGGCAACGAGATGATCCGGCGGGCGGGCGGGGTGAACCTCTTCTCCGACCTCGACAAGGCCTTCGCCGACGTGTCGTTCGAGCAGGTCGCGCAGCGGGCTCCCGACGCCGTCGTCATCTACGACTACGGCGACCAGTCCGTCGAGGACAAGAAGAAGTTCCTGCTGGCGCATCCCGCGCTGAAGGACGTGCCTGCGATCAAGAACCGTCGGTTCGCGGTCCTCCCCCTGGCCTCCACGGTGCTCGGCGTCCGGATGCCGGCGGCGGTGGAGTCCCTGGCGAAGCAGCTGCACCCGGGCCGCGTCCGGTGACCAAGGTGAAGGCCCCGGCGGCCGGGGAGGCCGGCCTTCGCGAGGAGGGCCGGCCGCCTTCCGCGCGGCGCCCCGGAATCCCCTACGGCATCGTGCTGGGCCTCCTGGGCGTCCTGGTGGCCGGTACCGTCACGGCCGGCATCGCCGCGGGTTCGATCAGCGTCCCCGCCGGTCAGGTGTGGGGCATCCTGCTGCACCGCGTGCACCCCGCCCTCGCCGAGCCCACGTGGACCCCGGTCCGCGAGACGATCGTCGTCGACGTCCGGCTGCCCCGGGTCCTGCCGGCCGGAGCCGTCGGCGCGGGCCTGTCGGTGGCCGGCATGGCGCTCCAGGCCCTGGTCCGCAATCCGCTGGCCGATCCGATGCTGCTCGGCGTGTCGTCCGGCGCGTCGGTCGGTGCGGTGCTCGTCCTGGTCCTGGGCCTGACCACGTTCGGGCTGTTCACCCTGCCGGTGGCCGCGTTCTGCGGCGCCCTGGCCGCTCTCGTCGCCGTCTACTTCCTCGCCCGTTCCGGCGGGCGGATGACGACGGTCCGGCTGGTCCTGGCCGGCGTGGCCACGGCCGAGGTGCTGTCGGCGCTGGCGAGCTTCCTGATCGTGACCTCCAACGACCCGCACAAGACGCAGTCCGCGCTGCGCTGGATGCTCGGCGGACTGGCCGGCACCACCTGGACCACGGTGTGGATCCCCGCCGGTGCGGTCCTGCTCGGTACGGCCGTCCTCCTCGGCGTCTGCCGTCCGCTCAACCTCCTGCTGGCCGGGGAGGAGGCTGCCGCGGCGCTCGGACTCGACGTCCACCGCTTCCGCGGCGCCCTGTTCACGCTCGTGGCCCTGATGATCGGCACGATCGTCGCGGTCAGCGGGCAGATCGGATTCGTCGGACTGATCATGCCGCACGTCGTACGGCTCCTCGTGGGCGCCGACCACCGCCGCGCCCTGCCCGCAGCGGCCCTCCTGGGGGCTGCCTTCCTGATCTCCGCCGACCTGGCCGCGCGCACGCTCATGAGCCCCGAGGAGGTACCCGTCGGCATCCTCACCGCACTGGTCGGCGGCCCCTTCTTCCTCTGGCTGATGCGACGGAAGGCGGCACGGTGACGAAGCGACCGACCGGGGGACCCGGTCGTCTCGACGCGGAGGGCGTCAGCGTCCGCGTGAACGGCAGGACCCTCGTGGACGGGGCATCCCTGCACGTGGCACCCGGCGAGGTGGTCGGCCTGGTCGGCCCCAACGGCGCCGGCAAGTCCACCCTGCTGCGCACCTTCTACCGGGCCGTGCGCCCCTCGGCGGGCCGGGTGCTGCTCGACGGCGAGGACGTCCGGCGGATGCCCGGCAAGCGGCTCGCCCGGCGGCTCGCGGCCGTACTGCAGGAAACCTCCGGGGACTTCGAGCTGACCGTGTACGACGTCGTGGCCATGGGCCGCACCCCGCACAAGCGGGCCTTCGCCGGCGATGACGCGGACGACCGCGCCATCATCACGCGGTCCCTGGCCGAACTCCACGTCGACGCACTCGCCCACGCACCCTTCGACCGGCTCTCCGGCGGGGAGAAGCAGCGGGTCCTGATCGCCCGCGCGCTCGCGCAGCGCGCGGGGACCATGGTCCTGGACGAACCGACCAACCACCTCGACCTGCGCCACCAGCTGGACGCCCTCCGGCTCGTCCGGCGGCTCGGCGTCACGGCCGTCGTCGCCCTGCACGACCTGAACCTCGCCGCGGCCTTCTGCGACCGCATCGGCGTGATGACCGGCGGCCGGATCATCGCCACCGGCAGGCCCGAGGAGGTCCTCACGGCCCCGCTGCTGTCCGACGTGTACGAGGTCGAAGCCGAAGTCATGGCGCATCCCCGCACCGGGGTGCCGTTCGTCAGCATCCTGCCGGGCGACGAAAGAGGGACCGGTGAGGCCTGAGGGATGAGAAGCCGGGTGCCGTTGTCCGTGCGCGGGGTGGCGGCCGGGGCGCGGAACTCGCCCATCTTCTTGACCCGCAGCGGTGGGAACCTTGTGTCGCGGCCCTGATGCGTAGCGTGAACGCCGGGGGCCGTGGCCGCAAGGAGGTGTTACAACTGGGGTTGTGAGCCCGTCTCGTCTCTCGTGCCCGGCGTGCCGGTGCGGTCGAACCTAGGCAGAAGATTCGGAAGCGTCGCCGGACAGGTCTTCGTCCTCCAGGTGGCGATCGTGGTGCTGCTTGCCGCCGGGGCCCTGCTGGCCCTGGTGCTGCAGTCGCGGTACGACATCGACCGTGAAGCGCGCAACCGGTCGGTGTCCGTGGCTCAGACCTTCGCGAACTCCCTGGGCCTGCAGGATGCGCTGAGGTCGCCGGACCCGTCCGCGATCCTGCAGCCCCTCGCCGAGGAGACCCGCAAGGACGCAGGCGTGGACTTCATCGTGGTGATGGACACGAACGGCATCCGCTACAGCCACCCCCAGCCCGACCGTATCGGCGAGCGATTCGTCGGCACGATCGAGCCCTCACTCGCCGGCCAGGTGCACACCGAGAGCGTGGACGGGCCGCTCGGCAAGGAGATCCAGGCGATCGTCCCGGTCACCTCGCCCGAGGGCGAGGTCGTCGCCCTGGTCTCGGCCGGTCTGACGGTGGAGAGCGTGACCGGCATCGCCGACAGTCAGCTTCCGGTCATCCTCCTGGTCATCGCCATCGGTCTGGCCCTGGCCACCGTCGGCACGGCGCTGATCAGCCGCAGACTGCGCCGCCAGACCCATGGGCTCGGCACGCAGGAGATGACCCGCATGTACGAGCACCACGACGCGGTGCTCCACTCCGTCCGCGAAGGGGTGCTGATCACGGACGGCGAAGGACGACTGCTCTTGGCGAACGACGAGGCCGGACGGCTGCTCGGCCTGCCGGACGACGCCGAAGGACGCCCCGTCGACGAGGTCGGCATGGATCGCCGGATGGCGGAACTGCTGCTGTCCGGCCGGGTGGCCACCGACGAGGTGCTGGAGGCCGGGGACCGGCTGCTCGTGGTCAATCAGCGGCCCACGCGCCCGCAGGGCTCGGCGGTCACCATCCGCGACTCCACCGAGATGCAGCTCCTGAGCAGCCGGGCGGAGACGGCCCGCAAGCGGCTCAAGCTGCTGTACGACGCCGGGGGTGACATCGGCAGCACCCTCGACGTGGTCCACACCGCGGAGGAATTGGCCGACGTCGCCGTTCCCCAGTTCGCGGACTTCGTCACGGTCGACCTGGCCGACCCGGTGCTGAAGGGCGACGAGCCCGGCCCGGGCGCCGACATGCGGCGCACGGCGGTCAGCGGCATCCGCTCCGATCACC
Source organism: Streptomyces sp. NPDC101118 (assembly GCF_044759445.1). Taxonomy (NCBI): domain Bacteria; kingdom Bacillati; phylum Actinomycetota; class Actinomycetes; order Kitasatosporales; family Streptomycetaceae; genus Streptomyces; species Streptomyces sp. NPDC101118. The sequence continues at coordinate 19,086 of NZ_JBIVZG010000036.1, read as the reverse complement.
CGCTGTATCCACTCGGTAGCCTGATCGAGTTCCTGCCGTCCACGCCGCAGGCCCGCGGATACGGCACGGGCACAGCCGAACTCGTGCCCGATCTCCATGACGCGCCGGGCTGGCACGCCCAGGACGCGCCGCGGACATCGGCGATCGTGGACTACGGGATCCACTCGCTGATCGCGGCTCCGCTGAAGGCCAGGGGCGTCGTGCTCGGGGTGGTCAACTTCTGGCGGTCGCAGAAGCCGGAACCGTTCGACGAGGACGACCTGTCCCTGGCCGAGGAGCTGGTCGGCCGCGCCGCGGTCACCATGGACAACGCCCGCCGCTACACCCGCGAACACCATCTCGCCGTGACGCTCCAGCGCAGCCTGCTGCCGCAGGATCTGCCCGAGCAGAGCGCGGTGGACGTCGCGCACTTCTACCAGCCCGCCCAGTCCGGAGTAGGCGGGGACTGGTTCGACGTGATCCCGCTGCCGGGCAGCCGCGTCGGGCTCGTCGTCGGAGACGTCGTCGGGCACGGCCTGCACGCCGCGGCCACCATGGGGCGGCTGCGCACGGCCGTGCACAACTTCTCCTCCTTGGATCTGCCGCCCGACGAACTCCTCGCCCGTCTCGACAACCTCGTCCAGCGCATGGACCAGGAAGGCGACAGCACGCCCTCGGACGACGGCGGTGTGCTGGGCGCGACCTGCCTGTACGCCGTCTACGACCCGGTCTCCCAGAACTGCACCATGGCGCGGGCGGGGCACATGCCACCGCTTGTGGTCGCGCCGGACGGCACGACGACGATCTCGGAACTGCCGGCCGGCCCCCCGCTGGGGTTGGGAGGCATGCCGTTCGAGGCCATGGACCTGCACCTGGCGGAAGGCAGTCAGCTCGTCCTGTACACCGACGGGCTGGTCGAGGAGCGGAGCCGGGACATTTCAGTGGGTGTGGAAAAGCTGCGCACGGCGCTGAGCCACCCCGTCCGGGACCCGCAGGCCAGCCGCCGCGCCGTGCTCGACGCCCTTCTCCCCGGCAGGCCGGCCGACGACATCGCGCTGCTCATCGCCCGGACGCGGACGCTGGGCCCCGGCCGGGTCGCAGAGTGGGACGTACCGTTCGACCCGAGCGAGGTCGGTGCCATACGCGCCCACGCGGCCGGGCAACTCGAGGAGTGGGGCCTGCAGGAACTCGCCTTCACGACGGAACTGATCCTCAGTGAGCTCATCACCAATGCCATACGGTACGCCGCCGCGCCAGTTCGCGTTCGTCTGTTGCGCGATCGCACTCTGACCTGCGAGGTGTGGGACGGCAGCAGTACCGCCCCGCATCTGCGATACGCCGCAACCACGGACGAGGGAGGCCGCGGACTGTTCCTGGTGGCCCAGCTCAGCGAGCACTGGGGCACCCGGTACACACCGGAAGGCAAGGTCATCTGGGCCGAACAGGTCCTGCCCGCCGCCGGCAGTGCCCCCTCCTAGACCGCAGTTGTCCCGCTGACCGCCGTCGCCCTCAGGGGCGGCCGCGGCAGCGTCCGGGCGGCGGCCGGGGCGTTGGGCGCACTGGTCCCCGAGAATGACCGAGGGGCCGTTCCAGATGACTCTGAAACGGCCCCTCGGCCCACGACTCTTTCGAGTCGGGACGACAGGATTTGAACCTGCGACCCCTTGACCCCCAGTCAAGTGCGCTACCAAGCTGCGCCACGTCCCGATGCTCGCTGACCTGGGGCTTCCCCCTGGTGCGGCGTGCAGGAAGAACATTACCGCACGTCGGGGGGTGCGCCAGCACCGGTTTGCCCGGCGGGGCAGGATGGGGGTGTGGAGCGGAGCGACGGGCGGGACCGGGACGGTGAGGGGCGGGCGCGGAGCGCGCGGCCGCGGGACGGGCTGGGCAGGCCGCTGCCGTACGGGGCGGAGGGGGTGCCGCGGGGGCCCGAAGGGGTGGTGCGGGCCCCGGAGGAGACGGTGCGGGAGGCGCAGCGGCTGCTGGACGCCGGGATGCCGTTCCACGCCCACGAGGTGTTCGAGGACGCCTGGAAGTCGGGGCCGGCGGACGAGGCCGGGCTGTGGCGGGCGCTGGCCCAGCTGGCGGTGGGGCTGACCCACGCCGCCCGGGGCAACGCCACCGGCGGGGCCCGGCTGCTGCTGCGGGGTGCCGCGGGGCTGGCGGAGCTGCCGGGCGAGCGATGGCCGTACGGGCTGGATCTGGACGGGCTCGTCGGGTGGGCGCGGGAGTTGGCGGCGCGGGTGGCCCCGGCCGCCGGTCACGCTGATGCGGTCGCCGGGGCCTCGGGCGCCGGGGTGGTGGATGCGGCGGCCGAGGCTCCGCGGTTGCGGGGCGGCGGGGGGCCGCCCCGGGGGCTCGGGCGTTAGTTCGTGGGCTGGAGCAGGTCCCAGCGGTTGCCGTAGAGGTCCTCGAAGACGACGACGGAGCCGTACGGCTCGTGCCGCGGCTGCTCCAGGAAGTGGACGCCCGCGGCGGTCATCCGGGCGTGGTCGGTCGCGAAGTCGTCGGTGTGCAGGAAGAAGCCGACCCGGCCGCCGGTCTGGTCGCCGACGCGGGCGCGCTGTTCGTCGTTCTTGGCGCGGGCCAGCAGGAGGGCGGCCTCGGTGGCGCCGCGCGGGCGGACCACCACCCAGCGGGAGCCGTCGGGGCGCGGTGTGTCCTCGACCAGCTCGAAGTTCAGCGCGCGGGTGTAGAAGTCGATGGCCTCGTCGTAGTCGAGGACGACGAGGGCCGTCAGGGCGATATGTGCGGACATGGGGTCAGTCTGTCGCAAGCAGGACGACTTCCAGGGTCCGGGGGCCGTGTACGCCCTCCACTCGGTCCAGTTCGATGTCACTCGTGGCGGAGGGGCCGGAGATCCAGGTGAGCGGCCGGGTGGGGTCGAGGCGTTCCAGGGCCTGCGGGACGGAGTCGACGACCTGGCCGGGTACGCGCACCACGCAGACGTGGTGGTCGGGGACGAGGGTGCTGCGGCGGCGGCCCTGGCCGGGGCCGCCGTCGAGGACGAGCGTGCCGGTCTCGGCGACGGCGAGGGCGCAGCCGGTGACGACGCTGTCGATCCGGTCGAGGTCGTGCAGGGTCAGCGCGGGGCGTTCGTGGACGCGGGTCGCGTCGGCGGCCGCCAGCCAGTGGGCCGGGAGGCCGGCCGGCACGAGGACCTGTTCCGTGCCGTGGGCGGCGAGCAGTCGCGCCAGCAGGAGTGCCACGCCGTCCTCGTCGGTGCGGTGGACGAGGGCGCGGTAGTCGGCGAGGTTCCGGGCGAGCAGGTCCGCCGTCCCGGCCGGGGTGCGGGTGCCGTGGACGCGCAGGTAGTCGCGGGGGACGTCCGCCGCGTACGCGGGGCCGGGCGGGCCGGTCTCGCCCTGGGCGCGGCGGATGCGCGCGAGGATGCGTTCCCGGGTGCTCATGCGTCCCCTCCCCCGTGGTCGTGCCGGCGCCACCAGTCGCGGAAGGACTCGGGCGGGAGTTCCGGGAGCTCGCGGGTGTCGGTCCAGGCGCGGCCGGGGCCCGGCAGGCGGCGGGGGTGGAACCGGCGGGTGCGGGCGAGCAGGCGTTCGCCGGCGCGGAGGGCCCCGGGGTGGTCGAAGGTCCAGCGGGCCGCGCGCATGGCGGCGCGTTCGGCGGCGTGGCCGCGGGCGGGGCGGATTTGTACCCGTACACCGTCACGTGTGACATTGCCGCCCTGGACCACGCGCTCGCGCAGGTGCACCAGGACCTCGGGGATGTCGATGGCGACCGGGCAGACCTCGTAGCAGGCCCCGCACAGGGTGGAGGCGTAGGGCAGCGAGGCGTCGATCTCGCTGCCGGTGCCGCGCAGTTGGGGGCTGAGGATGGCTCCGATGGGGCCGGGGTAGACGGATCCGTACGCGTGGCCGCCGGCGCGCTCGTACACGGGGCAGACGTTGAGGCAGGCCGAGCAGCGGATGCAGCGCAGCGCCTGGCGGCCCACGGGGTCGGCGAGGGTGTCGGTGCGGCCGTTGTCGAGCAGGACCAGGTGGAAGGCGCGGGGGCCGTCGTCGTCCGTGGTGCCGGTCCACATGGTGGTGTACGGGTTCATCCGCTCGGCGGTGGACGAGCGGGGCAGGGTCTGGAGGAAGATCTCCAGGTCGCGGAAGGTGGGGACCACCTTCTCGATGCCGACCACCGAGATGAGGGTCTCGGGGAGGGTGAGGCACATCCGGCCGTTGCCCTCGGACTCGAAGACCACGAGGGTGCCGGTCTCGGCGACCATGAAGTTGGCGCCGGAGACGCCCACCTTGGCCCGGAGGAACTTCTCGCGCAGGTGCAGCCGGGCGGCCTCGGCGAGTTCGGCGGGGGTGTCGCCGAGGCCTTCGGGGGCCGGGCGGCCCCAGTGGCCCATTTCGGCGCGGAAGACGTCCCGGATCTCGGCGCGGTTGCGGTGGATGGCGGGGACCAGGATGTGGGAGGGCCGGTCGTGGCCGAGCTGCACGATGAGTTCGGCGAGGTCGGTCTCGTACGCGGCGATGCCGGCGGCCTCGAGGGCTTCGTTGAGCCCGGTCTCCTGGGTGGCCATCGACTTGACCTTCACCACCTCGCGCTCGCCGGTGGCGAGGACGAGGCCGGTGACGATGCGGTTGGCCTCGTCGGCGTCGGCGGCCCAGTGGACGGTGCCGCCGGCCGCGGTCACCGCCTCCTCCAGCTGGAGCAGGTAGTGGTCGAGGTGGCGGAGTGTGTGGTCCTTGACGGCCCGGCCGGCGGCGCGGAGCCGTTCCCAGTCGGCGAGTTCGGCGACGGCCCGGGCCCGTTTGTCGCGGATGGTGTGGGTGGCGTGCCGGAGGTTGGCCCGCAGGGTGGTGTCCCGGACGGCCTCGCGGGCGGCGTCGGGGAAGGCCGGCATGCCGAGGTACGTGCCGCCGTTCATCGGTGGTCCTTCCGGGTGCTCGCCAGGATCTCTGCCAGGTGCAGGGTGCGCAGTGGGGCGCCCTGGCGGCGCAGGGTGCCGCCGAGGTGGGCGAGGCAGGAGTTGTCCGCGCCGCAGAGGACGTCGGCGCCGGTGGAGAGGGCCGCGCGTACCTTGTCGGCGGCCATGGCGGCGGAGACGTCGGGGTTCTTGACGGCGAACGTGCCGCCGAAGCCGCAGCATTCCGCGGCGCCGGGCAGCTCCCGCAGGTCCAGGCCCTCCACCGCGGCCAGCAGCCGCCGGGGCCGGTCGCCCAGGCCGAGGCTCCGGAGGCCGTGGCAGGACGGGTGGTAGGTGACGGTGTACGGGTAGTACGCGCCGACGTCGACCGTGCCGAGCACGTCGACCAGGAACTCGGTCAGCTCGTACGTGCGGGGCGCCAGGTCCGCGGCCAGTTCCGCCAGTTCGGTGCCGCGGCCCTCCTCGGCGGCCCGGCGGCCGATGCGGGGGTAGTGCTCGCGGAGCATGGCCGCGCAGGATCCGGAGGGGGTGACGACGTGGTCGTAGCCGGCGAAGGCGTGCGCGGTGCGGCGGAGCAGGGGTTCCGTCTCGTGCCGGTAGCCGGTGTTGTACTGCGGCTGTCCGCAGCAGCTCTGCGCGGCCGGGAAGTCGACAACGACGCCGAGCCGCTCCAGGAGCCGGACGACGGCGGTGCCGGTGCCGGGGTGCAGCGCGTCGTTGACGCAGGTGACGAAGAGGGCGACGCGCATGGGCCGGAGCATAGCGAGCGGGCGTGCGGCGGGCCGGGGTGTCCACGGGCCGGATGCGGGGGTGTCCGCGGGCGGATGCCGTGCGGGGGGCCGGCGGGGACCCTGCGGGGACCCGCCGGGGGTCGCCCGGATGTCCGGCGGGGGTTGCCCCGGGTGTCCGGGGCCGGGGGTGCATGGGGCAGACTCGGCCGGGTGAAGAAGTTCTCTGTGATTGGCATCGGGGCGGGCGACCCCGACCACCTGACCCTCCAGGCGGTCAAGGCGATCGGGGCGGCGGACGCGTTCCTCATCCTGGAGAAGGGTGAGGAGAAGGCGGACCTCACGGACCTGCGGCGGGAGATGCTCGCCGCGCACGCCCGGCCGGGGCACCGGCTGGTGGAGGGGCGGGACCCCGACCGGGACCGCACTCCGGCCGAGTACGCGCCGACCGTGGACGGCTGGCGCAGCGCGCGGGCCGGGATCTTCGAGCGGTTCATCGCGGAGGACCTCGCGGAGGGCGAGACGGGCGCGTTCCTGGTGTGGGGCGACCCGTCGCTGTACGACTCCACGCTCGCGATCCTCGACGAGGTGCACGGGCACGGCCGGGTGGAGTTCGAGCACGAGGTGGTGCCCGGCATCAGCAGCGTGTCCGCGCTGCTGGCCCGGCACCGGACCAACCTGAACCGGGTCGGCCGGCCGGTGCAGATCACCACCGGGCGGCGGCTGGCGGAGGGCTGGCCGGAGGACGTGGACGACGTGGTGGTGATGCTGGACGCCCGGCACGCGTTCACGAAGTACCTCGACCAGGACCTGTTCATCTACTGGGGGGCCTACGTCGGGACGCCGGACGAGATCCTGGTGTCCGGGCCGCTCGCCGAGGTGTCCGGGCGGATCGAGGAGCTGCGGACCGAGGCGCGCACCCGCAAGGGCTGGATCATGGACACGTACCTGCTGCGCCGCCCGTGACGCTTCAATCCGACATGTGACACTGCACGGTGACATTGCACAGGGCCCCCGGTTGCGCCGCCGCGCGGGGGCCCTGTGCCGTTCCTCCCGCGTGTCAGCGGCCCAGGAGCTCACCGAGTCCGTCGGCGAGGCGCTCGTACTCCTCGGGGCGGTTGTAGATCTGACCGCACAGCCGGATCCCGCCGCCGCCCTCGCGGGGCCAGATCAACACGCGGGTGCGCAGCCGGGCCGCGATCTCCTCCCGCAGTGCGCGGGCCTCCTCCACGGTCCGCGCGGTGCCGGCCGGGAGCAGCAGCGAGCGCATGGCCAGGCCCTCGGTGTACGGGAGCGGCCGCAGCCCGAGGCGTTCGGCGAGCAGCGCGCTGCCGTGGGCGGCCAGCGCCGTGTTGTGCGCCCGCACCTTGGCCGCGTCGAGGCGTTGCAGCAGGTCCAGGCCCTCGGGGGCGGCCAGCCAGGAGGTGTACTCGTCGGTGGCGCGCCACTCCACGGAGCGGGGGAAGCCGTGGTGGTCCTCCCAGGAGGGCACGAGCGGCCGGATGGCGGCGCGGTGCGCGGGGGCGACGGCGAGGACGGCGCTGCCGGGCGGGGCGTAGGCCCACTTGTGGAGGTTGCCGAACCAGAAGTCCGCGCCGCCGGCGAGGGGGTCGGGGAGCATCCCGGGGGCGTGGGCGCCGTCGACGACGGTGGTCACGCCGCGTTCGGCCAGCTCGGCCAGCAGCCGGGGTCCGGCGACCAGGCGGGCGGTGGGCGAGCTGATGTGGTCCAGTACGGCGACCCGGGTGCGCGGGGTGACGGCGGCGAGGACGGTCTCGCGGACGGCGTCCTCGTCGGGCAGCAGCGGGTCCAGGGTGACGGTCCGGAGCGGGGCGCGGCGGGCGGCCGCGGCGCTGACGGTGCCGTAGCCGTGGTCGGTGACCAGGATCTCGTCGCCCTCGGCGAGGGCGAGGGAGTTCATGACGGTGTTGGCGCCCTCGGTGGCGTTGGCGACGAAGGCCAGGCCCTCGGGGTCCGCGCCGAGGTGGGCCGCGACGCGGGCGCGGGCGGCGGCCACGCGGTCGGGGGCGGTGATGAAGAAGGTGTCGGGGTCGGCGTCCTGCTCGGCGCGGAAGGCGGTCTGTGCCTCCTGCACGGGCAGCGGCACGGCTCCGAAGGAGCCGTGGTTGAGGTGGGACACCTCGGTCGAGAGCCGGAAGAGGGCGCGCCCTCCGGGGAATTCGGACGGGGACTGCGGCTCGGGCACGGGGCCTCCTGAGGTCGTCGCGGGGTGCGGTCCCCGCGCTCCCGTGATCATGCACGGCGGGGGGGGGGGGGGGGGGGACCCGGCCCCCCCCCCCCGCCCCCCCCCCCCCCCCGGGGGCGGGGGGGGCCGGGGGGGGGGGCCCGGCCCCCCGGGCGCGCCGCCGGCGGG
>NZ_JBIVZG010000036.1:0-11110 GCF_044759445.1 Streptomyces sp. NPDC101118 | reverse complement strand
CGGGGTTGGGCGGCGGGGGCCGGGGCCCCGGTGTGGTGGTGGGGGGGGGCGGCCCCGGGCCCCCGGTCAACTGGCCGGGGGGGGGGGGGGGCCCGCACCCCCGCCCCCCCCCGCCCGTCAGCGCCGCCCGCTCGTGGCCGCGTAGTACTGGAGGTCCTGGACCTGGACCACGTGCCGCGCCTCGTACGGCAGGGTCACGGAGGCCACGGTCTTCCCGCCGCGCGTGGCCGTGGCGGTGCTGGTGCCGGCGCGGAGCGGGAACAGCTCGGCGTGCCGGACGGCCGGGGCTCCGTAGCTCTTGGCCACGCCGCCGACGGTGGTGCGCACGGTGGCCGGTGCGGTGAGGAAGCTGACCACCTCGACCGTGTCGCGCGGCGGGGCGGTTCCCCGGCGCGGCGCCATCAGCAGCACCTGCTTGCCGGTGGGGTCGGCGCCCGCGAACTGCACCCGCGAGGTGAGGTACAGCGTGTCCCGGACGATCCGCGGCCAGGAGCCGGTCTTGAAGCGGACCAGGTAGTAGGAGGACAGGTCGAGGTAGGCGTGGCCGTTGTGCAGGGAGGGGGCGAACTGGCTGCCCTCGCTGTAGTCGTTCCACGTGGTCAGCTGGACCCAGTCGGCGCCGTCGTTGATGGCGTGGTTCCAGGTGGACCGCAGGGTGGCGGTGTTGCCCGCCTCGTCGTAGACGCCCTGGTTGGGGCGGGCGTCCTGGACGGAGACCGGCTGCATCCAGATCTTGCCCAGGCCGTGGGCGCGCTTCGCGTCACGGGTGGCGCTCTCCTGGCCGACGTAGCTGCGGCTGCCCCATTCGGAGAAGCCGTAGCTGATGGGTGCGAACTCCCCGGAGTGGGAGCCGTAGTCGAGGAAGAGCGGGACCAGGGCGGTTCTGATGCCGTGCCGGGAGCTCAGGGAGTCGATGACCTGCTTCCACCAGGCGGGCGTCTTGGCCTCGGCCTTGAAGGGCGAGACGACCAGCCGGCCGTCGGACAGCCGGTGGGCGGCGGGCGACTTCGCCAGCTGGGCGAGGGAGTTGGCGAGGCTCGCCGGGTCCGGGTTGATGGAGGTCATGTCCGGCATGAGCATGATGCGGAAGCCGGGGTCGACCGACTGGGCGGCGCGCAGCAGCATGTTGGTGCGCTCCCAGTTCTTGCCGGACAGGGAGAGCATGTCGACGGTGAAGCCGTCGAGGCCGGCGGCGCGGGCGGTGCGCACCTCCTGCTGGAGGTTGGCGAGTTCCCAGTTGCCGGACTTGGGGAGCACGGGGAGGGGCCGGTCGCGGAGCAGGCCGCCGTAGCGGGCGTGCTTGCCGCTCTCGCCCGCGGGGTTGAGGTAGTTGCGGGTGTAGTAGTCGTTGGCCGAGCCCGCGTTGTCGAGGGACAGCGGGTACGGGGTGAAGTAGTGCGCGAAGACCAGGCGCTTGCTCTTGCGCAGGGTGGCGGGCGAGGGCATGTCGAAGGGCAGCGCCGCGCTGGGCCGCCAGTCGTCGGACGGGCGCCCGGTGGGCGGCTTGGTGGAGCCGCCCTTGTTGCCGGCGGGCGGGGTGGGACGCGTGGCGTCGCCGGCTCCGCCGGCTCCCGCACGGTCCGTCACCGAGGGTCCGGCGGACCAGGGTTCGCCGATCTGGGGTGCGGTGCTCTGCCGGCTTCCGCCGGACTTGAAGGGGTCCCAGGCGATGCCGGTGGCCGTGAAGACGCCGACGATGAGGAAGCCGGAGATGAGGAGCGTCAGCAGGGGCCGCCGGGCGCGGAAGCCGCGGCGTCGCCGGTGCGTTAAGGGTCTCTTGGACCGCTGGGCGCTCATCGTTCGTCCCTCCAGGTGAATATGCCCCGGCCGGGACATGGACAGCAGTAGAGCCCATTCACGTCATCCGGACAACCGTTCTCTTTGGTGTCGGGCCCCGGCACGTACGTCACACGCATCACTCCGCCTACGTCCTTCGCCGTTCCCGGCGGGGCCTGGTGGAGGTGTGGGCGGCCGGCTCTGCTGCCGCCCGGGGGGCATCTTCGCAGGGTCCGGTGTGAGGGCCGCGTAAGGAACAAGTAGGGGTGTGGCCTGCCACTTTGGCGTGGGGCGGGCCGTTTCCCCGCGGTGGCGTCCGGTGGTGCGCGGGGGGCTCCCGTGGTTGCGTGGAGGAAGGCGGGGTAGACGCGGCGTCGGACCGTTGTGCCGTGCGCCACGGCGGTGGCGTGCCGTGCGCCACAACGGGTGGCGTGTGGCGGGCCGTCGGGTGTGTTCCGTGGCCGTACGGGTTGCCGGGCGGTACGGGTGTGCCGCACGGGTACCGATGTGCCGTGCGGCCGTACGGGTGCGCCGTGCGGCGGTACGGGCATGCGGCCCCACGGGCGTGCCGCGGTCCGGAGGCAGGCCGTGGTGGCCCGGAACGAGGGAGGCGGAAGCGTGGCGGGAGCCGGAGGTACGGGGGCCGGAGGCGCGGGAGGCGCGGAGGGCGGGCCCTTCGCGGACCGGCTGCGGGCCGGGGCCGCGGCGGCCGGGATGCGGGCCGGGGCGATGGCCTCGAACCTGCGGGACGCCACCGGGCCCCGGCGGCCCGACGCGCACGGCGGGCCGGTGGCCTGGCGGGGCGCGGTGGGCCGGTGGGACCGGACGCTGTTCGACGCGGTGGCCCGGCGGCACTGGCCGGGGGGCGACCTGGTGCTGCCCCGGCTGAGCCGGGCGGCCAACCACGGGATGCTGTGGGCGGGCGGGGCGACGGCCCTCGCGCTGTTCGGCTCGCCGCGCTCCCGGAAGGCCGCGCTGCGCGCGATGTGCTCCCTGGCGGTGGCCTCGGCGACCATCAACACGGTGGGCAAGTGGTCGGTGCGCAGGCCCCGTCCGCTGCTGGAGGGGGTGCCGGCGGTACGGCACCTGCGGACCCAGCCCGAGACGACGTCCTTCCCGTCCGGCCATGCCGCCTCCGCGGCCGCCTTCGCCACCGGGCTGACCCTGGAGGCGCCCGCCTGGGGCCTGGCGGCCGTGCCGCTGGCGGCGGCGGTGGCCGCGTCCCGCGTCTACACGGGCGTGCACTACCCCGCGGACGTGCTGGCGGGTGCGGCGCTCGGGGTGGGTGCGGGGCTGCTCGTACGCTCGCTCGCGCGCGAGGGGGACCTCGCGCGGACCGCGCCCGGCCCCGAACGGGCGGCCGAGGCCCCGGCGCTGCACGAGGGCGAGGGGCTGACGGTGGTGGTGAACAGGGATTCGGGGACCGCGGCGGACCGGGAGGCCCTCGCCGCCGCGCTGCCCCGGGCCGAGATCGTGGTGTGCCCGGGGCCCGAGGTGGCCGGGGCGCTGGCGGAGGCGGCCGGGCGGTGCCGGGTGCTGGGCGTGTCCGGGGGTGACGGGACGATGGGTGCGGCGGCCGCGGCGGCGCTGGCGGCCGGGGTGCCGCTGGCGGTGTTCCCCGGTGGCACGCTCAACCACTTCGCCGCCGACCTGGGGATCGCCGGCGCCGAGGACACCGTCCGGGCGCTGGCCGCCGGGTCGGCGGTGCGGGTGGCGGTGGGACGGTTCACGCCGGGTCCGGACGGGCAGGGGGGCGCGGACGGGCAGTCGGGGTACTTCCTGAACACCTTCAGTCTGGGCGTCTACCCGGAGCTGGTGTGGCACCGCGAGCGCTGGGCGCCGCGGATCGGTTCCGGCCCGGCGGCGTTGCTGGCGGCCTGGCGGGTGCTGCGCGCGGAGCGTCCCGTACGGCTGAGGGTGGCGGGGCGGCCGCGGTCGGTGTGGCTGCTGTTCGCCGGCAACGGCACGTACCACGGCAGCGGTCCCACGCCGCGGCGGCGGGTGGGGCTGCACGAGGAGCTGCTGGACGTGCGGATCGTGCACGGTGGCGGGCGGCCGGGGCCCCGGCTGCTGGCGGCGCTGCTGACCGGCCCGCTGACGCGTTCCCCGGTGCACACGGCCACCCGGCTGGAGCGGCTGCGGATCTCCGACATCCCGCCGGGCACGCTGCTGGCGTACGACGGCGAGTGGGCGACGGCGCCCGCGGAGTGCGTGGTGGACAAGCTGCCGGGGGCGCTGGCGGTCTACCGGCCGGAGTAGTCGGGGTCCGCTGCGCCACTCGGCCGCTCCCCCGCTCAGTCGTGCATCGCGTGCGACGCCTCGACGTGCGTCTCCGGCTCCAGCTGGAGGGTGGAGTGCGCGATGTCGAAGTGGTCGCCGAGGCAGGACTGGAGGCGGCCGAGGAGGTGTCCGTGGTCCTCGCTGCGCAGCACCGCCTCGGCGACGACCACGTGGGCGGTGAGCACCGGCATGCCGGAGGTGACGGTCCAGGCGTGCAGGTCGTGTACGGCGACCACGCCCGGCTCGGCCAGCAGGTGGCGGCGTACCTCCGCGATGTCCGTGTCCTGCGGGGTGGCCTCCAGCAGGATGTGGGTGGCGTCGCGGAGCAGCCCGTAGGCGCGGGGCACGATGAGCAGGCCGATCACGATGGAGGCGATCGGGTCGGCCGCCTGCCGGCCGGTGAGCAGGATCACCAGGCCGCCGACGATGACGGCGACGGAGCCGAGGGCGTCGCCGAGGACTTCGAGGTAGGCGCCACGGAGGTTGAGGCTCTTGTCCTTGGCGTCGCGCAGCAGGTGGAGGCCGACGGCGTTGGCGGCGAGGCCGAGGAGGGCGATGGCGAACATCAGGCCGCCCTTCACCTCGACGGGTTCGCCGAAGCGCCGGATCGCGGAGTACAGCACCCAGACGAAGATGCCGAGCAGGAGGAGGGCGTTGAGCACCGCGGAGAAGATCTCGACGCGGTAGAAGCCGAAGGTGCGGGCGGGGGTGGGGGCGCGCTGGGCGAGGGTGACGGCGCCGAGGGCGAGGCCGACCCCGACGGCGTCGGTGAGGCTGTGGGCGGCGTCGGCGAGGAGGGCGAGGGAGCCGGAGAGGAGGGAGCCGACGACCTGGATGACGGTGATGGCGAGGCTGATGCCGATGGTCCACAGCAGGCGGGAGCGGTATGCGCCGCTGAGCGTCCCGGCGGCGGAGGGCACCCCGTGGTCGTGGCTCATGATCACCATCGGACCACGGCGGGGCGGCGCTGTCGCGGCGGCGGGGGGCCGGGGTACGCCCTTTCGGGGGCGGGCGCCGGGGGTACGGGCGATGGTGCGGCGGGTACGGGCGGCGCCCGGGAGCCCTGGAACCCGGGAGGCCGGACGGCTCGGCGGGCCCGGGAGCTCGGCGGGCCCGGGAGCTCGGCGGGCCCGGGAGCTCGGCGGGCCCGGGCGCTCAGCGGGCCCGCAGCGCGGTGGCCAGCTGGGCGCGCGAACGGACGTTGAGCTTCTGGTAGATGCGGGTGAGCCGGGCCTCGACGGTCTTCACGCTGAGGAACAGCTTGGCGGCCGCCTCCTGGTTGCTGGCGCCCTGGCCGACCAGCAGCGCGAGGGTGAGCTCCGCCTCGGTCAGGGCGGCGGCGACGGGGGTGTCGAGGGGGCCGCCGGGGGCGGGGCGCGGGGCCGGCGTCTCGCGGGCCAGTTCGGCCCAGGGCTTGGCGCCGGCGGCGGTGAAGACGTCGGCGGCCTCGGCGAGGGCGGTGCGTGCGGGTGCCTTGCGGCGGCGGCGCCGTTCGACGCGGGCGAGGGCGAGCAGCGTACGGCCGCGCTCGACCGGCAGCTCCAGCTCGGCGAAGCGCTGTGCGGTGTAGGTGAGCAGCCGTACGGCGGCCTCGGCGTCGCCGCCGGCGGACAGCAGCAGGCCCTGGGCGCGGTCGAGGGCGGCGATGACGGCGGGGCGGCCGAGGTCGACGGCGACGGCGCGCCAGCCGGCGACGAGTCCGGCGGCCTCGTCGAGGGCGTCGGCGGCGACGAGGGCCTCGGCGAGTTCGCCGTGCCAGCGCAGGATGGAGGGGTCGACGACCTGCTGGGCGGCTTCCAGGTCGGCGACGCGGCGGAGGGTGGCGACGGCCTTGGCGGTCTCGCCCATGGCGAGTTCGACGGTGCCGAGGGCGTAGAGGCTGCGGGAGAGGAAGACCTGGTCGCGTTCCTCCTCGGAGGCCTGGATGCCGCGGCGGGCGTACCCGGTGGCGCGGGCGAAGCTGCCGCCGGTGGCCTCGGCCATGGCGGCGACGTACCAGGCGGGGCCGGGTGAGAGGCCGGCCTCGATGGTGCAGGCGAGGGAGCGGCGGGCCCAGGCCATGCCGGCGTCGCAGCGGCCGCGGCGGAGTTCGACCTCGGTGAGGCTGCGGAGCACCTCGAAGACGTCCTCGCAGGAGCCGGTGCGTTCCACGGCGGGGAGCAGGGCGAGGAGTTGCTGCCGGGCGTCGTCGAGCCAGTCGTCGAAGAGGGCGTGGCGTACGGCGAGGTAGCGGGGGGCGTTGCGCAGGCCGATGGGGACTTCGGGTGAGGGCAGGGCGAGGGCTTCGGCGAGGATCGTTTCGGCGCACGGGTCGCCGAGGATGCGGCCCATGCGGGCGCGGACGGTGAGGGCCATGGCCTCGGCGACGGTGTCGCCGCCGCGGCGGGCGAGTTCCCCGGCTTCGGCGGCGGCGGTGCGGGAGCGGACCGGGTCGCCGTCGCTGAGGTTGAGCTTCCAGGCGACGCGGAGCTGGACGAGGGCTTGGAGTGCGGGGTCGCCGGCGGCGTCGAGGGCGGCGTGGGCGAAGGTCTCGTCGAGGTCGGCGAGGGCCTGGCCGGCGGCGTCGATGACGGCGAGGCGGGCGCGTACCCGGTCGGCGGGCGAGGCGTCGCGGGCCAGGACGGCGCGGGCGGCGCGGCGGGCGAGGTCGGCGCGGCCGGCGCAGCCGGCGTCCTCGGCGGCGGCGACGAGCCGGGCGAGTTCGGCGCCGGGGCGGTCGGCGGGGGTGCGGTCGGCGGCGAGCATGCCGAGTTCGGCGGCCAGGGCGCGGTTGCCGCGGCGGCGGCAGGAGGCTGCGGCCTCGGAGACGGCGGCGGCGAGGTCCTCGTCGGGGGTGTCGACGGCGAGGGCGCGGTGCCGGGTGGCCTGTACGGGGTCGTCGTCGGCGGCGGCGAGGGCGGCGTGGCCGGCGGCGCGGTCGGGCCAGCCGGCGTCGGCGGCGAGGACGCTGGGCAGGGCGCCGGCGGTGAACTCGACGGTGCCGTCCTCCGCCACGGTGACGAGTCCGGCCTGTTCGGCGGCGGCGAGCTCGGCCTCGGCGTCGGGGCGGCCGGCCCGGCGGAGCAGTGCGGTGGTGGGGCGGGTGGCGAGGGCGGCCAGCAGCAGGGTGGGGCGGGCGGCGGCGGGGGCTTCGGCGAGGAGGCGGCGGGCGACCTCGCGGGCCTGCCCGGAGACGGGCAGGGTGTCGGCGTGGTGGACGGGTTCCCGGGACTCGGCGAGGGAGTGGCCGAGGGCGAGGGCGAGGCGGGGGTTGCCGCCGCTGGCGCGGTGGATGCGTCCCGCGAGGCGGGCGGGCAGACCGTGGCTGACCAGCAGTTCCGCGACCTCGTCGGCGCCGAGGGGCGGGATGGCGGTGCCGCGGGTGCCGGGGCCGCAGAGGGCCTCGGCGACGGGGGCGCCGCCGCGGGCGCATTCGGCGACGAGGGTCCGTACCCGGGGCGGGGTGAGGCGGAGGGCGAAGCGGAGCAGGTCGACGCTCTCCTCGTCGAGGAACTGGGCGTTGTCGACGACGACCAGGACGGGGGCGTTGACGGCGAGGTTGCGCAGCACCTCGACGATGGCGAGGCGGAGGGCGATCCGGTCGCGGCCGGCCCGGAGGTCGTCGGTCTCGCGGCGCAGCAGGGCGATGGCGGTGCGCTGGGGTCCGGAGAGCCGGTCGAGCACGGCGGCGGGCACGGCGGTGAGCAGGGCGGCCACGGAGGCCTCGGGTATGTGCCGGTCGGCGGCCTCGGGGTCGAGGCGCAGGACGGTCTCGCCGCGCGAGCGCGCGGCCGCCGCCAGCGCGGTGAGGAGCGCGGTCTTGCCCGCTCCGGCCGCACCGGTGAGGGCCGCCCGGCCGTGGGTGTGCAGTGCGCGGTCGACCGCCGCGATGAGTTCCCCACGTCCGACCGGCGCGTCAGCGTTCCCCGTCGCCGCCACGCACAGCCTCCAGCCTCTCGGTCGTTTCCTGTGCCTTTCCTGTGACCGCTGAGGATACGAGGTCGGTGGCCGGGCGGGACCGGAGTGTGACGCAGAAATCAGGCGGCGGTCCGGGCATGCCTCCGGACCTGCCGGTACGAGACGTACCTGCAGGTCCGGGGCTGCTGGGTCCGGACCGGCCCGGTGGGGACGGGCGGGTCCGGGGGTGTCCGGTGTGGGGGTGCCGGACTTGTGGGGGTTTTCCTTCCGCTGCGGTGGGGCTTGGGGATGCAGCGGGCCGGTTCCCCCCGGACCCTCCTCTGGGTTCCCGGGGGGCTGCCGGGCCTCTTAGAAGGTCAGGCTCCAGGAGTCGATGTAGCCGGTGTCGACCGAGGCCACGTCCTGGACGCGCAGCTGCCAGGTGCCGTTGGCCGGGATGGCCGAGGCGTCGACGGTGAAGGTGGTGATCAGGTTGTCGGTGCCGTCGTTGGACGAGTTCTGCAGGCGCTTGACGGTGCCGTTCGGGCCGACCAGGTCGACGACCAGGTCACCGCGGTAGGTGTGCTTGATGTCCACCGCGACCTTGAGGGTGGCGGGGGCGTTGCCGGTCAGGCCGGTGACGCTGATGGACGAGGAGACGGCGCCGCCGTTGTCCGGGATGTTCACGTCGGCGGTGTTGCTGAAGGTGCCGCCGGGGGTGGTGCCGCCGGAGACCGCGGCCACGGTCTTGGCCGCGTCGGCCAGGCCGGCGCCGCAGCCGCCGGTGCAGGTGCCGGCCAGCGGGCGGGCGTTGGTCTTGATGGCCGACTCGATCTGGGCCGGGGTGAGGGCGGTGTTGGCCGACTTCAGCAGCGCGGCGAGGCCGGCGATGTGCGGGGCGGCCATGCTGGTGCCCTGGTAGGGCTCGTAGTTCTCGGTGCCCGGGGAGGTGGCGCCGGCGTTCAGCGTCGACCAGATGCCGTTCTCGGGCGTGGTGATGGTGCCCGGGGTGTCGGTGGCGCGACGGGTCTCGCCGCCGGGGGCCGCGATGTCGATGATCGAGCCGTAGTTGGAGTAGAACGACCGGTCGCCGGTGCGGTTGGTCGAGGCCACGTTGATCACGTTGTTGCAGCTGGCCGGCGAGAAGCCGCTGGCGTCGGCGTTGCTGTTGCCGGCCGCGACGACGACGGTGGTGCCGCGGTTCACGGCCGCGTTGATGGCGTTCTGGTACGTGGTGGTGCACGCGCCGGAGCCGCCGAGGCTCATGTTGATGACCTTGGCCGGGGTCGGGTTGGCCGGGACGCCGGAGACGGTGCCGCCGGAGGCCCAGGTGATGGCGTCGACGATGTCGGAGGTCGCGCCGCCGCACTTGCCGAGCACGCGGACCGGCTGGATCTTGGCGCCGTAGGCGATGCCGGCGACACCCTTGCTGTTGTTGGTGGCGGCGGCGATGGTGCCGGCCACGTGGGTGCCGTGCCAGGAGGAGTCGCTGGCCTTGGAGCCGGTGCCGCACTCGCCCGCGGCGCTCCAGTCGCCGGCGTCGGCCGGGTTGCTGTCGCGGCCGTTGCCGTCACGGGCGGCGGTGGAGCTGGTGATGAAGTCGTAGCCCGCGACCACGTTCGAGGCGAGGTCGGAGTGGGCGACGTAGCCGGTGTCGATGACCGCGACGGTCACGCCGGAGCCGGTGGTGGTGTCCCAGGCGGCGGGAACGTTCATGCCCGCGGTGGCCTCGAAGAGGTCCCACTGCTTGGTGTACTCGGTGTCGTTCGGGGTCGCCATCGCGTAGGCGCGGCCGTCGGGCTCGACGTACGCCACGTCCGGGTCGGCGCGGAACTGCGCCATGACGTCCGCGACGTCCTGCGGGGCGAGCTTGCCGCCGAGGTCGACGAGCGCGGCACCGGTGCCGAGGCGGCGCTCGAACGAGACGTCCTCGCCGGCCTTCGAGCCCTTGGCCTTGGCGTCGGCGGCGGCGTCCGTGTTGGAACGGGACTCGGTCGCGCCGGACTTGTAGCCGACGATGAGGTTCTCGACCGGCGCGGTGGGGAGCGGGGCCGGGGTGGCGGTGGGGGCGGTGGCCGCCGCACGGGCCGCCGCCGGGTTCGCCAGCGCCACGGAGGTGGTGGCCGCGGTGCCGAGCAGCGTGGCGGATATCGCCACGACGGTGATGAGCCTGCGCCTGGATGCGTGCAAGGTGGGATCCCTTTCGCGGGCCGCCGGTTCCGGGCAGGCCGGACCGGCGGATGGTGCATGTGTGGGAGGTGGATGCAGTGGTGCGGTGCTGCGGGGGTCCTGGCCGCTCGGCGCGCCCGGTGCCGGGGTGAGGCGGCGCGTCGTGCGGTGGTGCCCGTGGAGCGGTGCGCGCGGCGCGCTGGGGGCCGTGGTGGGGCCGCGCGTCGTGCGGTGGTGCCGGTCGTGCCGGTGGTGCCGTGGTGCGGTGGTGCCTGTGCGGGCCGGGGCGCGCTGCTCACGCGTCCCGGGCTCCGCTGCTCACCTGGCTGCCGCCGCCGCGACGATGGGGCGGGGGCAACTTCGGCTGTCGTCGATCCACCGGGGGAACGGGTTCGCGCCATGTGGGGTGGCGGACTGACCGTCCGGCCGGTGAAGATCGCCGGTGGTCAGACAGTAGGCAAAATGCAGATGAACCCGATACGGGGAAAACCCTTGTCCGGCCCCTGCGCGTACCCCTCGGGGCCCCGGGCCGACGTGACGGACAACGCCCCCAACACACGCCCTGACGTGCGACGTTGCGGGTCGACCCCCCTCCAGGGAGGGGGCATTGGTCCGGTCCAAGGGGGCGAGGGTCGGGGCGGGCGGAGGGGTGGATTCAGGCCGGTTCGAGCGGGGGCCGAGCAGGACACGAAGAGAGCCCAGATCAGACAATCCACTCACATCGGGTCGGCCCCGGTGGAACGGAACGAGTCAGCCGGACGGGCGCGGTTGGGGCGCCCGGGGCGGTTTGGGCTCGTGTGGTATGCGGGGAAGGTGCGTGAGAGGCCCGCGGTGGCCGAAGCCCTCCAGCCACCCCACGGGGCGACACCAGCGCCCGATACCCCGTGGCCCGCACCTCACCTCCGGCTGCCAATCCTTGGCAGGGCCTGGTGGGTCGTGTGGTGTGTGGGGAAGGTGCTTGACGCGTCGTGGCAGGCTGGTCCGGAGGCAGGCCCGGGCCTGGGGTGGC
>NZ_JBIVZG010000035.1:0-64998 GCF_044759445.1 Streptomyces sp. NPDC101118 | reverse complement strand
GTGGCCGAAGGCCAGGGGCGAAGCCCCCTTGCCCCAGGGGTGGGCCTGCCGCAGGGCCTGCAGGCCACGACGGGTCAAGCACCGAGGGGACCCACACACCACACGACCGGCCACCCAGCACCACCGGCTCCTCGGGCACCGGCTCGCCCCCGGCACCGGCGCGGGGCGCCGTACCGATGCGGGCCACGGGAGCCCTTGGTCCGGCCCCGGCGCCGGCACCGGCACCGGCCCCGTCGCCCGCCCCGGACCAGGCGCGGAGCCACTGCGGCCGGACGGGCCGTGGCCGCTGCGCCGAGCAGCCCCTCCCCGCCCTTCTCCCGTTCACCGGGGCGGTCCCCGGACCCCTTGTGCCCTCAAGCGCCGGGCGGGCCAAGACTCGGGACCCGCCTCGGACACCACGTCCCCGCCGCCACCGGGGGCGCCCAGCAGCGAACCGCGGTACGCGTGTCGGGCGACCGACGGCGCTGGGGGCACAAGTCGCGTCCCCAGCACGCCACCAGACCAACGCGGCATCACCCCAGCACAAATGGGGTGGACCGGGACGGGGCGGAGAGTGAAGGCGGGCGGGGGTGCGGCGGAGAGTGGGGGGCTGGCGCGGGGGGAAGTGACGGGCTGGTGGTGGGAAGCCGGAGCGGGAAGCGGGAGCAGGCCGTGGCAGGCAAGCTTGCGCAGCACCGCAGGCCCGCAGGCGGGCCCGGCTGCCGGCATTCGGAACAGGCCGTCGGGCAGGAAGCCGGAACACGCGACGGGCTCACGCAGCACCGCAGGCCCGCAGGCGGGCCCGGCTGCCGGCACTCGGAACAGGCCGTCGGGCGGGAAACCGGAACACGCGACGGGCTCACGCAGCACCACAGGCCCGCAGGCGGCCCCGGCTGCCCGCACTCGGAACAGGCCGTCGGGCGGCAAGCCGGAACACGCGACGGGCTCACGCAGCCCCACAGCCCCGCAGCCCCGCAGGTCACAGGCAGGCCCGGCTGCCGGCACTCGGAACAGGCCGTCGGGCGGCAAGCCGGAACACGCGGCAGGCTCACGCAGCACCGCAGCACCGCAGCACCGCAGGCCCGCAGCCCCGCAGCACCGCAGGCAGGCCCCGCTGCCCGCACTCGGAACAGACCGTCGGGCAGGAAGCCGGAACACGCGACAGGCTCACGCAGCCCCGCACCCCCACAGCCGGCACCCCCCGCGCCCCCAACCCCCAACCCCCACGCCCCCCCCCACGCCCCCCACGCCCCCACCCTCCACGCCCCCACCCTCCCCCGCCCCCAACCCCCACTCCCCCGCCCCCCACCCCCCGCACTAAGATGCTCCCCGTCGGGCCGTCTGGCCCGGCACCGCCGAAGGCGGCGTCATGGGAGGAAGCCCGGTGTGAATCCGGCGCGGTCCCGCCACTGTGAGCCCCGGTGCCCGCCCCGCGCGGCGCCCGGGTGAGCCAGGAACTCCCGCCGCCTTCACTGCCCGGGGCGCGGAAACCCCGAGGAAGGCCGGACGCCGCATGATCCTGCTGCTGTCGACGTCGGACACCGATCTGCTGAGCGCACGTGCGTCGGACGGCCCGGTCCCGTACCGCTTCGCGAACCCCTCCCGGCTCCCCCTGGACGACCTGCCCGCGCTGCTCGACGAGGCCGACCTCGTCGTCGTACGCCTGCTCGGCGGCCTGCGCGCCTGGCAGGAGGGCCTCGACCTCCTCCTCGCCCCCGGCCAGACCAAGCCCGTCGTGGTCCTCACCGGCGAACAGGCCCCGGACGCCCAGCTGATGGAGGCCTCCACGGTGCCGATCGGCATCGCCGCCGAGGCCCACGCCTACCTCGCGCACGGCGGCCCGGCCAACCTGGAGCAGCTGGCCCGGTTCCTCTCGGACACCGTGCTGCTCACCGGCCACGGCTTCGAGCCCCCCGCCGCCTCGCCCACCTGGGGCGCGCTGGAGCGCGACCCGGCGCTCACGGTCCGCCGCTCCCAGCCCGGCCGCTCCCAGCCCGGCCGCCCCCAGCCCGGCCGCCCCCGCCCGAACGCGCCCCGGATCGCCGTGCTCTACTACCGGGCCCACCAGATGAGCGGCAACACCGCCTTCGTGCACGCCCTGTGCGACGCGGTCGTCGAGGCCGGCGGCACGCCCGTGCCGCTGTACGTGTCCTCGCTGCGCAGCCCCGAGCCGGAGCTGCTGGCCGAACTCGGCTCCGCCGACGCCATCGTGACCACCGTCCTGGCCGCCGGCGGCACCCGCCCCGCGGACGCCTCGGCCGGCGGCGACGACGAGTCCTGGGACGCGGGCGCGCTGGCCGCGCTCGACGTGCCGATCCTCCAGGCGCTCTGCCTGACCGGCTCGCGCGCCGACTGGGCGGAGAACGACGAGGGCCTCTCGCCGCTCGACGCCGCCAGCCAGGTCGCCGTGCCGGAGTTCGACGGCCGGCTGATCACCGTGCCGTTCTCCTTCAAGGAGATCGACGAGGACGGCCTGCCCGCGTACGTGGCCGACCCCGAGCGCGCCGCCCGCGTGGCCGGCACCGCCGTGCGCCACGCCCGCCTGCGCCACCTGCCGAACGCCGAGAAGCGGCTGGCCCTCGTGCTCTCCGCGTACCCCACCAAGCACTCCCGCATCGGCAACGCCGTGGGCCTCGACACCCCCGCCAGCGCGGTGGCGCTGCTGCGCCGGCTGCGTGCCGAGGGCTGGGACTTCGGGCCGGAGGAGGAGATCCCGGGCCTGGTCTCCGGTGACGGCGACGAGCTGATCCGCGCCCTGATCGAGGCCGGCGGCCACGACCAGGACTGGCTGACCGAGGAGCAGCTGGCCAGGAACCCGGTCCGCATCCCGGCCGCCGACTACAAGCGCTGGTACGCCCAGCTCCCCGCGGAGCTGCGCGAGCAGGTCGAGGAGCACTGGGGCCCGGCGCCGGGCGAGATGTTCCTGGACCGCACGCACAACCCGGAGGGCGACATCGTCCTCGCGGCGCTGCGCCGCGGGAACCTGCTCATCCTGATCCAGCCGCCGCGCGGCTTCGGCGAGAACCCGATCGCCATCTACCACGACCCGGACCTGCCGCCCTCGCACCACTACCTGGCGGCCTACCGCTGGATCCAGGCGGCCGCGGAGGACGGCGGTTTCGGCGCCGACGCGATGGTCCACCTCGGCAAGCACGGCAACCTGGAGTGGCTGCCGGGCAAGAACGCCGGCCTCTCCGCGGCCTGCGCGCCCGACGCCGCGCTCGGCGACCTCCCGCTGGTGTACCCGTTCCTGGTGAACGACCCGGGCGAGGGCACCCAGGCCAAGCGCCGGGTGCACGCGACCCTGGTCGACCACCTGGTGCCCCCCATGGCCCGCGCCGACTCGTACGGCGACATCGCGCGCCTGGAGCAGCACCTCGACGAGTACGCGCAGATCTCCTCGATGGACCCGGCGAAGCTGCCCGCGATCCGCGCCCAGATCTGGACGCTGATCCAGGCCGCCAAGCTCGACCACGACCTCGGTCTGGCGGAGCGTCCGGACGACGACGGCTTCGACGACTTCCTGCTGCACGTCGACGGCTGGCTGTGCGAGGTCAAGGACGCCCAGATCCGCGACGGCCTGCACGTGCTCGGCGGCGCGCCGACCGGCCCCGAGCGGGTCAACCTGGTGCTGGCGATCCTGCGGGCCCGCCAGATCTGGGGCGGTACGACGGCCCTCCCCGGCCTGCGCGAGGCGCTGGGCCTGGACGAGTCCAAGGCCACCCGCACCTCCGCCGACGAGGCGGAGGAGACGGCCCGCGCGCTGGTCGAGGCGATGGAGGCGGCGGGCTGGGACCCGGCCGCCGTGGCCGGGGTCGCCGAGGGCCACCCGGCCGGCGTGGCCGACGTACTCGCCTTCGCCGCCCGCG
The DNA here is from genome assembly GCF_044759445.1 of Streptomyces sp. NPDC101118. NCBI lineage: Bacteria > Bacillati > Actinomycetota > Actinomycetes > Kitasatosporales > Streptomycetaceae > Streptomyces > Streptomyces sp. NPDC101118. The sequence continues at coordinate 61,150 of NZ_JBIVZG010000035.1, read as the reverse complement.
AGGTGGTGCCGCGGCTGGCCGCCACCACCGACGAGCTGGACCACGCGGTGCACGCGCTGAACGGCGGCTTCGTGCCGGCCGGCCCCTCGGGCTCGCCGCTGCGCGGCCTGGTCAACGTGCTGCCGACCGGCCGGAACTTCTACTCCGTCGACCCCAAGGCCGTGCCCTCGCGCCTCGCGTGGGAGACCGGGCAGGCGCTCGCCGACTCGCTGCTGGAGCGCTACCGCACGGACAACGGCGAGTGGCCGGCCTCCGTGGGCCTGTCCCTGTGGGGTACGAGCGCCATGCGCACCGCAGGCGACGACGTGGCCGAGGCCCTCGCGCTGCTGGGCGTCCGGCCGGTGTGGGACGAGGCCTCGCGCCGGGTCACCGGCCTGGAGCCGGTGCCGGTCGCCGAGCTGGGCCGCCCGCGCATCGACGTGACGCTGCGCATCTCGGGCTTCTTCCGGGACGCCTTCCCGCACGTGATCGGGCTGCTCGACGACGCGGTGCGGCTGGCCGCCTCGCTGGACGAGAGCGCCGAGGACAACTACGTACGGGCGCACGCTCAGGCGGACCTGGCCCAGCACGGCGACGAGCGGCGGGCCACCACCCGCATCTTCGGCTCCCGCCCGGGCACCTACGGCGCCGGCCTGCTCCAGCTGATCGACAGCCGGGACTGGCGCACGGACGCCGACCTGGCCGAGGTGTACACGGTGTGGGGCGGCTACGCGTACGGCCGGGGCCTCAACGGCCGCCCGGCGCGGGACGAGATGGAGACGGCGTACAAGCGGATCACGGTGGCGGCGAAGAACACCGACACCCGCGAGCACGACATCGCCGACTCGGACGACTACTTCCAGTACCACGGCGGCATGGTGGCGACCGTGCGCGCGCTGCGGGGCACCGCCCCGGAGGCGTACATCGGCGACTCGACCCGCCCGGAGACGGTCCGCACGCGCACGCTGGTCGAGGAGACCTCCCGGGTCTTCCGGGCGCGCGTGGTCAACCCGAAGTGGATCGAGGCGATGCGCCGCCACGGCTACAAGGGCGCCTTCGAACTCGCGGCGACGGTGGACTACCTGTTCGGGTACGACGCGACCACCGGCGTGATCGCGGACTGGATGTACGACAAGCTCACCCAGGCGTACGTGCTGGACCCGGAGAACCAGGCCTTCCTGAAGGAGGCCAACCCCTGGGCGCTGCACGGCATCGCGGAGCGGCTGCTGGAGGCGGAGTCCCGCGGGCTGTGGGAGAAGCCGGACCCGCAGGTGATCGAGGCGCTGCGGCAGGTGTTCCTGGACACCGAGGGCGACCTGGAGGGCCAGGCCGGGCAGGAGTAGCGGAGACCGTACGGCGCGCCCGGCGCGACCGGGCGGTACCGGTCCCGGGTCCGGGCGCCGCCCGAGGCGCCCCGGCGCAGCCGCACCCGGGACCGGGCGCGCCGTACGCGGCCGTGGGGGGCGGGCCCCGTTCAATGGGAAGGACGTCACAGGACCTCCTCCCACGGAACGGAGCCCGCCCCTCATGTGTCACTACTGCGGCTGCCGGCAGATCCCGCTCATCAAGGAGTTCGTCGCCGAGCACGAGACGGTGACCGACGCGGCGGGCGACGCGCTGCGCGCCCTCGACGCGGGGGACCCGCTGCGCGCGCGGGAGCTGGTGTCGGCGATGGCCGTGGAACTGCTGGCCCACTGGCAGGGCGAGGAGGAGGGGCTGTTCCGCGTGATGCGGGACGATCCCGAGTACGCGGAGTACATCGCGGCGCTGGAGCGGGAGCACCGCGAACTGGCGGCCTTCCTGGAGCGGGTGGACCTGGCCAGGCCCGAGGACGTCACCGGGCTGCGGCGGGCGGTCGACGAGCTGCACCACCACATCGCCAAGGAGGAGGACGGGCTGTTCCCCGCCTCCCTGACGGCCCTCACCGGCGAGGGCTGGGACCGGTCGATCGAGGCCTGGCGCAAGGCCCACCCGGACCGGACGCTGCACGGCGCGGGCTGAACCGCCAGCGGGTCGCCGGGCTTTCACCTGATGCGGTGAACCGTCCCATGGGCGGGCCGGGTCGGGGGTAGGGCACTGCCGATCTCGCGCGCGGACCGGGGAAACGGTCACCCTCCGCCCGACGGGACGCGACCCGACGACGAAGCGAAGTGAAAGGCCGGGCCCTCCGTGACGCAGCCGTTCCACCTGCCGGACTTCTACGTGCCCCATCCGGCGAGACTCAACCCCCACGTGGAGCAGGCCAGGGCCCACAGCACGGAGTGGGCCCGCGGCTTCGGGATGCTGGAGGGGTCAGGGGTCTGGGAGCAGAGCGACCTCGACTCCCACGACTACGCGCTGCTGTGCGCGTACACGCACCCGGACTGCGACGCCGACGCGTTGTCCCTGATCACCGACTGGTACGTGTGGGTCTTCTTCTTCGACGACCACTTCCTGGAGTTCTTCAAGCGCACCAACGACCGTGAGGGCGCCCGCACCTATCTTGACGGGCTGGCCGCGTTCATGCCGATGGACCTCGCCGACGGCTTCCCCGAGCCGTCGAACCCGGTCGAGGCGGGCCTGAAGGACCTGTGGCTGCGCACGGTGCCGGCCATGTCGCCGGACTGGCGGGCCCGGTTCGCGGAGAGCACCCGCAACCTCCTCCACGAGTCGATGTGGGAGCTGCACAACATCGGCATCGGGCGGGTGGCCAACCCGCTGGAGTACGTGGAGATGCGCCGCAAGGTCGGCGGCGCGCCCTGGTCGGCCGGGCTGGTGGAGTACGCCGCGGCCGAGGTGCCCGCGCGGGTGGCCCACGCCCGGCCGCTCCGGGTGCTGCGGGACGCCTTCTCGGACGCGGTGCACATCAGGAACGACCTGTTCTCGTACCAGCGCGAGGTGCAGGACGAGGGCGAACTCTCCAACGCGGTACTGGTCCTGGAGACCTTCCTCGGCTGCACCACCCAGGAGGCCGCCGACGTCTCGAACGACCTGCTGACCTCCCGCCTGCACCAGTTCGAGCACACGGCGCTCGCCGAGGTGCCCGCGCTGGCCGCCGAGCACGGGCTCACGGCGCCCGAGCTGGCCGCCGTACTCGCGTACGCCAAGGGCCTCCAGGACTGGCAGTCCGGCGGCCACGAATGGCACATGGTCTCCAGCCGGTACATGAACGAGCACGCCCGGCCGACCGCCACCGTCCCGCTGCCCGTGCCGGCGCCGGGGTCCGCGGGCGCCCCGGGCGCCGTGACGCACAGCGGTCCGGGGACCGCCGCGCTGGACATCCGGTCCGTGTTCGCGCCGCGCGCCGCGGAGCTGCGCCGGCGGAGCCTCGGCCACGTGCCGTTCCGGCCGGTCGGTCCCGTCGCGCGGCCCGAGGTGTCGCTGCCCTTCCCGGTCTCCTCCAGCCCCCACCTCGACCGGGCGCGGGCCGGACTGGTGGAGTGGTGCCGGGAGATGGGCCTGCTGGACCCGTACCCGGGCGACCCGGCCTCCGGCATCTGGGACGAGGACCGGCTGCTGGCCTTCGACTTCGCGCTCTGCTCCGCGGCGATCGACCCGGACGCCACGCCGGAGCAACTGGACGTCAGCGCCCGCTGGCTGGCCTGGGGCACGTACGCCGACGACTACTACCCGGCGGCCTTCGGGGCGACCAGGTCGCCCGAGGCGGCCCGTACCGCCACGGTACGGCTGCTGTCCATGGTGCCGCTGGACCCGGCCGACGCGCCCGAGCCGCTGATCCCGCTGGAGCGCAGCCTCAGGGAGCTGTGGGCGCACAGCGTGGCCGGCATGACGGGGCCGGTGCGGGAGGAGTTCCGGGCCGCCCTGGCCGACATGCTGGAGAGCTGGGTGTGGGAGGTCGACAACACCACGCTGAACCGCGTCCCCGACCCCGTCGACTACGCGGAGATGCGCCGGCACACCTTCGGCAGTGGGCTGACCATGTTCCTGGTGCGGCAGGGGCAGGCGGGACTGGGCGTGCCGGACGAGGTGTTCGCGGACGGGGTGGTGCGGTCGCTGGAGACCGCCGCGGCGGACGTGGCCTGCATGGTCAACGACCTGTTCTCGTACCGGAAGGAGATCGAGTTCGAGGGGGAGGTGCACAACCACGTCCTGGTCACGGAGACCTTCTTCGGCATCGAGCCGCCGGCGGCCTTCGGCATCGTCACCGACCTGCTCCGGCAGCGGACCCGGGAGTTCGAGCACATCCGCGACCACCAGCTGCCGGTGCTGTACGAGGACCGCGGGCTGGACCGGGCGGGCCGGGCCGCCATGGACGCGTACGTGCGGGAGCTGGAGGACTGGATGGCGGGCGTCCTGCACTGGCACCGGGAGACGCGGCGGTACGACGAGGAGTACGCGTCCCGGGTGACGGGCGGGGACGCCGCTGCCGGCCCGGCGGCCGGCGCCGCGCCCCTCCCGGACGCGGGACCGGCCCCGGCCGTCCGGCTGTCCTCGGACGTCGGGCTGCCGACCGGCCTCGGGTCCTCCGCGGTACGGCTGTTCCGCCCCCAGCCCGCCTGATCCGGCGCGGCCCCGGCCGGTCCGTGAAGGGCCGGACCGGGGCCGCGCCGGGTCAGAACTCGTCGAGGGTGTGCGGCAGCAGCCCGGTGCGCAGTGCCGCGTCGAACCACTCCGCCGCCCCCGGTGTGTGCTCGTCGACCAGCCCGGCCCGCACCAGCGCCCCGACCGGGGTCCCGCCGAGGTAGCAGGCGGCCAGGTCCCGTACGTCGAAGACGAGGTCGGGCGCCTCGTGCACGGGCTCGTACGCGGCCCCGTCCGGCCCGGCCTTGAGCCGGAACCGCCCCGCGTTGGCCGGCAGCCGGTCGTCGCGCACCTCCAGCACCAGCTCCACCGGGGCGGCCCAGGAACGCGCGGCCAGCGCGGCGCGGACGTCGACCAGGCGCACCCAGAGGGCGGGGAACTGCTCGGTGGCGCGCACCTGGTCGCGGTCGGCCGCGAAGAGCAGCAGCGGGTCGTCGGCGGGCCGGCCCCAGGCGCGTACCGTGCCCGCCAGGTCGAGGGCGGTCAGGCACTGCCAGAGGGCGGCGGCCGCGGCGGGGGTGTCCGCCTCCAGTTCGTGGACCTGCACGACCCCGCGGCTGCGGCCGGGGGCGCCGGGCAGGTCCTCGGTCTTGCTGCGGTAGACGGCGTACCCGGCGAGCGGGTCGCCGAGGGCGAGGATCCGGGGCGGGCCCAGCTCGTCGTCCTCCTCGTCCTGTTCGGCCAGCCAGTCCGCGCGCCAGCGGGCCTCGTCGCGCAGGGTCCGGCCGGCGCGGAGGGTCCGGGTGCGTTCGAAGTAGGGGCCGAGGAGTGCGGGTGCCTCGTCGGGGGCGACCAGGCGCAGCGGGCGCGGGTCGGGCGTGATGCGCAGGGCCAGGGGGCGGGTGGCGTCGATCTCGACGCCGACCCCCTGGGTGGCGGCGCCGAAGCCGAACCGCCCGTAGATGGCGGTCTCGGAGGCCCAGAGGGCGGCGACCGGGTGCTCGTCGCGGACGGCCCGGTCCAGCCGCGCGGCCATCATCGCGGTGAGCACGCCGCGGCGTCGGTGGGTGGGGGCCACGGCGACGAAGGTGAGACCGGGGCAGGGCAGGTCCGCGCCCGGTACGGAGAGCCGGAAGGGGTGCGCGGCGAGGAAGCCCACCAGGGTGGTCCCGTCGTACGCGCCGAGGCGGTCGCACCCGCGGAGCAGCTCGCGGTGGCGTTCGCGGACCTGTTCCTCGGGGCGGTCGTGGAAGACCAGGTAGGCGAGTTCCAGCGCGGCGTCGATGCCGTCCTCGGGCACCTCTCGGATGTCCAGCATGATCAAGACCCTAATGGGTCATTACGGCCCGGTTACCGCAGAATGGCCGGTTTCGCCAGGCGCACGAGTTCCAGGGCCTGTTCCGGGAACCACTCGCCGGCCTTCGGGTCGACGGTGCCCCGCGCGGGGTCCTCGGGGCCCCGGCCGCCGCGCAGGCAGGCGCCGTCGGACTCCCCCGGCGTCTTGATCCACAGTCTGGCGTCGTGGAGCGGGTCGCCGGTGGCGGTGGTGGGGCGGGCGCCCAGGCCGCGGCCCGGCGGGTTGCACCACTCCTGGGGGTCTCCGTAGCGGCCGGCCGGGGCCTGCCAGGGGCCCTGTCCGTTGCGGCTGCTGTCGGTGATGAAGTGCTTCATCGTGGCCGGATCCGGTGCCCCCACTCGGGCGGCGATCCAGGCGCGGGCCTCGCCTCGGGGACGCCGCTGGTCGGGGCAGTCCGCACTGTCGCCGCCCTGGTCGGCGTACCGGAGGCAGGCGGAGACCAGGTGGGCGAACCAGGTGCTGTCGTCGTCGGTGGTGTAGTTGGAGATGTTGACGGCGAACCCGGTGGCCGCCTCGACGCCGGCCTGACGCAGGCGCGGCACGATGTTGTTGACGGTGTGCCAGCCCGCGTGTCCGGTGTCCAGGTAGACGTCGGCGGCCGGCTTGGACTCCAGGGTGCGGACCGCGTAGTCGATCTCGGTGTAGCGGGAGGCGGTCCTGGTGCGGCCGAGGGCGTCGCCGCCGCCGGCGCACTCGCGCGGGAGCAGGGCGAGCGAGTCGGGTTCGAGGACGACGAGGGCGCGGTGGTCGTCGATGCCGCGGGCCACGGCGTCGATCCAGGAGCGGTACGCGGCGGTGCCGGCCGCGCCGCCCGCGCTGTACTGGGAGCAGTCGCGGCCGGGCACGTTGTAGAGGACCAGCACCGGCAGCGTGCCGGCGCGGGCGGCGGCCGTCGTGGTGGCCCGGGCTTCGGCCTCGGCCTGGGCAGGGGTCTGGTCGCCGAGCCAGACGGCGTGCGGGGTACGGGCCATGGCCAGGATCCCGGCGGCCTCGCGGTGCTGGCCGCGGTCGGCGAGCTCCCGGGCCTGCCGCCCGGCGGCCGGGTTGGGCTCGGGGACGTACAGGGCGGGCTGCGGGGCGGGAGCGGCGGCGCCGGGAGCGGGCAGCAGCGCGGCGAGGGCGGCGAGCGCCCGGGCGAGGATGCGGTGGACCACGCCCCGACGCTGACGGAACGGCCCCGCACGGGTCAACCCCGGTTCCCCGGGACGGCGCAAGGGCACAACCCGTGTGGGTTGCGTCCGGGAGCGCCTGCTTGCGCGCCGCGCCGGCGGCCGGCGCGCGGTTCACAGCCGGTTGACGGTTCATCCGTTCCGCCACGTCGTTCCCTGACGGTGTGTGGCAGGCGCTGCCACTGCCCCGATTCCCCTTCAACCATTGAAGGTTGGACAGGAACCGCCGGTGTCCCGCTCCTATCGTGGAGACATGGACGGCTACGGAAGCAACACCGGCCGGTCCGGAGGGGACGCTGCCAAGGCTCCTCTCCTCGAGGTCGGCCCGCGAACGTGTCTTCGGGGGATGTCGATCGAGATCCGCGGCTCGGGCTGGCAGAGCTGGCCGGTCCGGCTCACGGTCGACGGACTGGCGGTACTGCCCGACCGGGTGCTCCAGGGGCTCGCGGTTCCCGACGTGGGCGGGGCCGGCGACGAGCCCACGGCCGAGCGGTACGACGGGGCCGACGTCCGGCCGGCCACCGGCGAGGCGGTCGTGCCCGACGGCACCGGTGCCTTCGTCTGCCGCCTGTCGACCTTCCGCCTGGACCCGGGCGACCACCACATCGCGGCGGCGTACACACAGCGCGGAACGCACTACGTGCAGGGTGAGGAAGAGAACGCCGCGCCCGTGACGGTGACCGTGCGGGTGCGCCCCGACACGGGGGACGACCGGCCTGCGCTGGGCTCGGAGGAGGGAGCCGACGGCGAGCCCCACGAGGAGGGAGACGCCCCTCTCGAACGCGAGCGGTACCTGTGGGAGCGGCGCTTCGGTCACATCGGCCGCATCCCTCCCGGTGCCCGCGAGGCTCAGGTGTCGGATGTCCGGGCGCTCCGCGAGCGCCGGGACCGGCTGGAGGCGGGCCTGCGGGCCGCGGCCGGCCGGGATCCGGACGGAACGACCCGGTCGGCACCGGTTCCCGGTGGGACCAACTGGACACCGATGGGTCCCGGGCCGGTGCTGGCCTGGAACGTCGCGTGGAGCGGCCGCGCGCTCGCGGTCGCCGTCGACCCCACCGACACGGACACGGTCTACCTCGGTACGGCGAACGGCGGGGTGTGGAAGAGCACGGACCGGGGACTGACGTGGACGCCGAAGTCCGACTACCAGCGCAGTCTGGCCATCGGGGCGCTGGCGATCGACCCCTCCGACCACCTCCACATCGTGGCCGGGACGGGTGAGCAGCAGGCCACTCACGACACGTACTACGGCGCCGGTCTCATGGGTTCACACGACGGCGGAGACACCTGGACCGAACTGGCGACAGCGTTCTTCGACAGGACACCGATCACCCGTGTGGTGTTCGACCCAACGGACGGCACGGGCAAGCGGCTGCTCGTGTCGTCCGGCATCGGTGTCTGCGAAAGCTCCGACGGGGGCGTGAACTGGACGCGCCGGAGCCATGTCGGCGAGTTCACCGACATGGTGGTGTTCCGCGCCCCGGGACCGCCCGGGACCGTGAGGGTCGTCGCCGCCCAGTACGGCGAAGCCCTTTGGACGAGCACCCGCACATCCGGGTCGTGGTCCGCGTGGACAGCGGTGACCGGCACGGGGCTGCCGGCGCGCCTGGAGTTCGAGCGGGTCGCGATGGCCCAGCAGGCGGGGAACCCCGATGTCGCATTCGCCCTGTTCGCCACCTACCCGGGCTTCGCGGCACTGGCGAGGACGACGGACGGAGGGAGTACCTGGGCGGCCGTACCGATGCGCCTCGATGCCGCCGCCGGAGCCGGGACATCCTTCGACTCGGGGCACTCCCACTCGGTCACGGTGCCCGCGGCGGACATGACGGCACCCACGGCGCCCCACACCTACACGACCACCTCGGGGGGAACGACGCCCCACACCCATGTCGTCTCGTTCACCGCGCAACAGTTCGCCAGGCTGGCCGGCGGCGGGCGCGTGACGCTCACGACGAGCAGCGACGCCACGGGCCACACCCACACCGCGGTCTTCTCCTTCACCGGCCTGAGTTTCTACGCCCTGCACGTGGCGGTGCACCCCACGGACCCGAACGTGCTGTTCGTCGCGGAGCGGAGCCTGTGGCGCTGCAGCACGGGGGGTGGCGTGTTCGAGCCGGTGTCCAACGTCCACGCCGACCACCACGCTTTCGTCTTCGATCCCGTGAACCCGGCCGTCTGCTGGGACGCCAATGACGGGGGCATCCAGATCTCCACCGACACCGGCGTGACGTGGACCGACCGCAACCGGGACCTGGCAACGCTGCAGTTCCACTCCATCGCTCAGCACCCCGAGTGGGAGAACGTGCTGATCGGAGGTACACAGGACAACGGCGTGCACCGCTACGCAGGCACACCGGCGTGGACGGTGTCGGCCTATGGTGACGGCGGATTCACCGCCATCGATCCGTCGAAGCCGGTCCGGATGTACCAGGAGTACACCAACGAGACCATCTACCGTTCCGACGACGCCGGTGCGTCCTGGCTCCTCAAGAACACCGGAATCGGCGGCGTGGTCCCGTTCTACGCACCGTTCGCGCTCGACCCGACCACCGCAACCACCTGCTACTTCGGCGGCGACCAGCTGTGGCGCAGTGCGAACAGCGCGGACACCTGGACCGCCGTCACGTCGGCGCCGGGTCCGGCGATCACCGCCATCGCCGTCCATCCGGGCGACAGCAACACCGTCTACGCCGGGACGGCCAACGGACGCGTGTACCGGTTCCGGCGCACCGGGGCGACATGGAACCCCGCGGACGTGACGCGCACGGACCTGACCGGTCCGGCCCTGCCCCTGGTGTGCGTGTCCGACATCGCCGTCGACCCCGCAGGGACCGTCTGGGTCACGATCGCCGGCATGTTGAACGCCCTGGAACCCGGCGAGTTCAGCTGTGACCACGTCTACCGGCGGGGCCCGGCCGACACCGGGTGGACCTCGCGTTCCAACGGTCTGGCCCAGGCCAATCCCGTCAACACCATCGTGATCGACCCGACGAACCCCAACCGGCTCTTCTGCGGCGCCGACCGAGGCGTGTTCCGGACCGAGGACGCGGGCCTGAACTGGACCCCATGGGATCAGGGACTGCCCAACGCGCCCGTGTTCGACCTGGCCCTGCACGCCAAGCGCCGCCTGCTGCGCGCCGCCACCCACGGCAGGAGCGTCTGGGAACGGCCGGTCGACGTGGCCCAGACCGCGATGGTCGACCTGTACGTGCGCGACACCGTGCTCGACTCCGGCCGGGTGCAGCCCTCCCCCTCCGGTGTCGCGGACCCCTTCGACCCGAGCCCGACACCGGGCACGATGTGGTGGTGGCAGAGTCCCGACATCTTGGTGGACGCCCCGCAGCCGGGGTACCAGACGCCGAGCCCGGTCGGCGACTACGTCGCGCTGGCCAGGCTGGCGCACCGCACGGCTCGCCGGACGGCCGTGAACCGCTTCTACGTGCAGGTGCACAACAGGGGCGTGCGGGCGGCGACGAACGTCCGGGTACGGGCCTTCCTGGCCGATGCCTCGGCGAACCTGCCGCCGCTGCCCACCGACTTCTGGTCCAACGGCAAGCCCTTCGCCGCCGATCCCGTCAGCGCCTCCTACACACCGCTCGGCCCGGTCAGGACGATCGCCAGGCTGGAGGCCGCAGAGCCAGGAGTGGTCGAGTGGGACTTCCTCATTCCGTCCACGGCGGCCGCCCACTCGTGCATCCTGGCGGTCGTCTCCTGCGACGAGGACCCCATCGCGGCGGGCGAGATCTTCGACGTGGGGACGCTCGTCACCATGCGCAAGCACGCGGTGCTGAAGAACCTGCAGGTCGAGGACGCCCTGCCGGGTGGCGTCACACCGTCCCGTGCCTTCCTCATCCTGCTCAACAAGGTCAAGTTCACGTCCCAGCCCTCCGACGTGAGGTTCGACTGGGCGAACCTGCCGGAGGGCACGCGGCTGTACATCGCCTTCGAGAAGCTGGGCAACGCCCAGGGGCCGACGCCGGGCCACGGAGTGGAACTCCTCGATCACGCGGACGAGTTCCTGCCCGACCAGTTCGTCGACCGCCACGGACGGATCCGGAAGTTCGACTTCGCCCGCTCGTACGTGATGAAGCCCGATGAACACCGCAAGAACGAACTGAAGGGCGTGCGCATCGACCCCGAGCTCGGCTCCCGGGCGCTGGCCGTCAACGTCCGCCTCCCCGCGGACGCACCGGACCGGCCTGTGGAGTTCCACGTCCTCCAGGAGGTACAGAACAGGCTGGTGGGCGGGAGCACCTACGTCGTCCGTCCCACGACCGCGCAGCAGCAGGCCGCGCAGGCCGCTGACGGGCAGCACAGAGGGGAAGACATGCCATGACCTCCCGAGCCCCGCGCAGCAGCGGCTCCGGAACGCTCCGCCGCCGCTTCTGGATCGAGGTGGCCCTCGGGTCCCTCTCCGCACTGCTCTTCGTCGTGACCCTGGTCTGGCACGACTGGATCGAGATCCTGTTCGACGTCGATCCGGACGCCGGGAGCGGAGCGCTCGAGTGGGTGATCGTGCTCGTCACGGCCCTCGTCGCCGTCCTGTGTGCCCTCGGCGCCCGGATGGAGTGGCGCCGGACGCACCCCGCCGGGGCGCACGCCTCGCACTGAACGGGCGGGCCGGTCCTCCCGGCCGGGAGCGGGGTCGTCAGGCGACGGCGGGGCGGCGGGTCGGGCGGGGGTCGGGGAGTTCGCGGTGGATCGGCGAGTGGGCGCCGGTCAGCGCGATGCCGCTGCCGCCGCGGCGGTTGGCGACGATCTCGGCGGCGATGGAGATCGCGGTCTCCTCGGGGGTCCGGGCGCCGAGGTCGAGGCCGATCGGGGAGCGCAGGCGGCCGAGCTCCAGGTCGGTGACGCCGACGGCGCGGAGCCGCTTGTTGCGGTCGTCGTGGGTGCGGCGGGAGCCCATCGCGCCGACGTAGGCGACGGGGAGGCGCAGGGCCAGCTCCAGCAGCGGGACGTCGAACTTGGCGTCGTGGGTGAGCACGCAGAGCACCGTGCGGCCGTCGACGTCGGTGGACTCCAGGTAGCGGTGCGGCCAGTCCACGACGATCTCGTCGGCCTCGGGGAACCGGGCCTTGGTGGCGAACACCGGGCGGGCGTCGCAGAGCGTGACGTGGTAGCCGAGGAACTTGCCGACCCGCACCAGGGCGGCGGCGAAGTCGATGGCACCGAAGACGATCATGCGCGGGGCCGGGACGCTGGACTCGACCAGCACCTTCAGCGGCTCTCCGCAGAGGCGGCCGTCCGCGCCGACCTCCAGTACGCCGGTCCGGCCCGCGTCCAGCATGGCGCGGGCCTCCTCGGCGATGGTGCGGTCCAGCTCGGGGTTACCGCCGAGGCCGCCCTCGTGGGCGCCTTCGGGGCGGACCAGCACGGGGCGTCCCACGAGCTCGGCCGGGCCGGCTGCGATGCGGGCCATGGCGGCCGGGGAGCCGGCCGCGGCGGCGGCTATCGCGGCCTCGAAGACGGCCCGGTCGGGGCTGTCGGCGCGGACCGGGGTGACCAGGATGTCGATGATGCCGCCGCAGGTCAGACCCACGGCGAAGGCGTCGTCGTCGCTGTAGCCGAAGCGCTCCAGGACGGTCTCGCCGTCCTCGATGGCCCCGCGGCACAGCTCGTAGACCGCACCCTCGACGCATCCACCGGAGACCGAACCGATCGCGGTGCCGTCGCCGTCGACGGCGAGCGCGGCCCCGGGTTGCCGGGGCGCGCTGCCGCTGATCGCCACCACGGTGGCGACCGCGAAGTCGCGTCCCTGCTCGACCCACCGGTTCAGCTCTTCGGCGATGTCCAGCATTGCGGCCTCCCTGAGAGGTTCGGTTCCAGTATCGGACGGGTGGAGGGTGCGGTCCCGGTCAGCGGGCTCAGCTGATGCCGAGCCAGCCCTCGATCGGGTGCAGGGCGTAGAAGACCACGAAGATCGCGGTCAGGCCCCACATGAAGCCGCCGATCTCGCGGGCCTTGCCCTGCGCGATCTTGATGGCGACGTAGCTGATGACGCCCGCGGCGACACCGGCGGTGATCTGGTACGTGAACGGCATGATCACGACGGTCAGGAAGACCGGGATCGCGACCGAGCTGTCGGCCCAGTCCACGTGGCGGGCGTTCTGCATCATCATCGCGCCGATGACGACCAGGGCCGCGGAGGCGACCTCACCCGGGACGATCTGGGTGATCGGGGTGAAGAAGATGCAGGCGGCGAAGAACAGGCCGGTGATGACGGAGGCGAAGCCGGTACGGGCGCCTTCGCCGACGCCGGTCGCGGACTCGACGAACACGGTCTGGCCGGAGCCGCCCGTGATGCCGCCGATGGCACCGCCGGCGCCGTCGATGAACAGGGCCTTGGACAGGCCCGGCATGCGGCCCTTGTCGTCGGCCAGCTTGGCCTCGGTGCCGACGCCGATGATGGTGGCCATCGCGTCGAAGAAGCCGGCCAGCACCAGGGTGAAGACGATCATGCCGATCGTCACGGCGCCGACCTCGCCCCAGCCGCCGAACTCGACGTCGCCGAAGAGCGAGAAGTCCGGCATGGAGACCGCGGAGCCGCTGAGCTCCGGTGCGCCGCTGCGCCACGCCTTGGGGCTGATGTCCGCCACGGCGTTGAGGATCACAGCGAGGACGGTTCCGCCGACGATGCCGATCAGGATCGCGCCGGGAACCTTGCGTGCCTGCAGCATGAAGATGGCGAGCAGGGTCACGCAGAAGATCAGGACGGGCCAGCCGGCGAGCTCGCCGGCGGGGCCGAGGGTGACGGGACCGCCACCCTGGGAAGCGTGCACGAATCCGGCCTTCACGAGGCCGATCAGGGCGACGAACATGCCGATGCCCATGGTGATCGCGTGCTTGAGGGCGAGCGGGATCGCATTCATGATCATCTCGCGGAGGCCGGTGACGACCAGGAGACAGATCACGACGCCGTACATCACGCACATGCCCATGGCCTGCGGCCAGGTCATCTCGGGGGCGACCTGCGAGGCGAGCACGCCGGAGACGGAGAGTCCGGCGGCCAGGGCCAGCGGCACCTTGCCGATGAAGCCCATGAGGAGCGTGGTCACGGCCGCGGCGAAGGCGGTGGCCGTGATGAGGGCCTTCTGGCTCAGAGTGTCGCCGGCGGCGTCCTTGCCAGAGAGGATCAGGGGGTTGAGCAGGAGGATGTACGCCATCGCCATGAAGGTGGTGATGCCGCCACGGACCTCGTTGCCGACCGAGGATCCTCTGTGGGTTATGTGAAAGTACCGGTCGAGCCAAGACCGTCCGGCCGCGGGGGAAGAGCCGGTTCCGGCGTCTTCCGCGGTGGTCTTGGGCTCCACTGACGACTGGGTCATGGTGCCTAACTCCCAAGGTTCAAAGGGGCACCCGCAGGGGGTTCTTTTTCAATCGCGGGATTTGGGACTGCGTTTGGCTGCACGACCCGGGGTGACGGCCCGAGCTGTGTTACTGCTGGGGGTGAAACTTCGGTGTTTCGGTCCTGCTGGGTGTTGCCGGTGCTTCAGGTGGTGCTGGTGAAGCTGACCGCGAGCGGTGCGGTACTTCGTTGCTCCGGGCGGTGTGACCGCGTGAAGTGTGACGTTCCCTGGTCACACCGCCCGGAGAGTCCGGGGTCCGGGGGCCTCGCGGCCCCCGGAGGACGCCGTCCTAGAGGGTGCCGGTGAGGGCCTCGGGACGGATCGGCGTCTTGTTGAGCTCCAGACCGGTCGCCTGCCGGATCGCCGCGAGGACGGCCGGGGTGGACGACAGGGTGGGGGCCTCGCCGAGACCGCGCAGACCGTACGGCGCGTTCGGGTCGGCGAGCTCCAGGACGTCGACCGGGATGGTCGGGGTGTCGAGGATGGTCGGGATCAGGTAGTCCGTGAAGGAGGGGTTGCGCACCTTCGCGGTCTTCGGGTCCACGATGATCTCCTCCATCACCGCGACACCGAGACCCTGGGTGGTGCCACCCTGGATCTGGCCGACGACGGAGAGCATGTTCAGGGCCTTGCCGACGTCCTGGGCGGTGGCCAGCTCGACGACCTTGACGAGGCCGAGCTCGGTGTCCACCTCGACCACCGCGCGGTGCGCGGCGAAGGTGTACTGGACGTGGCCGTCGCCCTGGCCGGTGACCAGGTCGAACGCGACGGTCGGGCGGTGACGGAACTCGAGCTCGAGGTCGATCGCCTCGTCCTCGAGGATGTCGGCGATGTCCGCGAGGACCTCGCCGCCGTCGGTGACGACCTTGCCGCCCTCCAGGACCAGCTCCGCGTGGGCCCACGCCGGGTGGTACGAGCCGTTCTTGCGGCGGCCGATCTCCAGCAGCTTCTCGCGGACGGCCTCACAGGTGTTCTTCACCGCGCCACCGGTCATGTACGTCTGCCGGGAGGCGGACGTCGAACCGGCGGAGCCGACCTGGGTGTCGGCCGGGTGGATGGTCACCTGCGTGACGCCGAGCTCCGTGCGGGCGATCTGGGCGTGCACGGTGACACCGCCCTGGCCGACCTCCGCCATGGCCGTGTGGACCATCGCGACGGGCTCGCCGTTGATGACCTCCAGGCGCACGCGGGCGGTGGAGTAGTCGTCGAAGCCCTCGGAGAAGCCGACGTTCTTGATGCCGACCGCGTAGCCGACGCCGCGGACGACGCCCTCGCCGTGCGTGGTGTTCGACAGGCCGCCCGGCAGCGCGCGGACGTCCGCGCTCTCGCCGGCGGTCTCCCACTGGCGCTCCGGCGGGAGCGGACGCTCCTTGACGCGGCGCAGCAGCTCGGCGACCGGCGCCGGCGAGTCCACGACCTGGCCGGTGGGCATGATCGTGCCCTGCTCCATGGCGTTCAGCTGACGGAACTCGACCGGGTCCATGCCCAGCTTCGCCGCGAGCTTGTCCATCTGGGCCTCGTAGGCGAAGCAGGCCTGGACGGCGCCGAAGCCGCGCATCGCGCCACAGGGCGGGTTGTTCGTGTAGAGGGCGACGGCCTCGATGTTCACGTTGTCGATGACGTACGGGCCCACCGAGAGGGAGGACGCGTTGCCGACGACGGCCGGGGAGGCCGAGGCGTAGGCACCGCCGTCGAGCACGATCCGGCACTTCATGTGCGTGATCTTGCCGTCCTTGGTGGCGCCGTGCTCGTACCAGAGCTTCGCCGGGTGACGGTGCACGTGGCCGAAGAAGGACTCGAAGCGGTTGTAGACCATCTTGACCGGCTTGTCGGTCGCGAGGGCCAGCAGGCAGGCGTGGATCTGCATCGAGATGTCCTCGCGGCCGCCGAAGGCACCGCCGACGCCGGAGAGCGTCATGCGCACCTTCTCCTCGGGCAGGCCGAGGACGGGGGCGATCTGCTTGAGGTCCGAGTGCAGCCACTGGGTGGCGACGTACAGGTCGACGCCGCCGTCCTCGCCCGGTACGGCGAGGCCGGACTCCGGGCCGAGGAAGGCCTGGTCCTGCATGCCGAAGGTGTACTCGCCGGTGACGATGACGTCGGCCTTCTTGGCCGCCTCGTCCGCGTCGCCGCGGATGATCGGCTGGCGGTGCACGATGTTCGGGTGCGGGACGTGACCGGCGTGGTGGTCGTCGCGGCCCGGGTGGAGCAGGACGGCGTCCTCGGCGAGGGCGGAGGCCTCGTCCGTGACGACCGGGAGCTCCTTGAAGTCGATCTTGATCTTCGCGGCGGCGCGGCGGGCGGTCTCCGGGTGGTCGGCCGCCACGAGGGCGATCGGCTCACCGTGGTGGCGTACGCGGCCGTTGGCCAGGACGGGGGTGTCCTGGATCTCCAGACCGTAGTTCTTCATCTCCGCGGGCAGGTCCGCGTAGGTGAGGACCGAGTAGACGCCCGGCATGGCCAGCGCCTCGGAGATGTCGATGTTCTCGATCTCGGCGTGGGCGATCGGGCTGCGCAGGGTCTGGCCCCACAGCATGTCCTCGTGCCACATGTCCGAGGAGTACGCGAACTCGCCGGTGACCTTGAGCGTGCCGTCCGGGCGGAGCGTGGACTCGCCGATGCCGCCCTTGTTGTGCTTCTGGGTGACGTTGGTCGGCGTACCCACGGTGCGGGTGTTCTGAGCCATGATCAGACCGCCTCTCCCTGACGGGCGGCCGCCAGGCGGACCGCGTCGAGGATCTTCTCGTAGCCCGTGCAGCGGCAGAGGTTGCCGGACAGGGCCTCACGGATGTCCTGGTCGGACGGGTCGGCGTTCTGCTCCAGCAGGGCGTCGGCCTGGACCAGCAGACCCGGGGTGCAGAAGCCGCACTGGACGGCGCCGGCGTCGATGAACGCCTGCTGGATCGGGGAGAGCTCGACGCCCTCGCCGGTCTGGGAGTCGCCCGGCTTCGCGGCCCAGCGCTTGGCCTCGTCGGTGGAGACGCCGTTGCCGCCGCCGCAGGCGCCGGAGCCACAGGCGTGGCCGTGGTCGTCGCGCTGCTTGGAGAAGTCGGCCAGGCCCTCGACGGTCACGACGTCGCGGCCCTCGACCTGACCCGCGGCGACCAGACACGAACAGACCGGCACGCCGTCGAGACGGACGGTGCAGGAACCGCACTCGCCCTGCTCGCAGGCGTTCTTCGAGCCGGGCAGGCCCAGGCGCTCACGCAGGACGTAGAGGAGGGACTCGCCCTCCCAGACGTCGTCGGCTTCCTGCGGACGACCGTTGACGGTGAAATTGACGCGCATGGTTACGCAGCCCCTTCAAGCGAGCGGCCGTTCGTGCCGCGGTACTGCTCCCAGGTCCAGACGAGCTGGCGGCGAGCAAGGATGCCAACCGCGTGACGGCGGTACTTCGCCGTGCCACGGACGTCGTCGATCGGGTTGCACGCGCCGGAGGCGAGCTCACCGAACTGCTTGGCGATCGACGGGGTGATGACCTTGCCGGACTCCCAGAAACCGCCCTCTTCGAGCGCGGCGTTCAGGAACTCCTCGGCGGCCTTGGCCCGGATCGGCGTCGGGGCTGCCGAGGCAATGCCCGTCCGCACGGTGCGGGTGTCGGTGTGCAGGGCCAGGCCGAAGCCGCACACCGCGATGACCATCGCGTTGCGGGTGCCGACCTTGGAGTACTGCTGCGGGCCCGTGGCGTTCTTGATGTGGACCGACTTGATCAGCTCGTCCGCGGCGAGCGCGTTGCGCTTCACACCGGTGTAGAACTCGTCGATCGGGATCAGGCGGGTGCCGCGGACGGACTCGACCTCGACCTCGGCGCCGGCGGCGAGGAGGGCGGGGTGGGAGTCACCGGCGGGCGAGGCGCAACCGAGGTTGCCGCCGACGCCGCCGCGGTTGCGGATCTGCGGGGACGCGACCGTGTGCGAGGCGAGCGCGAGACCCGGCAGCGTGCCGCGCAGGTTCTCCATGATCTGGGTGTAAGGGACGGAGGCGCCGAGCTTGGTGACCTCCTCGCCTACCTCCCACTCCCGCAGCAGCTCGATGCGGTTGAGGTCGAGGAGGTACTCCGGACGGCGGTGGTCGAAGTTGATCTCGACCATGATGTCGGTGCCACCCGCAATCGGCACAGCTGTGGGGTACTCGGCCTTAGCGGCGAGCGCCTCCTCCCAGCTGGCGGGGCGAAGGAAGTCCATGTGCGGCTCTCTTCTTCTTAATCGGGTCGTTCACTTCAAGCCAGGAGGCCCAATGGCCCTCGACTGGTCGTTCACGTGCTGTTAACGCGGTGTGGAGTCAGTACACAAGCCGCGCATCCCTCGGGTGCAGTCACCGAAACCATGAAGCAGTTGGCTGGCGGCCTCCCTCGTCTTGTAGATTCGTATGAAAGGCGAGGTGCGCTGACCTCGCCGATTTCCAACGGCAACATCGAGACAGATCGGCGGCGACCCCATGCGGCTGCGCGCACTGCTGGAAACCGAGGCGCTGGGCTTGCGGCTGCTCGGCGGCGAGGAAGAGCTCGACCGTACGGTCCGAGGCGTGATGACCACGGACCTGAAAGACCCGAGCAGATACCTTTCGGGCGGAGAATTGGTGCTGACGGGCCTGGCCTGGCGACAGATTCCGGCCGACTCCGAGCCTTTCGTACGAATCCTTGCGTCGGCGGGTGTCGCGGGCCTCGCAGCGGGCGAGGCGGAGATCGGGGGCATCCCGGAGGATCTCGTTTCGGCCTGTCTCAGGAACCGGCTGCCCCTGTTCGCGGTGAACGAGGACGTTGCATTCGCCACGATTACGGAGTACGTCGTCCGGCAGGTGTCCGGGGAGCGCGCCGGGGACCTCGCGGCCGTCGTCGACCGCCACCGGCGGCTGATGACCTCGGGCCCCGCCGGCGGCGGACCTGATGTGGTGCTCGATCTGCTCACCACCGACCTCGATCTGCGCGCCTGGGTGCTGTCCCCCACGGGACGCCAGATCGCCGGCGCCGGGGAGGCGCTCCCGCCGGGCGTCTGCGCGGCGCTCGCGAGCGAGCATCTGGCTGCGGTCCGGACCGGTCGCCGGGGCCCGCACCGGATCTCCATCCAGGGTATTACCTACTCCCTCTTCCCGATCAGGGGAAACGGCCGCGCCGCGGCCGGCGCGGGCGCCCGTGACGTGCGCGAGAGCGTGCTGTCGGACTGGCTGCTGGCCGTCGAGGCGGACGCCGGGGACTGGCCCGCGGAGCGGCTGGACCTGCTCCAGGGCGTCACCCAGCTGATCGCCGTCGAGCGGGACCGGCGCGACGCCGCCCGCACGGTGCGCCGCCGGCTCGCCCAGGAGGTGCTGGAGCTGGTGCAGACGGGCGCGGCACCGGCCGAGATCGCCGCCCGCCTGCGGGTGGCCGCCCCCGTGCTGCTGCCCGGCCTGGGCGCGGCCCCGCACTGGCAGGTCGTGGTGGCCCGGGTGGACTGGGAGGGCGGGGACATCCCCGGCGGCCCGGTGGCCCAGTCGCTGCTGGAGGAGATCCTGGTCGACCCGAGCGTGTCCGGCCCGGAGCCGTCCGACCGGATCGCCGTGGCCCACGCCGGGGACGAGGCGATCGCCCTGGTCCCCCTGCCGGCCCTGGCCGGCGAGGAGGGGCCCGACACCGCCCTGCACGCCGACGCGCTGCTGGCGGCCGTACGGGAGCCCCTGGCGGCCGGTCTGGCCGACGACGGGCGGCTCACCCTGGGCGTCAGCGCGGCCGTGCACTCGGCCGAGGGGCTGCGCGGCGCCCTGGAGGAGGCCCGGCACGCCCGCCGGGTGGCCGCCGCCCGGCCCGGCCGGGTCTGCGCCGCCGGGCACCACGAGCTGGCCTCGCACGTGCTGCTGCTGCCGTTCGTCCCGGACGACGTGCGGCGCGCCTTCACGGCCCGGCTGCTGGACCCGCTGCGCGACTACGACCGGCGGCACCGCGCGGAGCTCATCCCGACGCTGGAGGCCTTCCTCGACTGCGACGGTTCCTGGACCCGCTGCGCGACCCGGCTGCACCTGCACGTCAACACGCTGCGCTACCGGGTCGGCCGGATCGAGCAGTTGACGGCGCGTGACCTCTCGCGCCTCGAGGACAAGCTCGATTTCTTCCTCGCCCTGCGGATGAGCTGACGGAACGCCGTTCCGGCGGGCCCCGCCGCCCGCCGGGGTCGGCCGAAACCACAGCCAAGAGATTGTGAAACCGTTCACCTGACCCCTTGGCCCAGCCCTCCGGTGTGTGCTGGGATGCGTCCACGGGCTCGACGACGCGCTTTTCCGGGGAGGGCAATGTGGCGGACACCGCCATGTCGGGTGGTGGAACGACCGGGGGCGACGACCCCCTCCAGCGGGCGATATGGCGGCTGCGCTCCCGCGGCTGCTGGACGGATGCGGCCGCGCTGCTCGAACCGCACGCGGCGGCGCCGGCGGCCGCCCTCCAGCGCGCGGCACTGCTGATCGAGGGCTGCCTCTACACCGAGCGGGGCTGGACGGAGGCGGAGGAGGCCCTGCGCGCCGCCGAGGCGGTGGCCGGTACGGACGACGAGCGCGGCGAGGCCGCGTGCGAGCGGGGGTACCTGGCCTACGCGTCGACCCTGCTCGGGGTGCGGGACCGGGCGGACGAGGCCCGCTCCGCGCTGGGCCGGGCCGCGGCGCTGATCTCGCCGGACTCCCCGGCGCGGGCGCTGCTGGACTTCCGGCGGGGGCTGCTGTCCGAGAACATCTCCGGCTCGCCGCAGGCCGCGCGGGCCGCGTACCGCCGGTCCCACACGGCCGCGGCGGCGCACGGGGACTTCCTCCTGCTGTCCTTCACCTCCCGGCACCTCGCCGGGCTGGCGCTGCGGGACGGGGAGCTGGCCGAGGCCCGCACCGGGTTCGCGCAGTCGCTGCGGCTGCGGGAGGAGCTGGGCTACCTGGTGGGCACCGCCCCCGCGCTGGCCGCGCTGGCGGAGGCGGAGGAGGAGCCCGAGGCGGGCCGGCTGCGGGAGGAGGCGCGGCGGCTGGTCAACCTGCTGGGCGGCGTACCGACGTGGCTGGCGGCGCAGCTGCGGCCGTCGCCGGCCGTCTGAGCACCGGCTGTGCCCGCCCCACGGGGCGGGCACGGCCGTGGGCGCGGGCCGGGCCGGTCAGGTCTGGGAGCCCGCGAAGTGTTCGCGTACGAGCGATTCGACGACCGGGAGGTCCTGGGCGATCAGGGCCTCCAGCAGGGCCGAGTGCTCGGCGGCGTCCGCCACCAGATCGGCGCGCCGGACCGCGGGGGCGCCCGGCAGGGGCCACTGGGAGCGCCGGTGCAGGTCGTCGGCGACCAGCAGCAGCTGCTCGTTCCCGGCCAGGGCCAGCACCGCGCGGTGGAAGGCGCGGTCGGACTCCGCGTACCCCGCCACGTCGCCCGCGGCAGCGGCGGCGGTCGTCGCGGCGGCGAGGGGCCGCAGCGAGGGCCAGGTCTCCGCGGGCACGCTCCGCGCCAGCCGCAGCATCACCGGCACCTCCAGCAGGCCCCGCACCTCGGCCAGCTCGGCCAGCTCGCGCGGCGTGCGCTCGATCACCCGGAAGCCCCGGTTCGGCAGGCACTCCACCGCCCCCTCCAGGGCCAGCTGCTGCATGGCCTCCCGGACCGGCGTGGCGGACACCCCGAAGCGCTCGCCCAGCGCGGGCCCCGAGTAGATCTGCCCCGGCGCCAGCTCGCCGTCGATGAGGGCGGTGCGCAGCAGCCCGAGGACCTGGCCGCGGACGGAGTGCCGGGACACCTTCTGGGGCGGGATGGCCACCCCTTCGGCGGAAGGGGCCGTGGGGAGTGCGGCATCGGACACGCGCCTCGTCCCTCCGTCCCGGTCCGCCCCGCGCGGGCCGCCGTGTGCGGCCGCGTTCCAGGGATGTCCCCCGAGGATAGGCGAAACGGCAGACGGGCCCGCGGTACGGACCTGCCGTGATCGGGTAAGGTAAGGCTAACCTTTGTTTCGATCGCGATCGATGGGCTCCGTCATGACCGTCCCGGCTGCGCTCCCCGCTTCCCCGGCCGCCCCCGCCCACGCCTCCGGCTCCCACGCGGGGGAGCCCCGTGCCACCGCCGGCTCTCCGGTGGCACCGGCGTACGCGCGGCTGGCCGAGGTGTTCCCGGGGCTGACCGTCCGTGAGGCGGGCGCGACCGGTCCGGCCCCGCGCGGTGCGGGCTGGGTCGGCGCGGCCGAGCTGGCGGCCGGGGGTGCGGCCCTGGACGCGTTCCTGGCCTGGGACGATGCCCAGGTGCGCCGGGACTACGGACGCCAGGCCCGCCCGGACGTGATCGCGAGCTTCGGGTTCCACCGGTACGCCTGGCCCGCCTGCCTGCTGTTCACGGCGCCCTGGTTCCTGTCGCGACGGGTGCCCCGGCTGCCCGTCGAGCGGGTGGCGTTCCACCGGACCCTCGGCCGGATGTCCGTACGGGTCGAGGAGTTCGCCTGCCTGCCGTCGGACCCGGCGGCCGCGCTCCCCGGGGCCCGGGTCGTGCCCGACGAGGAGGCGCTGCGGGCGGAGGTGCGGGCAGCGGTGGCCCAGCACGTCGCGCCGGTGCTGGAGGGGTTCGGCCCGCGGATGCGGCGCGGGCGGCGGGCCCTGTGGGGCATGGTGACCGACGAGGTCGCCGAGGGCATCTGGTACATCGCCAGCCTGCTCGGCGAGGAGGCCAGGGCCACGGCGGAGCTGGCGCTGCTGCTGCCGGGCTCGACCGCCCCGTACACCGGCGGCGCCGGCTTCCGTACGCTCACCGGGCCCGGCGGCCGGGAGCTGCCCACCCGGGACCGTGCCAGCTGCTGCCTCTTCTACACCGTGCGGCCCGAGGACACCTGCGTCACGTGCCCGCGCACCTGCGACGCGGACCGGGTCGCCCGGCTGACCGCGGCCGCGACGGCGTAGGCCCGGCCGCAGGCCGTACGTCGTACGCCCCGCGCTGTCGCCCCGGGCCCGGCCCGGACCCGCCGCAGGACGCGGCCCCGGGCTCAGCCGGCCCCCGGCCTGCCGGGGGCCCGGCCCGCGCCGCCCTGCCGCACCGCGTCGTGCGCGGCCAGCGCGGCGTGCAGCGTCAGGACGTCGGCGCCCCGGGCGGCGTCCAGTCCGGTGAGCTCGGCCGCCTTGCGCAGCCGGTAGTCGACGGTGTTGGGGTGGACCTGGAGCCGGGCGGCGGCCCCGCGCCGGTCGAGTCCGGCCGCGAGGAACGTCCGCAGCGTCTCCAGCAGCTCCGGGCGCCCCTCCAGCGGGCCCAGCAGCGCGGCGAGCCCGCGCCGCGCCGGACTCGGCCGGCTCAGCTGGTACTCCAGCAGCACGTCCTCCAGCAGGTACAGCCCGGGCCCCCGGCCCGAGGCCTGCGCGACCTCCCGCACCTCGCCGGCCAGCCGGGCGGCCTCCGCCACGTCCTCGGGCGCCGCCGGCACCACCGCCGCCAGCAGCTCGGCCCCGCACATCCGGCCGAGCTGTCCGACCATCCGGGTGAGCCGCTCCCGGTCCGCGGGGCCGCACTCGGCGGCCGGGGTCTCGTACGGCACCAGCACCAGCCCGCCGGACCCGGACAGCACGGACAGCGGGATGCCGGCCGTCTGGCGCTGGAGCTCGTTCCGCAACCGCCGGAGCTTGCGGCGGGCCGCGACCGCGTGGTTCACGCCGGGCAGCAGCTCGTCGGGGTGCGGTCCCACGCTGATGCTCAGCACCAGGTAGCAGGGCGGCAGCCGGACGCCGGCCCGGTCGGCCGCGGCCCGCGGACTGCCGCCCTCCAGCAGCCGGGACAGCAGCGACTGCAGGGCGACCTGCTCGTCACCCAGGGCCATCTGGCGCTCCTGCACGTACCCCGCCGCCACGTCACAGCTCACCAGCCGCAGGTACGCGAGGAGTTGGCGCTGGACCAGCAGCACGTCGCCCAGGTCCCCCGGCCCCGCGGCCGAGAAGACCTGGGCGGCGCACTCCTCCGCGCCGAGGTGGTAGGCACTGACCACGGCCTCCAGCGGCACCCCCTCGTCGGCGCGCCGCGCCGAGGACTCGCGGATCGCCGCCTGTTCGGCCGGCCCGGGCAGCTCGCCGGTGCGCAGCACCTCGGCGAAGGTCCGGATGCCGCGGACGACCTGCTTGGCGATGTCGCCGCCGAGCTGTTCCGGCGGCAGCGCGCCGTACACGGGCAGCCGCTCGACCAGCCGGACCATCACGGCCCGTTCCAGCGTGCCTTCGGCCGCCCTCAGCCGTTTGTGGACCGGGACGCCGCCGAACCGCGGCGCCGCCTGGTCGGGTTCAGGAGCGTTGGACGCGGTCACAATCCACCTCTCCAATCTCTGGGGCCCGCCCCGGAGACGCGGCCGTGCGGGGCCCGCATGATGTTTCCGGGACTTTTCCTACTGGTTGGTAACACGTCCGGCCGGTGAACCGCCAGACAATCCCCCGCCCCTGTCACGTCGTTGCCGAAGAGCGCAGTACCCGGGAGCCCGCCGTCACGGACTCCGGCCCCGCACGCCCCCCCACGAATCGAGGCACCCATGTCCAAGGCAGCCGTGCGCCTGACCACCCTCGCCGCCGCCACCGCGGTGGTCGTGGCCGCCTCCCCGGCGGCGACGGCCGGCGCGACCGCCGTCCCGACGGCCGCGACCGCAGCGGTGGCGGCCACGACCTCGACGACCGCGGCCACCACCACGGGCGCGAGCGACCCCTTCTACGCCTACGCCGGCAGCACGCCCCTGTCCGCGTTCGCGCCCGGCACCGTGCTGAGGTCGCGGACGCTGCAGTACCACCTCATCGGGATCCCCACCCCGCTGAAGGCGGTCCAGCTGCTGTACCGCACCACCGACGCCCAGGGCCGGCCGGCCGCGAACGTGACCACGGTCGTACACAGCCCGTCGGGCGACGGCAGCCGGGCGGTGTCCTACCAGTCCTTCTACGACTCGCTCAGCCCGGAGGACGGACCGTCCCGCGCGATCGCCGGGAACGTCACCCTGGGCGGCCTGATCCCCAACGTCGAGGCCCTGTTCATGGCGCCGCTCCTGGCCAAGGGCTACGACCTCGTCATCCCGGACACCGAGGGCCAGCGGGCCAACTTCGCCGCGGGGCCGGAGTACGGGACCAACACCCTCGACTCGATCCGCGCCGCCACCCGCACGGACCAGACCCGGCTCGACGCGGACACCCGCTTCGCCCTGCTCGGCTACTCCGGCGGCGCCATCGCGACCAACTGGGCCGCCGCGCTCGCACCGCGCTACGCCCCGGACGTCAACGCCCGGCTGGTCGGCTACGCCGAGGGCGGCCTGCTCGTCGACCCGGCACACAACCTCAAGTACGTGGACGGCTCGCTGGCCTGGTCCGGCGTCATCCCCATGGCGGTCATCGGGGTCTCCCGCTCGTACGACATCGACCTCAAGTCCTACCTCAGCGACTACGGCCGGAAGGTGTACGACCAGCTGGAGGACGGCTCGATCATCGACGCCATCGGCCACTACCCCGGCCTGACCTGGAAGAAGATGGCGAAGCCCGAGTACGCCGACCCCAACTCGATCCCCGCCTTCCTGGAGGCGGTGAACCGGCTAAACCTCGGGTCGGCCGCCACCCCGACCGTCCCCGGTTTCATCGGCCAGGGCGATGCGGGCGTCCTGGAGGGCACTTTCGGCAACCGCCCCGGCATCGGCACGGGCGACGGGGTCATGGTCGCCGGCGACGTACGGGCGCTCGCCCGCCAGTACTGCGCCACCGGCGCCCCCGCCGTGAAGTACCGGCAGTACGAGCTCCTCAGCCACGTGGGCGCGACCGCCGCCTGGGTCCCCGTGGCACTGGGCTGGATCGACGACCGCTTCGCCGGCCGGACGGCCCCCTCCGACTGCGGCCGCATCCCCGCCGGCAACTCCCTCGCCCCCGAGGAGGCCCCGGGGTCCTGAACACCGGCCCCCTCCGGACTACTCCACTCTTTCGAGTGAGGCGATTCGAACTCAACTACGTTATTCCGAGCGCGAGTTCGAGACAGATCGCCCTATCCGGAGGGGGCCGCAACCCGATGGCGGTCACTTGACCCGAAACCTGCATGCCGCCTGCGCGCGATCCGCCAATATGACGCCGGAACGCCGCTCTCGCGATGCAAGGGACACCGGATGAGACTGACCGACATATCGCTGGACTGGCTGCTCCCCGGCAGCCTGCTGATCCTCGGCGTCCTGGCGGCGGTGGCGGTGCTGGCGCGCGGCAGGCGCGAGAGTGACAAGGCATCGGCGGACGACAGCTGGGAGCGCAGCGAGGAGCGCCGGCGCCGCAAGGAGGCGGTCTACGGGACCGCCTCGTACGTGCTCCTGTTCTGCTGCGCCGCGGTGGCCGCGGCCCTCTCCTTCCACGGCCTGGTCGGCTTCGGCCGGCAGAACCTCAACCTCTCCGGCGGCTGGGAGTACCTCGTCCCGTTCGGCCTCGACGGCGCCGCCATGTTCTGCTCCGTGCTCGCCGTCCGCGAGGCCAGTCACGGCGACGCGGCGCTCGGCTCCCGGCTGCTGGTCTGGCTGTTCGCCGGTGCGGCGGCCTGGTTCAACTGGGTGCACGCGCCGCGGGGCCTGGGGCACGACGGTGCCCCGCAGTTCTTCGCGGGGATGTCCCTCTCGGCGGCCGTGCTGTTCGACCGGGCCCTCAAGCAGACCCGCCGGGCGGCGCTGCGCGAGCAGGGTCTGGTGCCCAGGCCGCTGCCGCAGATCCGCATCGTCCGCTGGCTGCGGGCTCCCCGCGAGACCTTCGGCGCCTGGTCGCTGATGCTGCTGGAAGGCGTACGGACCCTCGACGAGGCGGTCGAAGAGGTGCGCGAGGACAAGCGCGAGAAGCAGGCGAACCGGCTCCGCAGGCGGGAGCAGGAGCGCCGCGAGCGCGCCCACATCCGGGCGTTGGGCCGCCAGCACCGGGCGTTCGGCCGGTCCCGCGGCCGGCAGGTGGACGTGCCGGGACTCGCTCCGGGGTCGGGCTCCGCGCCGGTCGGCGCGGAGCCCGCCATAGCAGAACCGGGACAGCTGCCCATGCTTCCCCTGAACGGAGCCCCCGAGCGGCCCTCCCTGAAGGCCGTCAGCGGCTCCAGCTCCATTGACGGCTACGCGCGGACCGTCGACCTCACCGCCGAGGACGACACGCAGACCATCCCGCGCCTGGACTCCCTGGAGCGCAAGCTCAAGGACCTGGAGCAGCAGTTCGGCTGAGGGACCGGGAGCAGCGGGTCGGCAGGAGGGGGAGGACCGGGTACGCCCGGTCCTCCCCCTCCGCGTTCCCCGGCCGCCGGTTCAGTCCGGTCCGGAGCCGGCGGCGTCGATCTCGAACCAGACGACCTTGCCCATCCCGTGGGCGCTGACGCCCCAGGCGTCGGCCATCGCCTCCACCAGCAGCAGTCCCCTGCCGTGCGTACCGTCGTCGGCGGCCGGTACGAGGGGCAGCGGATGCCGGGTGGCGTGGTCCCGGACCTCCACCCGGAGCCGGGAGGCGGCGAGGCTGGCGGTCACCTCGGCCCCCTGGTCGGTGTGGACCAGGGCGTTGGTGACCAGTTCCGTCGTGAGCAGCTCGGCCACGTCCGCGGAGTCGGCGCGGCCCCAGGGGCGGAGCAGTTCCCGGAGTGCCCGCCGCACCTCGCCCACGGCCCGGAGGTCGGCCCGGCGCACCGTGCGGCTCATCCGGCGGCCCGGAGGCCCCGCCGGACCGGACGCCGAGGGGCCCGGGCGCTTGTTGCGCGCCGCCTCCGTGTCCGTGTCCTCGTCCTCGGAGGGCTCGCGCGCGACCGGCCGCCCCCTTCTCCACTGCTGCCCGGCGTTCGCCCCCACCCGCACGGTGCCATCCCTTCCTCGAACAGGTCTACGGGATGCATGCCCCGCGCGGGCGGCGGCACTCCTGCCGGTCACCGGCCGGTCGCAATGGGCTATGGCCTGGGCACATTCCGGAGGTTGGAGCGGGCCATCTGGAGCATCCTGCCGACCCCGCCGTCGAGCACGATCTTGCTGGCGGACAGCGCGAAGCCGGTGACCATCTCCGCCTTGATCTTCGGCGGGATGGACAGGGCGTTGGGATCGGTCACCACGTCCACCAGTGCAGGTCCCCTGTGCTTCAGGGCGTCCCTGAGTGCGCCCGCCAGCTGCTTGGGCTTCTCCACCCGGACGCCGTACGCCCCGGCGGCGCGGGCGATGCCGGCGAAGTCCGGATTGCGGTTCGTGGTTCCGTACGAAGGGAGTCCGGCTACGAGCATCTCCAGCTCGACCATGCCCAGAGACGAGTTGTTGAACAGGACCACTTTGACGGGCAGGTCGTACTGCACCAGCGTGAGGAAATCTCCCATCAGCATGGAGAACCCGCCGTCGCCCGACATCGAGATCACCTGGCGGCCGCGGTCGGTGAACTGGGCGCCGATCGCCTGGGGCAGGGCGTTCGCCATGGAGCCGTGGCTGAAGGAACCGATGATGCGGCGGCGGCCGTTGGGGGAAAGATAGCGCGCCGCCCACACGTTGCACATTCCCGTGTCCACGGTGAACACCGCGTCGTCCGCGGCCAGTTCGTCCAGGACGGACGCGACGTACTCGGGGTGGATGGGGGTGTGCTTCTCCACCTTGCGGGTGTACGCCTTCACGACCCCCTCGAGCGCGTCGGCGTGCTTCTTGAGCATCTTGTCCAGGAAGCGCCGGTCGGTCTTGGCGCGCACGCGCGGGGTGAGGGAGCGCAGGGTCTCGCGCACGTCGCCCCAGACCGCGAGGTCGAGCTTGGAGCGGCGGCCGAGGTGTTCGGGCCGGACGTCCACCTGGACGATCTTCACGTCGTCGGGCAGGAAGGCGTTGTACGGGAAGTCCGTGCCCAGGAGGATCAGCAGGTCGCACTCGTGGGTGGCCTCGTAGGCGGCGCCGTAGCCGAGCAGGCCGCTCATGCCCACGTCGTACGGGTTGTCGTACTGGATCCATTCCTTGCCGCGCAGGGCGTGGCCCACGGGCGCCTTGACCCGCTCGGCGAACTCCATCACCTCGGGGTGCGCGCCGGCGGTGCCGCTGCCGCAGAAGAGGGTGACCCGGTCGGCCTCGTCGACCATCCGGGCCAGCTTCTCGATCTCGCCGTCGCCGGGGCGTACCGAGGGGCGGGCGGTGACCAGGGCGTGCTCGACCGGCCGGTCGGGGGCGGGCTGCGAGGCGATGTCGCCGGGCAGCGCGACCACGCTGACGCCGCTGCGGCCGATGGCGTGCTGGATGGCCGTCTGGAGCAGGCGGGGCATCTGGCGGGGGTTGGAGATCAGTTCGCTGTAGTGGCTGCACTCGCGGAACAGCTGGTCGGGGTGGGTCTCCTGGAAGTAGCCGAGGCCGATCTCGCTGGAGGGGATGTGGGAGGCGAGGGCGAGCACCGGGGCCATGGAGCGGTGCGCGTCGTAGAGGCCGTTGATCAGGTGCAGGTTGCCGGGGCCGCAGGAGCCGGCGCAGGCCGCAAGTCTGCCGGTGACCTGGGCCTCGGCGCCGGCCGCGAAGGCGGCGGTCTCCTCGTGCCTGACCTGGATCCACTCGATGCCGCCGGTGCGGCGGATGGCGTCGACCACCGGGTTGAGGCTGTCGCCGACCACTCCGTACAGCCGACGGACGCCGGCGCGGGCGAGGATGTCGACGAACTGTTCCGCCACGTTCTGCTTGGCCATGACAGGGGGTGCCCTTCCGTCCGGCGTCGGTGCCCGTGCGGCCGCGGGGCGGCGGCTCGCCTCCCATCAACCCACGCGCCGGCGGGTCACGCCTGTCGGGTTGCTCCGTCCCTGTCCCTGTCCCGGTACGCGGGCCCGGACCCGGACCCGGACCCGTACCTCTTCCTCGTGTCAGCTCTCCCAGAGGGCGGCGGCGGTGCGGTCGTCGGCGTAGCCCTTGACCCTGAGCTGCGAGTCGGCGAGGAAGGCCGCCAGTCCCGGCGCCCCGCCGGAGCCCGGGCCCCAGCGGCCGGCCAGGGCCTCGGGCAGCAGCGGCTCGTCGCGCATCGGGTCGGCCAGGCCGCCGGTGCAGACGAGGAGGGTGTCGCCGCTCTCGGCCACGGAGGCGCGGAACCGGAAGGGCTGGTCGGCCCTGGCGGGTTCCAGGTCCTCCCACACGCCGCCGCGGAGCCGGAACAGGCCGCCCTCCCCCGCGCCGAACACCACGCGGGTGCGGCACTCGGGGTCGATGGGGAGCAGCATGCAGCGCAGCCCGGTGGGCTGGGGGTGGCCGAGGGCGCGCAGCCGGCCGTACCCGCGGTCGGTCAGGCGCTGGAGGCCGGAGCGGAGGTCGTCGCGGCGGCCGGCCCGGATGTCGGCGCCGAGCCGCTGCTGGCTGCGGCCGACGGCGCCGGCGATCCACCGGCAGAGTTCGGCGTCGGCCTGCGGGGCGCCGGTGGTGGCGCGGTCGCCGCCGGCGAGGGCGACCAGCAGCAGGGCGTCGTCCCCGCGGCCGAAGCGGGCCGTGAGCAGGAAGTCCCGGCGGGCTTCGCCGCGGTAGCGGGCGGAGTCGCCGCGTACGGAGGCGGCGCGGAGGGTGTAGCGGCCGTACCGGGCGCCTTCGAGCACGGTGTCGGGCACGAGGTCGGCCGGCTCGGCCGGGTCCGCGACCGGCAGGGCGCCGGGCTCGCCCTCGTAGGTGGGCGGCCGGTCGCCGAGGTACCGGACGGCGGGGCGCCCGGGGTGCGGGCGCGGCTCCGCCGGGGGCGGCGGCAGCGGGGGCAGCTCCTCAGGGGGCCCGGTGCGCTGCGCGGGCAGGCCGGGCGCCGCGCCGCTGCCCCGTACGGTGTCGCCGCTGGCGGGGCCGGCCCCACTACGGGGTGCCTGCGGCGCGTCGTCGGTCCCCTCCGGGACCGCCCCGGCACCGGAAGCCCCGTACGGGGACGGCGTGTCCGGCGCGACGGACCTCGGGTCGGGTCCGGTGGCGGGGGTCTCCCCCTCGCCCCGGGCGGGCGACGGACCGGCGGCGCTCCCGGGCCCCGGGGCGGGGTGTGACGGGCTGCCGGGTCGGTCAGGGCCGGCGCCCGCCCCCCTGCGTCCGTCCGGCGGCTGCGGGCCGGAACTCCCGCTGCCGGTACGGGTGCCGGCCGTCCCGCCTCCCGCTCCGGCGGCGGGGTTCGGCGGGATGGGTTCGGGGGTGCCGGTGCCCGGAGCGCGGGGGCCGTACCGGGGGTCGGGCTCGGAACACTCCCGCGGCAGGGGGGCGGGCGGGGGCGGCGGCGCGTCCGGGTAACCGGGCCACGGCAGCCCGGCGTCCGCGTTCCCGGGGGCCGGGGGCGGTGGTGGTGGTACGGGCGGGGCGGGCGGGCTGCCGGGAGCCGGCCCGCGTCCGGGGCCGGAGGCGGGCGGCAGGCCGCCGGTCCCGGCATCCCCGGCGGCGGGACGGGTGTTCCGGCCGTCGGCGTCACCGTCCGACGCGCGGGGATCGGCAGCCCTGCCGGAGGCGTCGCTGCCGGAGGCGTCGCTGCCGGAAGTGTCGCCGCCGGAGGCGTCGCCGCCCGGCGCGAGCGGGCCGGAGCGCCGGGCGGCGGGGCCGCTGCCCCGACCGGGGTCGTCACCGCCCCACGTGCCCCGGCCGGTGGTGCCGGCGCTGAAGTCCGGGAGGGTCGGCGGTGGTTCCCAGGGGGCGCGCGGGCGCGTCGGCAGGGCCCCGGACTCCGGGGCGTCCCCGGCCCACGGCCGTGCGTCCGCCCGGCCCCCCGGAGCGTCCGGACCGCCGCCCGGTGTCTCCCCCTCGCCCGGCGGTGACGGCTCCGGGGCCGCGAGGGCACCGGACGCGCCCGCGGCGGCCGGGGTCCTGCGGGGGCCGGGGACCTCCTTGCCGGGGAACGCGACGGCGCTGCGGGGCGGCTCACCGGGAGCCGGACCCCCGGGTGCGCGTCCCTCCCCCGCCGCCGGTCTCCCGGACCCGCGCGTCTCCCCGGTCACCGCCCCCGCTTCCGGCCCTCCGGGCGCCCGGCCGGCCGGCGGCTCTCCCGAGGGCGGCCGCACCTCAGCGGGCCCCGGCGGCCGGCGTGCGTCCGGGCCGGGCGGTACCGGTGCGGTCACGCGGGACGCCGACGTGAAGTGGGCGTCCAGGGTGTCCTCGGGGCCGCGTGCGGTCCGGTCGTCGTCGGGCGGGAAGTCCTCGTACAGGTTCTGCCACCAGTCGTCCGCTTCCCCCTGCTGGTTCATGCCCTTATGTTCGCCGCCGGGGGCGGGCGAAAACCTCGCGAATACCGGCGGACACCACACCTATGGGCTAACGGTCGAACGCCCGCCCGAAAAGCGCGGAGGTCCGCCGGGCGGCCCCACCCCCCACGGGAAGGTCGCCCGGCGGACCCGTCTCAACGGCCGTGGCTAGCGCACGTCGTACGCCCGCGCCACGGTCTGGCTCACGGTGCTGCCCTTGGCGTCCGTGAGCTCCACCCGCAGGGACACCGGCTTGCCGGAGGCCCCCGCGTGGTCCACGACCGCGGTCCACGCGGCGCCGTCACGGCGCACGGTGGCCTCGGTCCAGTGCTCGCCGTCGTACGAGTACGCGAGCTTCGCGGCGGTCAGCGCGCCGGGCGCGTACCCGGCGTGGCCGGTCGCGGAGAGCCGTACCGTCTGGCCGTCGGCCGCCGGCAGGGTCTTCGTCCCGTCCGCGCCGGGCAGCGCGATCCGCGGGAAGAGGATGCCCAGGCCCTGGGAGTACGCCGACCCGTCGAGCTTCGAGGTGAAGCCCCAGGTGGTACGGATCCCGGTGGACCGCTGCCACACGCGGGCCGGGGGACCCCACTTCTCCGCGTTCTGGGTCAGCTCGTACCGCCCCTCCTCGGCCGGTACCTCGAAGACCCCGAAGGGGTAGGGGCTGTCGCCGACGACCTCGCCGTTCCGCGTCAGGCTGAGGTTCCCGATGTCGCCGAAGCCGCCCGGCTGGGCGTAGTGCCCCGTGTCGCCCCACATGGCGGGGGCGAAACCGATCAGGTTGCCCTGGCGTTCGGCGGCGAGCGCCTCCCTGCCGTCGGTGCCGCGCGGGGCGACCGGGCCGACGACGCCGTCGTACCAGCTCTCGGACCGGGTGGTGCCCGAGCGGTACGTGCGCTGCTGGTCCGTCATGAACTCGCCCCAGGGGAAGCTGCTGGAGACCAGGTGGTCCCAGGCGGTGTCCCCGGCGGTGTAGAACTCGGTGCGCTTCCCCGGCACGGCGACCGTCTCGATGCCCCCGAAGTAGACGGCGCTGCCGGTCGGCCGGTACGCGGCGGTGGTGTCGACGTAGTCGGCGGCCACGCCCATGGAGTGGTACGCGGCCTCCACCCGGCCCAGCTCGCGGTCGCGCACCCGGTAGGTGCGGTCGCCGCGGACGGTGCCGGTCTCCGGGAAGGCCAGGTTGTAGAGGTACGGGCTCTTCGCGGTGGCCTTCCACGCCAGCGTGACGGGGCCGGTCCCCAGCTTCGCGAGCAGGGCCGCGGCCTCGGTGGAGTCGATGCTCAGGGCGGGCAGGGCGCCGCCCGCGTAGCCGGTGAAGCCGTACCAGCGGCCGGGGGCCGTGCGGTGGGCGAGCAGGGCGACGGCCCCGGCGGCCTTGGCGGCCTGCGCGGCCTCGTACAGCGAGCCGTCCTCGGAACGGACCAGCGCGACGGCGCCCTTGACGCCGGCGGCGGCCAGTTCCCCGGGGGTGCCGGTGCCGGCGTCGACCAGGCGGGCGCTGCCGGTGCCGTCGAGGTTGTCGCTGCCGGTGCTCGCGGTGTTGGGGTGCAGCACCGGTCCGCCGACGGCCTTGAGTTCGGTGACCAGCGGGGCGGCGGCCCGCCAGTAGCTGCCGAACTCGAACTCTCCGTCGGTGGCGCGGCCTTCGACGGAGGCGTAGAAGCCGCGGATGTTGCGGCCGCCCGCGGCGGTGCCGGCGTGCAGCCACACGTCGTCCCAGGATCGGGCGAAGGCGAGGGTGCCGCCGCGGACCTCGGCCGGCCGGTCGGCGGCGATGCGCAGCCGGGCGGCCCTGCGGGCGTCGAGGACGACGGTGGTGTCCCTCCTGACTTCGACCTGGGGGCGGCCGAGGTAGGTGAGGGAGTCGATCAGCGTCGCGCCTTCCTCCCGGTCGGGGGTGCCGACGAAGGCGGAGAGGAAGTACGCGCCCGGGCGGACCCGGTAGACCTGGTCGGCGGCGCCGTCGTTGAAGCGCCGTTCGCCGCTCGCGTCGTCGGTGCCGATGACGTCGAGGGAGGACGGTCCCCCGGCAGGCTTCCCGGCCCGGTCGACCAGCTTCACGCGCAGGGTGACGGTCTCCGGCTGTACGTGGAGGGAGAAGGGGGTCGAGACGCTGACGCCCTTGGCGGTGGCCACGATGCGGCCGGTGACGTCGCCGTACTGGGCGCGGGTCAGCCGGGCGGTGGGGTCGAGGGCCAGCGGGACCCCGACGGTGGCGCCGGCCGGCACGGTGACGGTGGTCCGGCCCAGCCGGGCGACACCGCTGCGGACCGCCGAGCCGTCGTGGCCGGTGACCTTCCGCACGGCCAGGCTCAGGGTGACCGGTGTGGTGCCGTGGTTGGTGTACGGGACCTGGACGGTGGTCCGGTCGCTGCGGTCCTGGGGCCAGTTGAAGCTGCCGCCCTGGACGGCGGGGGCGCTGGTGACGGTGGTGCGGACGGCGGCCAGTACGTCGAGGCGTCCGGCCCCGGTCTCGCGGGCGTCGCCGGGGAGCTCCGTGTTCGCGGAGCCGGTGAGGGCGGCCTTGATCTGCGCGCCGGTCCAGTCGGGGTGGCGCTGCTTGACGATGGCGGCGGCGCCCGCGACGTGCGGGGTGGCCATCGACGTACCGGACATGGACTGGTACGCGTACACCCCGCGGCCGCCGGCTGCGGCGGCCGAGATGCCGACTCCGGGGGCGGCGATCTCGGGCTTGAGGGTGTGGGCGAGGCCGGCCGGGCCGCGGCTGGAGAAGTACGCGGTGGAGTCGTCGCGGTCGACGGCGCCGACGGTCAGTGCGCTGGGTGCGCAGCCGGGAGAGGAGACGGTGTTGGGGCCGGGGCCCGAGTTGCCGGCGGCGATGACGAAGAGGGCGCCGGAGGTGCGGGACAGTGCCTCGGCGGCGGCCGCGAGGGGGTCGGTGCAGTCCCGCTGGGAGGGGTCGCCGAGGCTCATGGAGACGACGTCGGCCTTGTGGGCGACGGCCCACTCCATGCCGGCGATGATCCACGAGTCCAGGCCGTAGCCGCCGTCGTTGAGGACCTTGCCGTTGAGGAGTTCGGCGCCGGGCGCGACGCCCTTCCCGGCGCCGCCTGAGGCTGCGCCGGAGCCGCCGACGGTGGAGATGGTGTGGGTGCCGTGGCCCTGGCGGTCGTCCGCGGTGTCGGAGTCGGTGAAGTTCTCCGAGGCGGCGACCCGGCCCTTGAGGTCGGGGTGGGCGGTGTCGGCACCGGTGTCGAGGACGGCGACACGGGTGCCCTTGCCGTCGTATCCGGCGGCCCAGGCGGCGGTGGCGTTGACCTGCCGGGTGGAGCGCTCCAGGTTCGCCCGGACCTTGCCGTCGAGCCAGAGCTTCTTCAGCCCCCGGACCGAGCGGGACCGGGGGTTGGTGAGCTCGGCCCAGAACTGCGCGGCCTGCCGCTTGTCGGCGGTGAGCGCGACGCCGCCGACGGAGTCGAGGAGCCGGGTGCGCTCGGCACCGCGCGGGGCGGCGGGCGCGGTGCGGGCGACGTCGACGGAGCCGTCGTACACGGCGATCAGGGGCAGTGCCTTGGCGTGGGCGTCGTCGTAGCCCTGGCGGATCAGCCCGGTGACGTTGAAGAGCTGCTCGTCGACCGTCCCGGCGGCGAGGGCGGCGACGGCGCCCTCGGGGTAGACGTACAGGTCGTCGCCGGACCGGCGGGTCTGGACGAGGGGCAGGCTGCCGTCCTCGCCCGGCAGCGCCGTGGCGGCGGTGCGGCCGGCCGCGTCGGTGCTGACGAGGACGCGGTCGCCGGTGACCAGGGTGACGGTCACCGGGCCGCGCTGCTGCCGAGCGGCGGTCTCGCTGCCGACGAGGGGACGCTTTCCGGACGTTCCGCTTCCGGCCTGTGCCGTGGACGGGGCGACCGCGGTGACGGCGAGGACGACGGCTGTCGCCGCTCCCCACGCCGTACGCGATATCGGGCGCATCGCTCTCCCAGGGTGGATTTCCGGCCATCGCGCGCAGAGGAGCCCAAAAGGGGCCCGGCAAGGGGCGTATGACCAGCGGATGTTGGTGCTGCGGTGGCGTCACCTTGGCAGAGTGGCGGGCGATGCGGTGATGATGTCTCCGGCGGGTTTGCGCCGTGGCTGTTTCCCGCCGTCGACCGCGGCCGGAAACCGGTCGGAGGAGAGGTGGTTTCGCGTGTTGGGTGCGATAGGGCTCGACGAGGCCCAGGAGTCCGCTTATCGCGCGCTGGTCGCGCTGGGGGCGGCGGAGATACCCGATCTGGCACACCGGCTGACGCTGGGCGTGCCGCAGACGGAGCGGGTGCTGCGCCACCTGGAGCGGCACGGGCTGGCGGCCCAGTCGTCGGCGCGGCCGGGCCGCTGGGTGGCGGCGCCGCCGGGGGTGGCGCTGGGGGCGCTGCTGACGCAGCAGCGGCACGAGCTGGAGCAGGCCGAGCTGGCGGCGGCGCTGCTGGCGGAGGAGTACCGGGCGGAGGCCACGGAGCCCGCGGTGCACGACCTGGTGGAGGTGGTGACCGGAGCGAGCGCGGTCGCGCACCGCTTCGTCCAGCTCCAGCTGGGGGCGGTGGAAGAGGTCTGCGCACTGGTCACCGGGCAGCCGCAGGTGGTCAGCGGGCCGGACAACGAGGCCGAGGAGCAGGCCGCCGTACGCGGTGTCGAGTACCGGGTGGTGCTGGAGCGGGACGTCCTCGCCCTGCCGGCCGGGCTTGCGGAGGCGACCTCGGCGCTGGAGCGCGGTGAGCAGATCCGGGTGACGGGGCGGGTGCCGACCAAGCTGGTGGTCGCGGACCGGAACCTGGCGATGGTGCCGCTGACGGGGCGCGGCTCGGCGGAGCCTGCGGCGCTGGTGGTGCACGCGAGCGGGCTGCTGGAGTCCCTCATGGGCCTCTTCGAGGCGGTCTGGCGGGAGGCGCTGCCGCTGCGGCTGGGTACGGCCGGCACGGTGGCGGAGGGCGAGACGGTGCCGGACACGACGGACCTGCAGATCCTGTCGCTGCTGCTGTCGGGGATGACGGACGCGAGCGTGGCCAAGCACCTGGACCTGGGACTGCGGACGGTGCAGCGGCGGGTGAAGGGGCTGATGGAGATCACGGGGGTGACGACGCGGCTGCAGCTGGGGTGGCACGCGTACGAGCGGGGGTGGGTGGCCCGGTAGGGGCGTCGGCTCACGCGGCGCACGCACGCGGCGAACTCACGCGGCGAACTCACGCGGCGAACTCACGCGGCGAACTCACGCGGCGAAGCGGTACCTCGAAGGCATACCTCCGTGTCCGGGAGCTTCGGGTGCCGGCCCGGTCTGTGGGCGTCCGCCGACCGAGGGTTTCCGGGCCGGGGCACCCTGTCAAGGGCGCTCCGCTGCGCTCCGCGTCGCCTTCGGCGATTCCACTTCGTTCCACCCTTGACAGGGCACCCCGGCCCGGAAGGCAAAGACCTCGGCGGACACCCCCAGAGGAACGCCCAGGGGGATCCC
Organism: Streptomyces sp. NPDC101118; assembly: GCF_044759445.1. Taxonomy (NCBI): domain Bacteria; kingdom Bacillati; phylum Actinomycetota; class Actinomycetes; order Kitasatosporales; family Streptomycetaceae; genus Streptomyces; species Streptomyces sp. NPDC101118. The sequence goes on along the minus strand of NZ_JBIVZG010000035.1, from coordinate 23,322 downwards.
GTGCCCCGTCCGGTACCGGGTGCGGATCCCCGCACCGAGGTGCGGGCCCGCCCCACGGGGCGGACGCGACAGCGTCCGTAAGCCCACCAGCCGTCTCAGCGGCCTCCGGGCCCGCTGGGGTCGGACATAAGCCGCCCATCCATCGGGAAGGTCAGCGGTGGCCGGGGGGCGGGACGTCCGGCAGGCTGGGGAAATGGACGGGCCGCAGCAAGTTCTGGTGGGCCTGGTGCTGCTGCTCGGCCTTTTCGGGGTGCTCGTCCCCGGCGTACCGGGCACGTGGCTGGTCTGGGCCGGGCTGCTGTGGTGGTCCCTGCACGAGCAGACCGGTGTGGCCTGGGTGCTGCTCGTGGGCGCGACGGCGCTGCTGCTGTTCATCCAGGTGGTCAAGTGGCAGCTTCCGCCGCGGCGGCTCCGGGGCACGGGGGCGTCCCGGCGGATGGCGGTGTTCGCGGGCTCGGGGGCGCTGGTCGGATTCGTCCTCGTCCCGGTGGTCGGAGCGATCCCGGGGTTCGTCGGCGGGATCTACCTGTGCGAGCGCCTCCGGCTGGGCAGCCACGGCGAGGCCGCCGCCTCGACCCGGGTGGTGATGCGGTCGGTGGGCACGAGCGTGCTGGTGGAGCTCTTCGCCTGCCTTCTGATCGCGGGTGCGTGGCTGGGTGCGGTGCTGGCCGGTGTGTAAGGGCGTGGGGGCTGCCCCCTGCGGGGCGGAGGTGGTCGGGAGAATGACCCGCATGGAGTTCTTCTGTTACCACCGTGACCGGGCCGGGTCGGCGGCGCTCCGGATGGAGCTGCTGGAGCGGCACTGGTCGTACATGGACGGGTTTCCCGAGATGATCGCCCGGGGTCCGACCTTCGCGCCCGACGGCGACGTGCCGAGCGGCAGCGTGCACATCGTCGGCCTGCCCGGACCCGCCGCTGCCCGGGCGTTCGCGTTCGACGAGCCCGGCTACCAGGCCGGCGTGTACCGGGACGTGCTGCTGCTCCGGTGGCGCAACGTCCTCGGGCGCACCATGTGGGAGTTCCCCGGCGGCCGGGAGGGCGGGAACCGGTTCCTCGTGCTCGGCCTCGCCTCGGCTCCGGCGGAGACCACCGACGCCGATGTGCCGGCCGAGGGGTGGGACGGGGACGACCTGATCGCGTACGGGCCGCTGCTGTCCGACGACGGCACCGCCTGGCTCGGCACGGCAGCCCTGGTGCGGGCGGTGGACGCGGATGCCGCCCGCGGCCTCCTGCCCGCCGAGCGCTACGCCTCCGTCGAGGTCCACGAGTGGGAGTTCGGCGGCCGGCGCTGAGCGGCCGCCACACCGCTCACAGCGGCAGTGTGCGCCAGCCCCGGGTGATCTGGTCCGGGACGGTCAGGGGGTGGTCGGGGGTCAGGAGGGTGACCAGGGCCGCGCCGTCGGCCGGGCGGGAGTCCGGGTCGGGGGTCAGGGCGTGGGCCACGGTGGCCGCCAGGGCCGGGTCCAGGGCCCGGACCGCCGCCACCGCTGCGGGTTCGGGGCCGGTCTCCACGATGCGCCGGATCACCGCGCCCGTGCTGGTCGCCGCGAAGGGACTCGTACCGTGCGCGGCGCACACCACGCAGCAGGCCCACGCCCACACGTCCGCGGCCGGGCCCGCCTGGGCCTCGCCGAACTGCTCGGGCGCCATGTACGTCAGCGTGCCCGGCCCGCCGCCGGTACGGGTGAGCCGCGTCCCGTCCACGATCGCCGCGATGCCGAAGTCGAGCAGCCGGGGCCCGGCGCTGGTCAGCATGATGTTGGCCGGCTTGAGGTCCCGGTGGACCAGGCCCAGCCGGTGCACGCCCGACAGTGCCACGGCCAGGGCCAGCGCGAGCGCGCGGAGCGCCTCGGGGGCCCGGACCGGCCCCTGTTCGGCCAGGTGGGCGTCGAGGGGCCGGCCGTCAAGCAACTCCATGACCAGGTAAGGCCGTCCGGCGTCCACCCCGGAGTCCAGCACCCGGGCCGTGTACGCCCCCGGGACCATGGCCAGGACTTCCGCCTCCCGCTCGAAGCGGCGCAGCAGGTCGTCCTGGTCCAGGAGTTCGGGGTTCAGGGTCTTCAGCGCGACCTGGGTCGCCGCCCCTTCGCGCCGGGCGAGGTAGACGGTGCCCATGCCGCCGGCCCCGATCCGGCCGAGCAGGCGGTAGCCACCGATGGACTGCGGCTCGTGCGGGCGCAGTTCCCGGTACCCGACCGGAGCGGTGTAGGGAAGGGCCGGCGCGGCCTCGGCCGGTGCCGTTCGGGCGTAGGGGTTGGGTTCCGCGTACGGGGATGCTCCTGCGTACGGGGTGCGCGGGGCGTACGGGCCCGCCTGCTGCGGGACGGGCGGGGCGGCCCCTGCCGGGACCGCACGTCGGCTCACCATCAGGGCGACCGCCTGGAAGACCAGGGCCGCCAGCACCAGGCCGACCGGCAGGAACAGGCCTGCCACCAGCCGTACGGCGAGCTGCGCGGCAGGCACGGTCCGGGCCGGGGGCGACCCGGGACCGGCCAGCAGGTTGCGCCGGGTGCGGTGCCAGAGGAACAGCCAGAGCAACAGGAGCGGGACGCCGACGGCGATGAAGGAGGTTCGCGCGGCCGCGAGGGACAGGCCGTAGGCCAGGGACAGGACCCAGGCCTGCCCGAGGGCGATGGGTTCCGACAGCAGGGCGAAGGCGGTGAGCCAGTGCGAGTCCAGAAGCATCCAGAGGCCCGCCCCGACCGCAGCGCCCAGGGCCAGTTCCCCGGCCACGGGTGCCGGGAGGAGGCCCGGGGAAGGCCCGTCGGCCGACGCCCTTCGGCGTACCGCCCCCTGAGCCCGCGTCAGCAGCGGCAGTGACGCCAGCCGCACCGCCAGCGCGGGTCCGGCCACGGCCAGGACCCCCGCGCCCAGCGAAAGGTCAAGGTACTCCGCCACTGTGTCTCCCGTCGCCGTGCAGGTGGGGAGTATAGGACCGCGAACACGGGCCCGTTGCCCGCTTCCGCGGCCTGATGGGTCTGCGGTGCGTGGGGAAGGTACTTGAGGGCCACTCCCCCTGGGCTGCCCTGGTGGGTCGTGTGGTGTGTGGGGAAGGTGCTTGAGGCGTCGTGGCAGGCTGGACCGGAGGCAGGCCCGGGCCGGGGGTGGCCGAAGGCCAGGGGCGAAGCCCCCTTGCCCCCGGGGTGGGCCTGCCGCAGGGCCTGCAGGCCACGACGGGTCAAGCACCGAGGGGACCCACACACCACACGACCCACCACCAAAGCGAGCTCCGGCGGGCCAGCGGAGCAGAAGGCACCCAGAAGCTTCGGCGCACTCAGGTCCCGGCATTGTCGCCCCACCAGAACAGCCGGCACCCGACGAACCGGCACCCCGAACAAGCGGCGCCCGACGAACCCGCCGACCCGCCTCACCCAAACCCGCCGGCCCCCTCAGCGTGCCCTGTGCGGGCCCAGCGCCCGGAGTGTTCCGGTCAGTTGGGCGGGCGTGAGGGCGGGGGCCGGCAGCGGCGGCATGGGGGTGGAGGCGCGCAGGCCGGACAGGAACAGCGCGAGGGGGCGGCGCCAGGCCCCGGGTGCGGTGGCCTCCAGGGCCGGGACCGCCCGGCCGAGTGCCGCCAGACCGAACAGCAGGTCCTCCAGGGCGAGATCGGCGCGCAGGGTGCCCTGTTCTCGCGCCCTGGCCATCAGGAGGGCGACGGTCTCGGCGTTGTGGGCGTGCACGGCGTCCAGCGACGGCACGCCTTCCACCCCGGTGGTCATCAGGTCGTTGGTGCCCCGGTCGGCGGCCAGTACGGCGAAGACCGCGTCGAGGTAGCCGGCCAGCCCCTCCCACGCGTCCGGCGCCTGCCGCGCCTCGTCACCGGCGGCCATGGTGCCCGTGAGGGTACCCCGGAAGACCGCCTCGACGAGATCGGCGCGGGTGGGGAAGTGCCGGTAGAGGGTGGCGTTGCCGACCCCGGCCCGGCGGGCGATGTCGTCGAGCGGCGCGTCCAGGCCGTGGGCCGCGAAGGCCTCCCGGGCGGCGGCGACGAGGAGTTCGCGGTTGCGCCGCGCGTCCCGCCGTACCGGAACCGTGCGCTCCGAGCCGTCCGCCATGTCCGCCATGTCCGCTCCTCCGCTTCGGCGATGTACCGGGGACCTCTCCCCGGTACGGATGCTATCGTCGGCGAGCAAAACGGGGGGCACTCCCCACTTCAAGGACGAAGGGGGTCGGCGTGTCCGGGACGGCTCTGGTGCTGGGCGGGGGCGGCGCGGTCGGCGGCGCGTGGATGGCGGGCCTGCTGGCGGGGCTCGCCGAGGCGGGGCTCGACCTCACCGGCGCCGGCACCGTGATCGGCACGTCCGCGGGTGCCGTGCTCGGCGCCCGGATCACCGCGGGGGTGGGCGCCGGAGAGCTGTACGGGGGTCAGCTCGCCGGCACCCCTGTCGTGGACGTCCGCGTCACGGCGGGCCAGACTGCGCGCTTCCTGTGGGCGGCGCTCGGCTCGCGGGACCCGGAGCGTTCGGTGCGCCGGCTCGGCCGGGCCGCGCTGGCCTCCCGTACCGTCCCCGAACGGGCGGTCCTGGACACCGTCGGCACGCTCCTGGAAGGAGTGCGCGCCTGGCCGGACCGCGACCTGCGGCTGACCGCGGTCGACGCGGAGACCGGGCGGCTCGCGGTCTTCGACCGGAACTCGGGGGTCACCCTCACCGAGGCGGTGGCCGCCGCCTGCGCGGTGCCGGTGGTCTGGCCGCCGGTCACCCTGGAGGGGCGGCGCTGGATGGACGGCGGCAGCCGGTCCACGGCCAACGTGCACCTGGCGGAGGGGTACGGGCGTGTGGTGGCCCTCGCCCCGGTCCCCAAGGCGGTCGGGCCGCACCCGCACGCCCTCGCACAGGGCGCCGAGCTCGTGGCCCGCGGTGCCCGCGCCCTGGTCCTGGCCCCCGACCGGGAGGCCCGGCGGGTCCTGGGACGGAACATGCTCGACCAGTCCCGCCGCCCGGCCGCCGCCCGTGCCGGGCACGCCCAGGCTGCGCGCTGCGCGGCGGCGGTGGCCGAGGTGTGGTGCTGACCGGCCGGAGGCCGGGCGCCCTCCGGCTACGCCACCCGTCCTCGGGCGACCTCGGGCGTCCTCGGGCGACCTCGGGCGACCTCGGGCGACCTCGGGCGACCTTGAACGTCCTCGGGCGACCTCGGGCGACCTCGGGCGCCCTTGGACGTTCTGCCGAGGGCGGCCCGCACCGCTGGTCGGGAACGCGCCTTGCGGCCGGCGGGCGTCCACGGGTGGGATGACCAAGATCGACCGGCAGGCATGACCACGATCGACCGGCAGGGATGACCACGATCGACCGGCAGAGCTGGCCAGATCGACCGGCACGGGGGGGGGAAGCACATGGCACCGACGCTCGACGGCTGTACGCCCTGGCCCGGGGCGTTCGTCGACCGCTACTGGGCGGCCGGGCACTGGCGCGGCAACACGCTGGACAACCTGCTGCGCGGCTGGGCCCTGCAGTACGGGCCGCGGACGGCGCTCGTGCACGACGGCGAGCGCGTGACGTACGCGAACCTGAACCGGCGGGTGGAGCGCAGGGCGGCCGGCTTCCGGCTGCGCGGCCTGCACCCGGGGCAGCGCGTCCTCGTCCAGCTGCCGAGCGTCCCCGAGGCCGTGGTCACGCTGTTCGCGCTGATGCGGGCCGGACTGGTACCCGTGCTCTGCCCCCTCTCGTACGGCGCGCCCGAGATCACCCGGCTCGCGCGGGTCACCCAGGCCGTGGGCTGGGCCGCCCTGGCGGAGCACCCGGAGTTCGACACGACGGCGGCCGCCGCGGACATCGCGGCCCGCTGGCCCTTCCTGCGGCGGGTGTTCACCCTCGACGCGCCGGGCGCCTCTTCCCCGTACGGCGGCCTGACGACCGATCCGGCCGGCTGCCAGTACAGCCCGCTCGGCAACGTCGACGCCCCGCCGGCGCCGGCGCTGGTGCAGGGCGCGGACCAGGTGGCGTTCCTGCTGCCCGCCGGCGCCGTCACCGGGGAGCCGGTGCTCGTGCCCCGGACGCACGACGACTACGCGTACCAGGCGCGGGCGGCGGCCGAGCTCGTCTCGCTCACCGAGGACGACGTGTACCTCGCCGTCCCGGCCGCGGGGTCCCCGTTCGTCCTGGGCGGCCCCGGGGTCGTCGGCACCCTGTCCGTCGGCGGCACGGTCGTCCTGGCCGACGGCCCGGAGCCCGGCGCGTGCCTGGCGCTCGTCGCGCGGGAGGCGGTCACCGTCACGTCGCTCACGGCGGACGCCGCCGGACGCTGGCTCGACGCGCTTCCCGCGGACGGGGACGGAGCAGGTACCGGCAGCCTCCGCCTCGTCCAGGCCGGCGGGGACGCGGCCTTGTCCGGGGCGACGGCGGAGGGACTGGGCCGGGCGCTGGGCTGCCGGGTGCAGCGGGTGTTCGGCCTGGCGGAGGGGCCGTTGCTGCTGTCCGGCCCCGGCGAGGAGGACGCGACGGAGCCGGAGGGGCGGGTGCGGCCGCTCTCGCCGGACGACGACCTCCGCGTCGTCGGCGCCGATGGCGCGGACGTGCCGGACGGGGAGCCCGGCGAGCTGCTGGCCCGCGGCCCGTACACGCCCAGGGGCTACTACCGGGCACCGGAGCACGACGCCCGTTCCTACACCCCCGGAGGCTGGCTGCGCACGGGCTTCCTGGCCCGCCGCACCCCGGCCGGTGCCCTGCTGGTCACCGGCCGGCACACGGCCCCGGAACAGGAACCGGCGGACGACGACCGGGCAACCGGCTGACCACCGGCCGGCACACGACTCCGGAACAGGAACCGGCGGACGACGACCGGGCGGCCGGCGGACACGGACCAGGCGGCCGGCTGGCCAAAGGCGGGGACGGACAGGGCCCGGAGTGACCGACCGGGGAAAGGAGCAGAGGCCGCCTCAGCCCCACCCTGGCCGGGCAGCCCTCACGCCTCCGCGGTACCGGCTGCGGTACCGGCTGCGGTACCGGCTGTACGGGCCGCGGTACCGCCCGCAGCCTCCGCCTGCCCCGCTCCGGTCCCCTGCGCCGACGGGGCCGACGGGGCCGGCGCCGTCACGCCCGCGGCGCCCAGGTCCGCCCCGGCCCCCACGCCCAGGTCGGCCCGCATCGTGCCGCGCAGGGCCAGCCCGCGTTCCCAGAGGTCCTGGAGCGCGTCGTGTATCTCCTGGAACGACCCGCCCGGCACCGGGTTGCCCTCCGCCAGCCGCATCGTCCGCGCGTACAGCTTCGCCATCGCCGCGTCGGAGGCCGTCATCTGGCCGGGGCGGCGGGGTCCGCCCCATCCTCCCGCGGTCGGGTGAACGCCCTTCTGCGGGGCCGGAGTACGCCCGTACTCCCGTACTCCCTCCCTCCCGTACGTCCGCCCGGCGGGCCTACGTCCGGGGAACCGGGACCGGGGACCGATGCGCGGGCGCGGTACGCCGCGGATGCTGGTCGGCATGAGGGACTTCACCGGATTCACCGAGGCCGAGGTGGCCTACCTCGGCACCCAGCCCCTGGGCCGCCTGGCGACCGTCGATCCCCAGGGGCGGCCGCAGGCGAACCCGGTCGGGTTCTTCCTCCAGGACGACGGCACGGTCCTGGTCGGCGGCATGGCGATGGGCACCACCAGGAAGTGGCGCAACCTGACGGCGAACCCGTGGCTCGCGCTGGTCGTCGACGACCTGGTCAGCACCCGCCCGTGGCGGGTGCGCGGGATCGAGATCAGGGGCGAGGCGGAACTGCTGACCGGGCCACACGGACTCGGACCCCACTTCAGCCAGGAGGTCATCCGCATCCACCCGGCACGGGTGCACTCATGGGGCCTGTGACGGCCGTGCCGGACCGGCACCCCGGGAGGGGGCCGGTCCGGCGTGACCGGGGCCAGCCGCGGAAGGCGCGAGCCCGACAATCGCGGAGGCGTCCCGTCAACCGCGGAGGCCGCCCGACAATCGCGGAGGCCGCCCCACGACCGCGAAAGGCGCCCGACACCCGCGCAGGCGGCCCGACACCCGCGAAGGCGGACCGTCAGCCGTGGCCGCCGCGCTTCGCCGCGTAATTGGCCCGCCCCTCGGCCGACTTCAGCCGCCAGTCACGGCGGATCTCCGCCCGCAGGCGGGCGTCGGTCTTGGCCACGATCCGCTGGTTCTCGCGGAGCAGCTTGCGGTAGCTGTCCAGCCGCCGCTCGGGCAGCGCGCCGGACTCCAGCGCCGCCCGCACGGCACAGCCGGGCTCGCTCTCGTGGGCGCAGTCGTGGAAGCGGCAGTCCTCGGCCAGCTCCTCGATCTCGGCGAAGACCTGGCCGACGCCGGTCTCCGCGTCCCACAGGCCCACCCCGCGCAGGCCGGGGGTGTCGATGAGGACGCCCCCGCCCGGCATGCGGAGGAGGTTGCGGGTCGTGGTGGTGTGCCGGCCCTTGCCGTCCACCTCGCGGGTGGCCTGGACGTCCATGACCTGCTCGCCCAGCAGGGCGTTGGCCAGGGTCGACTTGCCGGCGCCGGAGATGCCCAGCAGCACGCTGGTGCCGGAGCCGAGGACCGCACCGAGCACGTCCATGCCCTCGCCGGTCAGGGAGCTGACCGTGAGCACCTGGACGCCGGGGGCGGCCGTCTCCACGTCCTGGACCAGGTACGAGAGGGCGGCCGGGTCCGGTACGAGGTCCGCCTTGGTCAGCACGACGAGCGGCTGCGCGCCGGACTCCCAGGCCAGGGCGAGGAAGCGCTCGATGCGGCCGAGGTCCAGCTCCACGGCGAGCGAGACCGCGATGACCGCGTGGTCGACGTTGGCGGCGAGGATCTGCCCCTCGGAGCGCTGGGAGGAGGTGGACCGCACGAACGCGGTCCGGCGCGGCAGGTACGCCTTGACGTACCGCGGGTTGCCCCCGGGTTCGACCGCCGCCCAGTCGCCGGTGCAGATGACCCGGAGCGGGTCGTGCGGGGTGACGAAGGCGGTGTCCGCGCGGACCGGGCCCTCGGCGGTGACGAGGTCGCACTGGCCGCGGTCGACCCGTACCACCCGGCCGGCGAGCAGGCCCTCGGCGGCGTACGGCGCGAACTCGGCCTCCCAGCCGGCGTCCCAGCCGTACGGGGCGAGCGCGGCGGAGGCGTCGGAAGCCGAAGCGGCAGAAGCAGAAGCAGAAGGAGCAGGAGAAGAGGAAGAAGAAGCGAAAGATGCCTGAGAGGCGGAGAGAGACAAGGGGGACCCTTCACGGTGGGCGGTCCCGGCGGCACACGCGCACGACGGCGCGGCGCGGAGGAAGAAGAGGTCAGCCGGAGACCACGGAAGTGGGAACGACGAGCTTCGGGATGCGGGCAGCGCCCAGCGCGACGGCAGTCATCGAAAGTCCACCTCCTGGTCGGATCCACGTGTCGGTACGTCCTGTTGGCACCCAAGCGGCGTCCCGCCCCTCAGGTACTCCGGAACCATAACCCTCCCCCGTGCACGCCCGTCAATTCTTTTTCCGCCGGCCGGTCCGGGCGCCGCGCCGCGCGTCCGATTCCTTCAAGACCCGGCCGCCCGGCGGGGCCAGCATGGGCCCATGACTCCACGACTCGACATGATCGGCCTGGTCGTCTCCGACATGGCCGCCTCGCTCTCCTTCTACCGGAGGCTCGGCTTCACGCTGCCCCCGGACGCCGACGCGCAGCCGCACGTCGAGGCGGAACTGCCGGGCGGGCTGCGGATCGCCTGGGACACGGAGGACACGGTCCGTTCCTTCGACCCGTCCTGGACCCGGCCGACGGGCGGCGACCGGCGCGAGCTGGCCTTCCGCTGCGACTCCCCCGCCGAGGTCGACGCCCTGTACGCGGAACTGACGGACGCGGGCCACCCGGGACACCTCAAGCCCTGGGACGCGTTCTGGGGGCAGCGCTACGCCGTGGTGCTGGACCCGGACGGCTGCGGTGTCTCCCTGTTCGCCGCGCTGTAGGCGCCGAGGGTGGTCCCGGCCAGCTCCCTGACCTCCCTGGCCAGGTGCGCCTGGTCCGCGCAGCCGACGGCGTACGCGATCTCCGCGGCCGGCATGCCCGTGCGGGCCAGGGCCAGCGCGCGGCGCAGCCGGAGCACCCGGGCCAGCGTCTTGGGCCCGTAGCCGAAGGCCTCGCGGGAGCGGCGGTGCAGCTGCCGGGCGCCCAGCCCGACGGCCTCGGCCGTACGGGCCACCGAGTGCCCGGCGCGCAGGTGCGCCACGATCCCGGCGGCCAGGGGGTCGGGCGGCGGTGCGGCGGCGGCCAGCCGGGCGGCGAGGTCCTCCAGGGCGCGGGCGGCACCCGGCCCGGTGCGCTCCCCGTCCGGCAGCCGGACGCCGGGCAGCCGGACGCCGGGCAGCAGCTCGGCGAGCGGTACGCGCAGGTCGACCAGAGCGTGGGCCGGTACGCCGAGCAGGGCGGGGGCGGTGCCGGGCGGCAGCCGCACACCGGCGAAGCGGGCGGCGGTCACGTCCCCGGTGCTGTGCGGGCGGGTGTCCGTACCGGCGACCCAGAGGCGCCCGTCGGCCCACAGCAGGTCCATGCAGCCGTCCGGCAGTACGGGCGCGGCGGGCCCGTCCCCCGGCTCGGCCCGCCACACGACGGCTCCCGGCAGCACGCGGGAGGCGCGTTCCTGGTACACACCCCCACGCTAACGCGGCGCCCCCGGCCCCCGGCCCCAGCGCCGGCCCCCGGCCCCAGCGCCGGCCCCAGCCCCAGCCCCAGCCCCAGCCCCAGCCCCAGCCCCAGCCCCAGCCCCAGCCATGGTCCGCCGGAAGGCCCTAGGGGTGCCGGTGGCTCTCCTTGCGCAGGCGGGCCTGGACGTCGTCCGGCGGCAGGAACTTCGACCAGCGCTCCGGGAACTCGGAGGGCATGTCGCCGCCGTCCTCGTCGTCCTCGGACTCCCCCTCGGCCAGCGCCCGCCACGCCGCGGCGCGGGCCACCAGCTGGTGGGCCTCCGCCTCCTTGGCCCGCTCGTTGGCCTCCCGGGCGGCGGCGGTGGCGACGGAGGGCCAGACGCGGTCGATGGCGGCGTTCACGGCCGCGCCCACGAGCACGGCGAAGGCCGAGATGCCGATCCACAGCAGCACCGCCACCGGGGCCGCGAGGGAGCCGTAGATGGTGGGGCCCTCGACGGTGCTGGTCAGGTAGATCCGCAGCAGGAAGCTGCCCAGCACCCACATGGCCAGCGCCACCAGGGCCCCCGGCACGTCCTCGATCCAGGGCGAGCGGACCGGCACGGACACGTGGTACAGCGTGGTCAGGAAGGCGATGGACAGCAGGGTGACCGTGGGCCAGTACAGGACGCTGATCAGCTCGGTGCCCCACGGGAAGACCGCGACCACCGCGTCGGGGCCGACCACCATCAGCGGCAGCACCACCGCGCCGATGAGCAGGGCGATCACGTACAGCAGGAAGGCCAGCAGGCGGGTCTTGACGATGCCCCGGCGGCCGTCGAGGCCGTACATGACGGTGATCGTGTCGATGAAGACGTTCACCGCGCGGGAGCCTGACCACAGGGCGAAGGCGAAGCCGAGGGAGATGATGTCGGGCCGGCCGCGGCTGGTGACGTCGTCCAGGAGCGGCTTGGCCACGTCGTTGACGCCCCGGTCGGACAGGACCGTGCCGACGGCCCCCAGGAGGTTCTCCTCGATGCTGGCGACGGTGTGGGTGTTGGTCCAGCCGTCGACGTAGCCGAGCAGGCCGAGCAGGCCGAGGAAGAGCGGCGGCAGGGAGAGCAGGGTGAAGAAGGCCGCTTCGGCGGCCAGGCCCAGGATCCGGTACTCGATGCACGAGTTGACGGTGTCCTTGAGGAGCAGCCAGGCCATCTTGCGCTTGGAGACGTTGCGGTACAGGACCCGGGCCCTGTGGAGCCGCCCCGGAGGGGGCTCGGGTGTTTCATTTGCTGGCTGCACGTCCTTACCGTATCGGCATGGCAGCCACCACCCACACCGTCACCAATCAGGCCCCGCCGCTGGCCGGGTACGACGTCTACGCCACGGACCCGGCCCTGGTGGAGGGGGTGGCCCGGCACCTGGAGCCGGAACCGCTCGCCGAGGCGGAGGCCGAGCTGGGCGCGCTCGGGCGCGCCGCGGGCTCGTCCCAGGTCCAGGAGTGGGCGGCGCAGGCGAACGAGAACCCGCCGCGGCTGCGCAGCCACGACCGGTACGGGCACCGGATCGACGAGGTGGAGTTCCACCCGGCCTGGCACCGCCTGCTGGGCAAGGCCGTGGCCGCGGGGCTGACGGACGCGTGGGGCCGGCCGGGCGGGCACGTGCGGCGGACGGCCGGCTTCTACGTGTGGTCGCAGGCCGAGGCGGGGACCGGCTGCCCGGTGTCCATGACCCACGCGGCGGTGCCGGCGCTGCGCACCGACCCGGAACTGGCGGCCGCGTGGGAGCCGCTGCTGACCTCGCACCTGTACGAGCGCGAGCTGCGGCCGGCGGCCCTGAAGGCCGGGGTGCTGTTCGGCATGGGGATGACGGAGAAGCAGGGCGGCAGCGACGTACGGGCCAACACGACGCAGGCGCGGCCGCTGGACGCGGCGGGCGAGTACCTGCTGACCGGTCACAAGTGGTTCTGCTCCGCGCCGATGAGCGACGGGTTCCTGGTGCTGGCGCAGGCTCCGGAGGGGCTGAGCTGCTTCCTGGTGCCGCGGGTGCTGCCGGACGGCACGCGGAACGCCTTCGCGATCCAGCGGCTCAAGGAGAAGCTGGGCAACCGGTCCAACGCCTCCGCCGAGGTGGAGTTCGACGGGACGTGGGCGCGCCGGGTGGGCGAGGAGGGGCGGGGGGTGCGGACCATCATCGGGATGGTCTCGGCGACCCGGCTGGACTGCGTGACGGGGGCGGCGGCGGTGATGCGGCAGGCGCTCACGCAGGCCGTGCACCACACGGCGTACCGGAGCGCGTTCGGCGGGAAGCTGATCGACAAGCCGCTGATGCGGAACGTCCTGGCGGACCTGGCGGTGGAGTCGGAGGCGGCGCTGACGCTGGCGCTGCGGCTGGCGGCGGCGTACGACGCGGACACCGAGGCGGAGCGGGCGTTCCTGCGGCTCGCGGTGCCGGTGGCCAAGTTCTGGGTGACGAAGCGGTGCACGCCGGTGGTGGCGGAGGCGCTGGAGTGCCTGGGCGGCAACGGGTACGTGGAGGAGTCGGGGCTGCCGCGGCTGCTGCGGGAGTCGCCGCTGAACTCGATCTGGGAGGGCGCGGGCAACGTCCAGGCGCTGGACGTGCTGCGGGCGTTGCAGCGGGAGCCGATGGCGCTGAACGCCTTCCTGCGGGAGGTGGGGCTGGCGCGGGGCGCGGACCACCGGCTGGACGCGGCGGTCAAGGGGATGCTGACGGAGCTGGCCGACCTGGAGGGCATCGAGGCGCGGGCGCGGCGGCTGGCGGAGCGGATGGCGCTGGTGCTGCAGGGGTCGCTGCTGGTGCGGTTCGCCCCGCCGGAGGTGGCGGACGTGTTCTGCGCCTCGCGGCTGGGCGGGGACTGGGGGTCGAGCTTCGGCACGCTGCCGCCCACGCTGGACCTGGGCGCGCTGGTGGAGCGGGCGCGGCTGACGGCCGGGGCGGAGTGACGGTGCGTACCTGACCGGGGGGCCGGAGCGGCGGCCGCGTGGCCGGGAGAGGGGTGTCCGCCGGGCGGCGGAGAGGGGCTGGCGGCGGAGAGAGGGTGGCGGCGGCCCGTACGGCCGCGGACCGGGGTGGCACCGCGCCGACTCGGCACCACCCCCGCCACGTTCGCCCCGAGGAGGAGCTGCGACGCCGCAGAGCGGCGTCGCGGTTAGTTTCGGTCGGCCGACCGGGACTTGGCGAGAGTTGCATACCGTTGCAACGCTTTGGTGCGGAACCGTCCGCGAGGGGCCCCGGGGAGGGGCGCTCCCGGGGTGACCGGTCCGGTTCCGGGGCACGTCCGGTTCAGTACGGGGAGGATCCGGTGACCAACACCGCTGTCGACTTGGCCCGCCTGTCGGCCATGGACGCGGGGCAGGCCGCGCGCCTGCTCAAGGGCGTACGGGCGGCCGCCCTGGCCGGCAGGAGACCGCCGGCCGCGCCGCGTCCCGAGATCGCCGAGTCCTGGCGGCGGATGATGGCGGGCGGCGTGCACCCGGACCGGGACGCCCGCTCCCGGATGCTGTCGGTGGCCGAGACGGAGGAGCGGCGGCAGCTGTCGCCGCTGCGGCAGGTGCTGCCGGTGTTGCGGGAGGGGCTGCTGCCCACGCTCGACGAGGCGCTGCACATCATGGTGGTCGCCGACGCCGAGGGGCGGCTGCTGTGGCGGGAGGGGCACGCCTCGATCCTGCGGAAGGCGGACCGGCTCGGCTTCGAGGTGGGCGCGGACTGGGACGAGGGCGTGGTCGGGACGAACGGCGTGGGGACCGCGCTGGTGGCCCGGCGGCCGGTGCAGGTCTTCTCGGCCGAGCACTTCGTCAGCAGCCACCACGACTGGACCTGCGCCGGGGCGCCGATCCACGACCCGCGGGACGGCTCCCTGCTGGGCGTGATCGACGTGAGCGGTCCGCTCGCGACCATGCACCCGGCGACGCTGGCCTGGGTGTCCTCGGTGGCCCGGCTGGCGGAGAGCGAGCTGCGGCTGCGGCACCTGGGGTCCCTGGAGGGGCTGCGGGCGGTGGCCGCGCCGCTGCTGGCGCGGCTGCCGGGGCGGGCCCTGGCGGTGGACGGGCAGGGCTGGACGGCGGCGGTGACCGGGATGGCGCCGCCGGAGCGGGTGCCGCTGCCGAAGTCCTTCGGGCCGGGGCGGGTCTGGCTGCCGGCGCTGGGCGACTGCGCGGTGGAGCCGCTGCCGGGCGGCTGGCTGATACGGGTGGAGGAGGCCCGTACCGGCGGGGAGGTCTCCCGGGTGGTGCTGGACCTGAGCCGGCCGCGGCGCTGGTCGGCCACGGTGGGCGGGAGCGCCGGGGAGTGGACGCTGGAGCTGAGCCCGCGCCACGCGGAGATGCTGTTCCTGCTCGCCGCGGGCCCGCGGGGGTGGACGGCGGCCGAGCTGGCGGAGGAGATCTTCGGGGACGCCTCGCGGACGGTGACGGTGCGGGCCGAGATGTCCCGGGTCAGGAGGCACCTGGCGGGGGTGCTGGCGCACCGGCCCTACCGGTTCCAGGAGACGGTGGGCGTCGAGGTCGTCATGCCGGAGGACCCCTTCGACCTGCTGCCGCACTCGGCCGCGCCCGCTGTGATCAGGACCCGCTTGGGGCGCGAGGGGCACCCGTGATTCCCTGGCAGGCATGAGCATCACTCTCACCACCTGGTCGCTCGAGCAGACCTCGCCGGACGACCTGCGGCCCGCGGTCGTGCCCGGCGACGAGATCCGCGTCGAGCGGGCCGAGGTCCCCTCGCCCGAGTTCAGCCGCTTCCTGTACGCCTCGGTCGGCCAGGACATCCACTGGACGGACCGGCTCTCGCTCACCTACGAGGAGTGGGTGAAGGTCCTGGAGCGGCCCGGCGTGGAGACGTGGGTGGCGTACGACCGCGGGACCCCGGCGGGGTACATCGAGCTGGACCCGCAGCCGGACGGTGTGGTGGAGATCATGTACTTCGGCCTGCTGCCGGCATTCCGGGGCCGCCGCATCGGCGGGCACCTGCTGACCGTCGGCGCCGCCCGCGCCTGGGACCTGGCGGACCGCTGGCCGGACCGCGAGCCGACCCGGCGGGTCTGGGTGCACACGTGCAGCCAGGACGGCCCGACGGCGATGGACAACTACCAGCGCCGGGGCTTCCGGCTCTTCCGGACCGAGACCGAGGAGAAGGCGGAGGGCCCGACGCCCGGCCCCTGGCCCGGCGCGTAGTGCCGTCCGGCGGTTCGTCCGGGACGACGGGGCCGCGCCGGCCTGCACCCGCGCCGACGGCCCGCATCGCGACAGACCCCTGCCGGGGATCGGACGCCGGCCCCTCGCCCGGCGCGCAGTCCCGTCCGACGGTTCGTCCGGGCGGCGGCCCCGGCAGCTTGCACCCGCGCCGACGGCCCCGCAGCGCGACAGACCCCTGCGGGGCCGCCCGGCCGCCCCTGCCGGGGGGCGGACACCGGCCCCTCGCCCCGCGCGCAGTACCGTCTGCGGTTCGTCCGGGCGGCGGCCCCGGCAGCCTGCACC
This sequence comes from Streptomyces sp. NPDC101118, assembly GCF_044759445.1. Lineage (NCBI taxonomy): Bacteria > Bacillati > Actinomycetota > Actinomycetes > Kitasatosporales > Streptomycetaceae > Streptomyces > Streptomyces sp. NPDC101118. The sequence goes on along the minus strand of NZ_JBIVZG010000035.1, from coordinate 7,297 downwards.
CGCGCCGGCGGCCCGCAGCGCGACAGACCCCTGCCCTGTGCCCCGGGTCGCCCGGCCGTCCCGCGGCCGAGACGGGCGGCGGGGCGGCGGGCCCGACGCCGGCCCCTCGCCCGGCGCGCAGTGCCGTCCGGCCGTTCGTTCGGGGCGGCGGCGCCGGCAGCTTGCACCCGCGCCGGCGGCGCGCCCTGGAGGTCGCCCCGCCGAGGTCGCCCGTCCGTCCTCGCCGGCCCGTGCCGAGACGGGCGGCGGGGCGTGGGGCGGACATCGGCCCCTCGCCCGGTGGTCGCGCCCGGGGCCTCCCGGCGATGCGGGGCGGCGGATCCCCGGCGACTCGGCCGCGACGCCTGCCGTGGCCTCCCCGGCACCGGGCGCCGGCGCAAGCGCACCCGGCGGTCACCCCGCCGGGGTGACCGGCCGTCCCCAGCACCCTGCGGCCGAGACGGGCGGCAGGGCTCAGGGCCCGACGTCTGCCCCACGTCCCGCCGCCGCGACACCGACACCGGCCTCCGGCCGACCGCCGCCGGCCCGAGCGCACCCAGCGGTCGCCCCGCCGTCCGGCCGCCGAGACGGGCGCCGGGGGCAGGGGCCGATGCCTGATTCCGGCATGCCCGGCCGCCCGGCGGCTCCGCCGCTGCGCCGGCGCCGGGCCGAGTTGCGCCCGGCGGTCGGCTCGGCCGCCCGGAGGGGTACGCTCGGCCCCCCAGAGGGCCCCCGGCGGTCCGGCCCCCGGGGCCGCGCCCACGGAGTCCGCGGGACGCCACCCCGGCCGGATTGTGCGCCCGGGGCCGCCTCCCCCAGGCGTCCCGGCACGTGACCCAAGCCACAGCGTCCCGCATTTCGAGACTCTCGCGTCCAAATCGCGGACACTAGTGGACTCCTCCAAGCGCCGCATGCCACGCTTCCGCCATGACTGGAGCTGGAATTGCCTTGGTGAGTCGGCGGCACGTCGACCTCGGCCGCGTGTCCAGCGCCATCTGTCCGGCGCGCTGACGGAACCAGCCACGCCGTAATTTCGCCGTCCCCGTCGTCGCGGACGCGTCGATCCCCCTGAGGCCGGAACAGGCCCCCGCACACCCGCAGCGGGGCCCGTTTTGCCGCACCCGGAACCATTTGTCCCGGGTCACCGCAGTAACGGGGTCATTCCGCCGCCACCTGTCCCCTTGCCTTGAGCCGCCACAGAAGGACGTACCGCCATGGCCGCCACCCCCGAAAAGCCCGCCGCCGCCGTCGCGCGCCGCAAGACCGGCCGCCACCGCGGAGAAGGCCAGTGGGCCGTAGGCCACTTCACGCCCCTCAACGGCAACGAGCAGTTCAAGAAGGACGACGACGGTCTCAACGTGCGGACACGCATTGAGACGATCTACTCCAAGGCCGGGTTCGACTCGATCGACCCCAACGACCTGCGCGGACGCATGCGCTGGTGGGGCCTCTACACCCAGCGCAAGCCCGGGATCGACGGCGGCAAGACCGCGATCCTGGAGCCGGAGGAGCTGGACGACGAGTTCTTCATGCTGCGCGTCCGCATCGACGGCGGCCGCCTCACCACGCAGCAGCTGCGCGTGATCGGCGAGATCTCCGAGGAGTTCGCCCGCGGCACCGCGGACATCACCGACCGCCAGAACGTGCAGTACCACTGGATCCGCATCGAGGACGTCCCGGAGATCTGGAACCGCCTGGAGGCGGTCGGTCTCTCGACGACCGAGGCCTGCGGCGACACCCCCCGCGTCATCCTCGGCTCCCCGGTCGCCGGCATCGCCGAGGACGAGATCATCGACGGCACCCCCGCCATCGACGAGATCTACCGCCGCATCGTGGGCAACAAGGACTTCTCCAACCTGCCCCGCAAGTTCAAGTCCGCGGTCTCCGGCTCGCCGCTGCTCGACGTGGCGCACGAGATCAACGACATCGCCTTCGTCGGCGTGAACCACCCCGAGCACGGTCCCGGCTTCGACGTCTGGGTCGGCGGCGGCCTGTCCACCAACCCCAAGCTCGGCGTCCGTCTCGGCACCTGGGTCTCGCTCGACGAGGTCCCGGACGTCTACACCGGCGTCATCTCGATCTTCCGCGACTACGGCTACCGCCGCCTGCGCACCCGGGCCCGCCTGAAGTTCCTGGTCGCCGACTGGGGCGCGGAGAAGTTCCGCCAGGTCCTGGAGGACGAGTACCTCAAGCGCAAGCTCACCGACGGCCCCGCCCCGGACCAGCCGGTCCAGCAGTGGCGCGACCACGTCGGTGTGCACCGCCAGAAGGACGGCAACTTCTACGTCGGCTTCGCCCCCCGCGTCGGCCGCGTGGACGGCGCCACCCTGACGAAGATCGCCGACATCGCCGAGCGGCACGGCTCCGGCCGGGTGCGCACCACCGCCGAGCAGAAGATGATCGTGCTCGACGTGGCCGAGGAGCAGGTCGAGCCGCTGGTCTCCGCCCTGGAGGCGCTGGACCTGCGGGTCAAGCCGTCCCCGTTCCGGCGCGGCACCATGGCGTGCACCGGCATCGAGTTCTGCAAGCTGGCGATCGTCGACACCAAGGGCCGCGGCCAGACCCTCATCGAGGAGCTGGAGCGCCGCCTGCCGGAGTTCGACCAGCCGATCACGATCAACATCAACGGCTGCCCCAACGCCTGCGCCCGTATCCAGGTTGCGGACATCGGTCTCAAGGGCCAGCTGGTCCTGGACGACGACGGCAACCAGGTCGAGGGCTTCCAGGTGCACCTGGGCGGCGCGCTGGGCCTGGAGGCCGGCTTCGGCCGCAAGGTCCGCGGCCTGAAGGTCACCTCGGCCGAGCTGCCCGACTACGTCGAGCGGGTCGTCCGGCGCTTCGAGGAGGAGCGCGAGGACGGCGAGCGGTTCGCCGCCTGGGTGGCGCGCGCGGACGAGAAGAGCCTGTCGTGAGCGAGCGCGCCGCACCGTTCTACTGCCCGTACTGCGGCGACGAGGACCTGTTCCCGAACGAACAGGGCCACGGCGCCTGGGAATGCCGGTCCTGCAACCGCGCCTTCCAACTGAAGTACCTCGGGCTGCTGGCCCGCGGCTTCCAGTCGAACGGCAACGGAGGGGACGGGATATGACCACCGCTCAAGACGCGGATCTCAAGACGGCGGAACTCAGGGCGCTGGCCGAGCAGGCGGGCCGCGACCTGGAGGACGCCTCCCCGCTGGAGATCCTCACCTGGGCCGCCGAGACCTTCGGCGCGCGCTTCTGCGTCACCTCCTCGATGGAGGACGCGGTCGTCGCGCACCTGGCCTCGCGTGCGTTCCCGGGTGTGGACGTGGTCTTCCTCGACACCGGCTACCACTTCGAGGAGACCATCGGCACCCGTGACGCGGTCGACGCGGTGATGGACGTCAACGTCATCACCCTCACCCCGCGCCGGACGGTCGCCGAGCAGGACGCCGAGTACGGCCCGAAGCTGCACGACCGCGACCCGGACCTGTGCTGCGCCCTCCGCAAGGTCAAGCCCCTCGAAGAGGGCCTCACCGGCTACGACGCGTGGGCGACCGGCCTGCGCCGCGACGAGTCCCCGACCCGGGCGAACACCCCGGTGGTCGGCTGGGACGAGAAGCGGCGCAAGGTCAAGGTCTCGCCGATCGCCAAGTGGACGCAGGAGGACGTGGACGCCTACGTCCTCGAGCACGGCGTGCTGACCAACCCGCTCCTCATGGACGGCTACGCCTCGGTCGGCTGCGCCCCCTGCACCCGCCGCGTGGCGGACGGCGAGGACGCGCGGGCCGGCCGCTGGGCGGGCCGGGCCAAGACCGAGTGCGGACTGCACGGCTGATGACGGAACGTACCGAAGTGACGGAAGCTACGGAGAAGCAGATGAGCGTGACCGGCCAGGGAGCCACCGTGTGGCTGACCGGTCTGCCGAGCGCGGGCAAGACCACCATCGCGTACGCGCTGGCCGAGCGGCTGCGCGGCGAGGGCCACCGCGTGGAGGTCCTGGACGGCGACGAGATCCGCGAGTTCCTGTCGGCGGGCCTGGGCTTCACCCGTGAGGACCGGCACACCAACGTGCAGCGGATCGGCTTCGTCGCCGAACTGCTCGCGAGCAACGGCGTCAAGGCGCTCGTGCCGGTCATCGCGCCGTACGCGGACAGCCGCGAGGCCGTCGCCAAGCGGCACGCCGACGCCGGCACCGCGTACCTGGAGGTCCACGTGGCCACCCCGGTCGAGGTCTGCTCCGAGCGCGACGTGAAGGGCCTGTACGCCAAGCAGGCGGCGGGCGAGATCTCCGGTCTCACCGGCGTCGACGACCCGTACGAGGCTCCGGCCGCGCCGGACCTGCGCATCGAGTCGCACACCCAGACCGTCCAGGAGTCCGCGGCGTCGCTGTTCGCGCTGCTCAACGAGAGGGGACTGGCGTGACCACCGCCGCGCACCTGCACAACCCGGCCGCCGACGCCGACGCGCCGTACGCCCTGTCGCACCTCGACGCCCTCGAGTCCGAGGCGGTGCACATCTTCCGCGAGGTGGCGGGCGAGTTCGAGAAGCCGGTGATCCTGTTCTCCGGCGGCAAGGACTCCATCGTCATGCTGCACCTGGCGCTCAAGGCCTTCGCCCCCGCGCCGGTCCCGTTCACGCTGCTGCACGTCGACACGGGGCACAACTTCCCCGAGGTCATCGAGTACCGCGACCGCACGGTCGAGCGGTACGGCCTGCGTCTGCACGTGGCCTCGGTCCAGGACTACATCGACGCGGGCAAGCTGAAGGAGCGTCCGGACGGGACGCGCAACCCGCTGCAGACCGTCCCGCTGACCGAGGCGATCCAGCAGCACCGGTTCGACGCCGTGTTCGGCGGCGGCCGCCGCGACGAGGAGAAGGCCCGCGCCAAGGAGCGGGTGTTCTCGCTGCGCGACGAGTTCTCCCAGTGGGACCCGCGCCGCCAGCGCCCCGAGCTGTGGCAGCTCTACAACGGCCGCCACGCCGCCGGCGAGCACGTCCGCGTCTTCCCGCTCTCCAACTGGACCGAGCTGGACGTGTGGCAGTACATCGACCGCGAGGGCATCGAGCTGCCGGAGATCTACTTCGCCCACGAGCGTGAGGTCTTCCAGCGCAACGGCATGTGGCTGACCGCGGGCGAGTGGGGCGGCCCGAAGGAGTCCGAGCAGGTCGTCACCCGGCAGATCCGCTACCGGACCGTCGGCGACATGTCCTGCACCGGCGCCGTCGACTCCGACGCCACCACGCTCGACGCGGTGATCGCCGAGATCGCCGTCTCCCGCCTCACCGAGCGGGGCGCGACCCGCGCCGACGACAAGCTGTCCGAGGCCGCGATGGAAGACCGCAAGCGCGAAGGGTACTTCTAGCCATGACCAGCACCACCGAGCAGCTCAGCGCCACCACGCTGCTGCGCTTCGCCACCGCGGGCTCCGTCGACGACGGCAAGTCCACCCTCGTCGGCCGGCTGCTGCACGACTCCAAGTCGGTCCTGGAGGACCAGCTGGAGGCCGTGGAGCGGGTGTCCCAGGACCGCGGGCAGGACGCCCCGGACCTGGCGCTGCTGACCGACGGCCTGCGGGCCGAGCGGGAGCAGGGCATCACGATCGACGTCGCCTACCGCTACTTCGCCACCGCCCGCCGCCGGTTCATCCTGGCCGACACCCCCGGGCACGTGCAGTACACCCGGAACATGGTCACCGGCGCGTCGACGGCCGAGCTGGCCGTCGTCCTGGTCGACGCCCGCAACGGCGTGGTCGAGCAGACCCGCCGCCACGCGGCCGTGGCCGCCCTGCTGCGCGTCCCGCACGTGGTGCTGGCCGTCAACAAGATGGACCTGGTCGGCTACGACGAGGCGGTCTTCGCGAAGATCGCCGAGGAGTTCACCTCGTACGCCTCCGCCCTCGGCGTCCCGGAGATCACCGCGATCCCGATCTCGGCGCTGGCCGGCGACAACGTGGTGGACCCGTCCGCCAACATGGACTGGTACGGCGGCCCGACGGTGCTGGAGCACCTGGAGACCGTCCCGGTCAGCCACGACCTCACCGCCTGCCCGGCGCGTTTCCCGGTGCAGTACGTGATCCGCCCGCAGACCGCCGAGCACCCGGACTACCGGGGCTACGCCGGCCAGATCGCCTCCGGCGTGCTGCGCGTCGGCGAGGCCGTCACCGTGCTGCCCTCGGGGAAGACCAGCGTCATCGAGGGGATCGACGCGCTCGGCGAGAGCGTGGACATCGCCTGGGCCCCGCAGTCCGTGACGCTGCGGCTGAAGGACGACATCGACATCTCGCGCGGCGACCTGATCGCGCCGTCCGCGAGCACCCCGGCCACCACGCAGGACGTCGTCGCGACGGTCTGCCACGTGGCCGACCAGCCGCTGACCGTGGGCGCCCGGGTGCTGATCAAGCACACGACGCGCACGGTGAAGGCGATCGTCAAGGAGATTCCCTCGCGGCTGACGCTGGACGACCTGTCCCAGCACCCGAACCCCGGGCAGCTCGTGGCCAACGACATCGGCCGGGTCGTCGTACGCACCGCCGAGCCGCTCGCGCTCGACGCGTACGCCGACTCGCGCCGCACCGGGTCCTTCCTGCTGATCGACCCGGCCGACGGCACCACCCTCGCCGCGGGCATGGCGGGCGAGTCCTTCGCCTCCCAGGCCGAGGAAGCCGCGCCGGACGACGACGGCTGGGACTTCTGACCATGACCGCCGACATCTACTCGACCTTCGCGAAGGAGGGCGGCCGCGTAGGCAGCGGCTCCCTCGGCAGCGGCCAGGGAGGGGTGGCGCGATGTGCGCGATGACGTACGCGCACTGCCTGCGCGCCCGCACCCCCCACGAGCCGTACCTGCACCGTCGAAGACCGAACGCCTTCCCGGCCGCGTACCCGGACCACTGATCCGGAGCACGTGAGCACCGGGCCTCCGAGAGGAAACCCTCCCGTGCCTGCCACCCACCGCCCCGCCCTCCGCCGTTCCGTGCTCGCCGCGGCCGCCCTGCCGCTGCTGTTCGGCTCCCTCGCCGCCTGCGGCTACGGCTCCGGCGCCAAGGACGAGAAGAAGGACGAGAAGTCCAACGTCGCGGCCACCGGCAAGAAGCTCTCCGCGGACACCGTCCGCATCGGCTACTTCCCGAACCTCACCCACGCGACCGCGCTGGTGGGCATCCAGGAAGGCCTGATCGCCAAGGAGCTGGGCGGGACGAAGATCGCCCCCCAGACGTTCAACGCCGGCCCCTCCGAGATCGAGGCGCTCAACGGCGGTTCGCTGGACATCGGCTTCATCGGCCCCTCGCCCTCGATCAACGCCTACGTCAAGTCCAAGGGCAAGAACCTCCGGATCATCTCCGGCTCCGCGTCCGG